>NZ_JAFMOS010000605.1 GCF_019049755.1 Rahnella perminowiae
GAGTAATACGTTTGCACAGCTTTCTAAAAATGAATTATATTTAAAATACCGGCTATATAATAAAATCCTTTAAACCTCATCCCGAAGACAGCTCATTGTGATTGTCTTTGATGTTTAAGCCAGTTCATAGCGTTTTTAGTGAGAGCCGTTTCCTGTAAGCCATTAAGTTTTGTTGTTTACTCACAGAGTGTTATCAACACCGAATAAACCATTACGGAGGGGATGATATGGATGAGTACTCGCCTAAGCGGCACGATATCGCTCAGTTACGCTACCTGAATGAAATGCTGTACGATGAAGGGATTGCAACACTGGGTGACAGCCATCATGGCTGGGTTAATGATCCGACTTCGGCCGTTAACCTACAGCTCAATGAACTGATTGAGCACATTGCATCCTTTGTGATGAGTTTTAAAATTAAGTATCCGGCTGATAACCATTTAAGTGATCTGGTTGAAGAGTATCTGGATGATACCTACACCCTGTTCAGCAATTATGGAATTAACGATTCTGATTTGCGTCAATGGCAAAAGACCAAGAAGCGCTTATTCAGAATGTTCTCAGGGGACTACATCTGTACCCTAATGAAGACTTGAGTAATAATTTATATGCAGTCATCAGATAAAAATCAAAAGGCTAAGATGAACAAAATCGACTATTTGATGCGTTTAAGAAAATGCACCACAATCGATACACTCGAACGTGTTATTGAGAAAAATAAGTATGAACTTTCCGACGACGAACTGGAATTGTTTTACTCGGCAGCTGACCATCGTTTAGCGGAGCTAACGATGAACAAACTGTACGATAAAATTCCGGTATCAGTCTGGAAATTTGTACGCTGATCTATAACGCCAGGCCGTAATATCTTCCGGCCTGGCCGCTTAATATTTAACCAAAATAACGTTAATATTCTTTAACTATATCTGCGGGTTAAGGTGTTCCGCTTTCTCGTTGATCTGACGATGAAATGTCCGTAATAGAAACTGAAAACATTCTTCTGTTTTGGGTGAACGTAATGGTGCAGGTTTACGCATCATTGCCACCGTTCTGCTTAATGTGGGTTGCTGCAAGTGAATCACCGTTAATTCATTATCGTTGAGTGTTGCAGTATATAACTCTGGTAATATTGCTAATGCCAGACGCGAACGAACCAGCCCATATAATGTCTCCTGAAAATCCACGCGATAACTGACCCGTAAATTCAGACGATGGCTCTCACTCAGTGATGTCACCAGCCTGCTGACATTCCCCTTTGAAAACAATGCAATATCTCTTTTCAGCAGTTGCCGCCAGGGAATATTGTGGCCTTGAGAAAGCGGATCATCTCGTCTGATAACGGCCACAAAAGGATCTTCCAGCAATGGGTAGACTGCCAGGGATTCCGGCACGGTACTGTCGGTTGCACCGATACCAAAATCCACCGAGCCGTTCTCCAGTTCCAGCAATAGTGCGTCGTTTGTGAGGTCATGGAATTCAACACGCATATCAGGGAAATATTCTGCCAGTAATTGCGGAACGACCGGAAATAATAACGTGCTGACCGAAGGCACTAATCCTATGCGTAAAGTGCCATCCCCGCCCTGAAGCATAATTTGCTGCATATCGTCGAAAACGCTAAGTGCAGTATTCAATAAGCGTTCTGCATAAGGCAAAACGGCTTCCCCCTGCTCTGTCAGACTCACACCTTGTGCCGTCCGGTTAAGTAATTTCCCGCCTAATACGGATTCAATTTGACGAAGCGCGCTGCTCAGTGCGGGCTGACTTATCGCCAGACGATTTGCCGTATCGGTGAAACTGCGCAGTTGCGCCAGCGTCACAAAGTATTGAATTTGCTTGAGGGAAAGGGCCGGCAACCGGCGCCAGGGTTCAGACATAATGAGCAGCTCTTCCGCTAAAAATAGGAAACGTTTGCTCAGCATAACCGCATCTTATAAACGGATAAAATAATTCATCTGTGCAAAGCCCCTGCCGCTCCCTACATTAACTTCATCTTGTTTAAATCCGGAAACTGATATGACCGACAGCACCGCCTCCCGCCCTCTGCGACAGAGGGCAATAAACGCTGCACTGGGGAAGATCCCTTTTGACCGCCTGCTGATTAACGCCCAAGTCATCGACATGGTCACAGGAGAGATCCGCGAAGCCGATGTCGGTATCACCGGAAATATGATTGCCAGCGTCCATCCGCGGGGGAAATTCTCGCAGACTGAAAATGTCGATGATTTATCAGGAAATTATCTCTCCCCCGGCCTTATCGATACGCATGTTCACATCGAAAGCTCTCATTTACCACCGGAAAAGTATGCAGAAATCGTCGTTGCTCAGGGCACAACAACAGTGTTTTGGGATCCGCATGAACTGGCGAATGTACTGGGTGTTGCCGGTGTACAGTACGCCGTCCGGTCCAGCCGTAATCTGCCATTACGTGTGATATGTGCTGCGCCCTCCAGCGTGCCGTCAACGCCGGGCTTAGAGATGTCCGGTGCAGATTTCAGAGGCCAGGAAATGCAGACAATGCTTAGCTGGCCGGAAATTGCCGGTGTGGCCGAAGTGATGGATATGTATGGCGTGCTCAATGGCAGCGAGCGAATGCTGGAAATTCTTGAGGCGGGATTAAACAGTGGGAAACTCATTGAAGGACACGCCCGCGGCCTTAAAGACGAACAATTACAGGCGTATCTGGCTGCGGGTGTGACATCCGATCATGAACTGACTTCAGCTGAAGATGCGCTGGAAAAGCTGCGTGCTGGCCTGACGCTGCAAATTCGCGGCTCACATCCTTATCTTCTGCCCGATATCGCCGCAGCTTTGCTGGCACTTCCCCACCTTTCATCGCAGATAACACTGTGTACTGATGATGTTCCACCCGATCACTTGCTGGAAAAAGGCGGGCTGATTGCCTTAATCAGGCTTCTGATTTCACACGGGTTACGTGCGGAAGATGTACTGAGGATGGCAACATTCAATGCAGCGATCCGCATGCAACGTTCAGATTTAGGCCTTATTGCCGCAGGGCGTACGGCAGATATTATCGCGTTTGATTCGCTGGATACTCTGCATCCGTGCGCGGTGTACGTTGCGGGTAGCTGCGTTGCCAGACAAGGCAAACTGTTATCTACCCCTTCGGCAGCCCGCGACGTGACACCTCCGCGCAATACTATGCGGCTAAGTGCCTTAAGCGCCGATGATTTCCAACTGAAAATTCCGGGTCTGAACAACGGTAAAGCGCGTCTGCGCAATATTAAAGGCGCGCGCTTTACACAATGGAGTGAAGTGACCGTGAATGTGAGGAACGGTGTCGTGCAGATACCCGACGATTTCAGCCTGATTTGGGTACAGCACCGGCATGGCCGCCACGAGGCCACACCGAAAATGGCATTACTCGAAGGCTGGGGAGCTTTGCGCGGCGCCATTGCAACTTCTTACTCGCATGACTCCCATAATCTGGTGGTTATCGGCCGGAATCCTGCTGATATGGTGGTAGCAGCCAATCAACTGGTTGCCAGCGGAGGCGGTATGGCCCTCAGTCAGCATGGGAAATTACTGGCAAGCATCGATATGCCGATTGGCGGCATGCTGTCTGATTTACCGGCTCCAGAATTAGCGAAGCAGTTTAAAAACCTGCGCGACCTCAGCGCACAGGTCGCCGACTGGGAACCCCCTTATCGCGTTTTCAAAGCCATCGAAGGGACATGTCTCGCCTGTAATGCCGGCCCGCATCTGACCGATTTAGGACTTACAGATGGCGGATTACGTGAAATCGTCGATCCGGTTCTGGAAATCTGGCCAGAAGAAATCTGAAGCAGAAAACCACTACACGTCAAAAAGACAGCAAACACAATAATATAAATAATTGTTTTCAGGGGTATTTAAGCATGTCCGAAAGTTCTGTGAAAAATGTTACCGTCTCATCTGACGAAAGCTGGTTACAACGCCGTTTCCATCTGCGTCAGCGCGGGACCAAAATTAAAACGGAATGTCTGGCAGGTATCACCGGTTTCCTGGCGGCAGCGTATTTACTGGTGGTGATCCCAGGCTTACTGGCGGTCAGCGGTATGGATAAAGGTGCAGCCACCACCGGTGTGATCCTGGTGTTTGTGCTGGGTTCTCTGCTGATGGCCTTTTACGCCAACCTGCCTTTTATGGTCGGGCCAGGCATTGGCGGCTCGGTACTGGTCGGTATTACGCTGGCGGGCGACGGCATTACCTGGCCCGTCGCACTGGGTATTGCATGCTGGTCGGGGGTTTTATTTTTCGTGATGACAGTGTTTGGTTTGCGTGAAGTGGTCACCCGTTCTGTTCCGCAGTCGATCAAACTTGGACTGACCGCTTCTATTGGCATTTTTGTCGCCCTGCTCGGCTTCCGCAATGCCGGACTGGTCATGGCAAATGCCAAAACGCATGCACTGGCTTTAGGAGATTTTACCGCGCCGGGTGCCTTAATCGCGCTTCTTGGTCTGCTGGTCGCCGTGGGCTTACAGGCCCGAAAAGTACCCGGTGCTATTTTGTGGGCCATTTTGCTGGCGACGGTGGCTGGCATACCGTTTGGTGTAACACATTTACCTGAACAATGGATCTCTGTACCACATTCTGTGGCTCCGCTGCTGGGCAAAGTCGATCTTACCGGTGCCATCAACATCGCCTTCCTGCCATTCCTGTTTATCTTTTTCGCCTCAGAATTCTTCTCGACAATGGGCACCACACTGGCTGTTGGCGGTGAAGCCGGGTTGCTCGATGAGCGCGGCAATATGAAACATATCAACCGGCCTTTCATGGTGGATTCCATTGCGGCGGCGCTGGGCCCGATCGTCGGTATTCCTGCCGCCACCGCACTGATCGAGTCCTCTGCAGCGGCTGAAGCAGGCGGAAAAACTGGCCTGACCGCGCTGGCTGCAGCCATGATGTTTCTGCTGATGCTGTTATTTACCCCCATTGCGCTGATGATCCCGAAAGAGGCGACCGCTCCGGCGCTGATTCTGATTGGCCTGAACATGTTCAGTAATTTACGAAAAGTGGACTTAGCGAATTTTACCGACGCGCTGCCAGTACTGATGATGGTGATGATTACGCTGATTTCCAACAGCTTCGGTACAGGTATCGCCGGCGGATTGCTGTTTTACGTCAGCATTAAGGTCGTTGCCGGCAAGGCACGTGAGGTACCGATGAGCCTTTATATTCTGGCGATCCCGCTGGTCTATTATTTTGCGACGCTGGTACATCACTGACCCTAACGAATCAAACAGAGGGTGCGTGAAAACGTGCCCTTTTTTACGGGCGCAGCCTGGCTTTACGGATGTTTAAGAAGAAATGAGGAAGATAAGAAGAATCGGTAGACACCTGAAATGGTGGAGGCCCTGCCAGCTACATCCCGGCACACACGACACCTGCCATGGCTGCTTCCTTCCGGACCTGACCAAGTTGACAAGTTAGCGTTGCGGGAGAACCAACAGGGCCCCCATTGACGTTGTCGGCTTCATTTCTCTGCTAAGAGAATTGAAGCGACGGGCATTATCTGCGATGCCCGAAGCAAAAGCAAGTTAACCGCCGACAACCGTTGTTTTCTTAAACGATATGCCTAAATCAGAGCCAACAATGCCTTAATTTTTGCGTCATACTGGCGCAAATCACCGAGGAGGATGTCATGTCGGAACCCGATAACTTTCGCCAGCGCGTATTTCAGATTATCGCCGCCATTCCGGTCGGGCAAGTTACAACTTACGGTAACGTCGCACAACTGGCCGGTTCACCGCGTGCAGCGCGGCAGGTCGGCGGCGTACTCAAGAAGCTGCCGGAAGGCAGCACCCTTCCCTGGCATCGGGTGATTAACCGGCACGGCGAAATATCCCTGCAGGGCGAAGACTTTAAGCGTCAACGTCAGGCACTGCTGGCAGAAGGCATTACCTTTAAGCAAGGCAAAGTGGATTTAGAGAAATATGGCTGGAAATGGTGATGTTGCGTTCACTAAACCATCTTACAGATAAGCACCGCCGGAGCGGTGCTTAGCCATCACAAGTCATGAATCAATAGGTCATGGGTTGCGCGGGTGCCGAACTTACCGGTGCGGGTGACGTGCCCAGCCCCGGATTTGACGGGTTGCTCATTGGCCCCAAAGTGCTCGGTTTAGTCGCGACAGGTACGGCGACAACAGGGACAAGTTGCAGATCAGCACGTGTACCCTGACCATGGTTAATCACTTCTTTAATGGAATCAGTGATGAAGGTCATCTGACCATTGATGGTTACCGCTGCACTCAGAAGAATACGGGCGTCAGGAGCAATTTCCTGCGGGTTATATGGCAGGATGAAGGTAAACGGAGCCTGTTTCCCTTGCGTTCTTGCTACTTTTTGCGAAATCACCCGGGATGGCGCATCCGCCACCGAAGCATCAGACAATGTCACCGTCAGGACAGCATCCGGTGGCAAAGCAACACGCTGATTGATGAACACACTACCCGATACATTCGGGCCGGTGATCGCAGGTTGAGTGACCGGACTGGCCGCCGTATTCACAGGAGGTTGCTGCGCTGGTGCCTCATGATGCTGTGCACATCCGGCAAGAGTCAGAGACAGCGCGGTTCCACCTACTATCTGCCAAAGTTTCATTGATCGTACTCCCTTTTTATAGTCGCTTGTCGACAAGCCGTAATAAGCGCCGACGATGAATGTAGTGACTTTAACCAGCTTACCTATTAATCATGGCACAAGAATCTGAGGTTTTCCTGTTAACGGCCAAACAGATCTTCTGGCAAAACGGAAGATCCACTATGATTAACAGGTTAGACCTGTCGGTGAAGGCGTATTTCAGAAGATTCCTGCCTGCATTACCCCGAACAACTGAGGTCGATTTCTCTGGTTACTTTCATGAGGCCACTATGAGTCAGGCATTAAAAAATCTGCTGGATCTGCTCGATCTGGAAAAAATTGAAGAAGGGTTGTTCCGTGGCCAAAGTGAAGATTTAGGCTTACGTCAGGTCTTTGGCGGTCAGGTGGTCGGACAGGCATTGTATGCCGCCAAGCAGACTGTTCCGGCGGAGCGGGGTATCCATTCTTTCCACAGCTATTTTTTGCGCCCTGGCGACAGCAGTAAGCCCATCATCTATGACGTGGAAATCCTGCGCGATGGCAACAGCTTCAGTGCACGCCGTGTAAAAGCCGTACAGCATGGAAAACCGATTTTCTATATGACAGCGTCGTTTCAGAGCCAGGAAAGTGGCTTTGAGCATCAGAACGCCATGCCGGATGTACCACCACCGGAAACGCTGGTATCAGAATCCGATATTGCTAAAAATCTGGCGCATCTGATACCGGAAAAATTCCGCGAAAAATTTATCGGCCATAAGCCTATTGAAATGCGTCCGGTGAAGTTTCATAACCCGCTGAAAGGAAGCGTCGAAGAACCTAACCGTGCCGTGTGGTTCCGGGCCAACGGTGAGATGCCAGATGATTTGCGAATTCATCAGTATTTGCTGGGCTATGCATCTGACTTCAATTTCCTGCCTACGGCGCTGCAACCTCATGGCATTGGCTTCCTTGAACCGGGAATGCAGGTCGCGACCATCGACCATTCGATGTGGTTCCACCGTCCGTTCCGCATGGATGACTGGTTGCTGTATGCCGTTGAAAGTACTTCTGCTTCCGGTGCGCGCGGTTTTGTGCGTGGGCAGTTTTATACCCGCGATGGCGTTCTGGTCGCCTCTACGGTCCAGGAAGGCGTTATTCGTCAGCGAAAGCCTGAATAATCTTTATTAATAAACGTCCTGTGAAAATGGCGCATTAAAAAGGGGCGATATCACTATCGCCCCTTTTGCATATCATCATTATTTTATTGTTCTGTACTGCTTAATGAGAGAGTTAGCGCACTACTTTCTCTGAAATCAGATTACTACTGGCTTATTGGTTGTAAGCATTTTCACCGTGGCTGTTAACATCCAGACCTTCACGTTCCTGCTCTTCAGGAACACGCAGACCTACAATCATATCAGCCACTTTGTAACCGATGAAGGCCACAACACCGGACCACACCAAGGTCACGCATACGCTGAAGAACTGCACCCACACCTGATGGCCCATGGTCACGCCTTCTGCATAACCTACGCCGCCCAGGGAACTGGAAGTGAACACGCCAGTCAGCAGGCAACCTACGATACCGCACACGCCGTGAACACCGAATACGTCACATGTGTCATCAACACGCAGCCATTTTTTCAGGGTAACCACACCCCACAGGCCAGTGATACCACCGACCAGACCGATGATCAAAGCACCGCCAACGCCCACCGTACCACATGCCGGCGTGATAGCGACCAGACCCGCGATAGCACCAGAGCTTGCGCCCAGCAGTGAAGGCTTACCACGTACCATCCACTCAACCAGCGTCCAGGACAGGATTGCGCCAGCGGTAGCAATTACCGTGTTCAGGAAAGCCAGTGCGGCAACAGAGCTTGCGGCACTTGCTGAACCCGCGTTGAAGCCGAACCAGCCCACGTAGAGGATTGAGGCACCCGTGAAGACCATTGGCAGGTTGTGTGGTTTGAAAGCTTCCTTACCAAAACCGGCACGTTTACCGAGCAGATACGCTCCCACCAGGCCTGCAATTGCGGCGTTAATGTGGACAACAGTACCACCGGCAAAGTCCAGCGCACCATCAGCAGCCAGGAAACCGCCTGCCCACACCATATGAGCCATCGGGATGTAAGAGAAAGTCAGCCAGATCACCGTGAAAATCAGAACCGCTGAAAAACGTACACGCTCAGCGATACCGCCCACGATCAGCGCCACCGTGATACAGGCAAATGAGCACTGGAATGCAACATGAATCATCTGCGAGAAGGTGCCCGTCACAGAATCCAGTCCAATGCCTTTCATCATGACGTTGCTGAACCCCCCGAAGAACGCATTACCTTCGCTGAAAGCAAGGCTGTAGCCGTAGAGGATCCACAAAACGCAGACCAGAGCAAAGGTGACAATAACCTGAGTCAGCATGGACAAAACGTTTTTCGAACGCAGTAAGCCGCCGTAGAACAACGCTACGCCAGGTACGGTCATGAACAATACCAGCGCAGTACAAATCATCATAAAGGCATTATCAGCGCCGTTTGCCGCTGCTGGTGCTGCCGCCATGGCCAGCGAAGGCAGCAAAGCCACTGCACCAAGCCCCATCATGGATAAAAGTTTTTTCATTATTAACCCACCCCTGTTTCTCAAAACTGTTTTTTCTCATCTGATTTATCTCAAACCGATTGGTGTGAGAGAAAAGAACCTGAAATCACAGTGCTGCTTCGTCGGTTTCACCGGTACGAATACGGATAACACGTTGCAACTCAGCAACGAAAATTTTGCCATCACCGATCTTGCCGGTGTAGGCCGCTTTGCTGATCACGTCGATCACTTCATCAAGCTGATCGTCAGCGATAGCAATGTCGATTTTTACTTTTGGTAGGAAGTTCACGCTGTATTCCGCGCCACGGTAAAGTTCTGCATGACCTTTCTGACGGCCAAAACCTTTAACTTCCGTTACGGTCAGCCCCTGAATTCCAACAGCAGACAGCGCTTCACGCACGTCTTCCAGCTTAAAAGGTTTGATCACCACAGTAACCAGCTTCATTGTGCCACTCCTCGAATTAAGGGCCTGCCGTGAGAGGACTCACGCCCGATACGGATTGAATAAAGCAAAGGATGTGCCAGAGTTGAAATTGGTCACAGATTCATGCAATTCCCACGTAATACGGCATTTTCAGAATAATCGTGACCCTGCGCACAGTTGCCAAATCCTATTCAGCACAGCAGCGTTCGCACCATTTAAGTGCTCATCGCTGCTTTTTAGTGCATCCGGATTGATAAAAAGGTTTTGCCTGCATGAATACAGTGCGGGGAAAGCTAAAAACGGGAAAAGAAAACCGGGGAAAAAAGATAGCCGGTACCGCGGAGAGACGGCACCGGCATAAGATTATGCGTTTTCTGTTGCGGGTGTAATCTGTCCGGCAGAAGCCAATTGCTGCCCGGCAAGTTGCAACTGATACATCTGATAATACCGGCCTTTTTCTGCCAGCAGCTGCAAGTGATTACCCTGCTCAACGGCTTGTCCGCGGTGCAATACCAAAATATTATCGGCATCTACGATCGTTGAAAGCCGGTGTGCAATAACCACAAGTGTAGTCTGCTGACGGATAGCCCGTAATGCGCGCTGAATTGCCTGCTCTGTGCCGGAGTCAATATTGGCCGTTGCCTCGTCAAGGATCAGAATTTCCGGTGCCTGCACCAAAACGCGCGCCATCGCCAGTAATTGCTTCTGCCCGACAGAAAGATTATTGCCCTGTTCTCCCAGACGCGTATTGATACCTTCGGGCATTTCGCGCACCAGCGGTGAGAGCTGGACAATGTCCAGCGCATGCCAAACCTGTGCTTCATCAATATCACGGCCTAACGTGACATTGGCAAATACGGACTCTGCCAGAACGACCGGATCCTGTTGCACCATCGCAATACCTTTACGCAGGCTGGTGTGCGATAAATCGGCGAGGTTACGCCCGTCAACCCGGATCTCACCTTTGTTTAGCGGATAATAGCCCATCAGCAGATTTGCCAGCGTGCTTTTACCGCTGCCGGTATGCCCGACCAACGCGACAAATCCGCGTGAAGGGACGTGCAAAGAAATGTTTTCCAGCACCCATTTATCCGGCAGATAAGCAAAGCTGACGTCTTTGATATCAATCTCACCGCTGGTCAGCAATTTATCATCGGGTCCATACTGCTGCTGCGTCCTGTCCATCAAATCAAAGATACGCTCACCGGCAACCACTGCCTGCTGCATAATCGATTGCTGTGAGGTCAGTTCAATCAGAGGCTCGTTGAGCCGTCCGAGATAATTAATGAAGGCGTATAAAACACCAACGCCCACAGAGCCCTCTGCGCTGAATCCAAAGAGAATGAGCAGACCACATAAAATTAACGAGGAGAATAAACTGAGCAAAGGACGCAACAGGAATCCTTCCAACCGCAGCGTTTGCATACGGGCCATATAGTGCGACTGACTGGCGCGGGCAAGCCGTTCCCCGAATCTTTTCTGCTGGCGGAACTGCTGAATGACATTCATACCGTTGATGACTTCATTGAAACCATCATTAATATCCGCCAGGTAAGCACGTACTTTGCGCACCACCGGCGTACTGTAAATCTGGTACAACCCCATCACAACAAACACGGCCGGGAAGATACAAATCGCCACCGATGCCAGACGCCAGTCGAGACTGAACATCGCCACCAGCATTGCCCCAATCAGGGCAATACTGCGCAAGACTGTCGATACCACAGTCACATACAAATCACGGATAACTTCCGTGTCGTTTGTCACGCGGGAAATCAGCTGACCTACAGGTTGAGTATCGAATGCACTCAGCGGCTGCCGTAGTGCAGCATCCATAACTTCGGTGCGCAGGCGCTGAACGACACCCACCGCAGCACGGTTGAACAACAGTGCCTGAAAATAATGCAGGCTTGCCGCCAGGAATTGCAGGAAAAGAAAGCTTAACGCGAGCAAACTAACCTTCCCCCACGGCATCTCACCTTTAGCCACGTAATGATCAATAAAGAAGCTGATTAAGATAGGGCCGGTCACTTCCGCTGCAGCGGCAATCCATAGCATCAGCACCGCATAAGACAGCGGTGTAGTATAGGGTTTTCCGTATTTTAACAGGCGCTTTAGCGTTGGCCAAAGCTTCTGAATTTTAATTATTTTTTGTTCAGCCACGGCGTTCCGGCTCCTTTTCCTGCGGCACATCATCCAGCGCGGCTTCTAATTGCTGATAACGGAACATATCGCGGTACCAGCCGGGTTCTGCAGCAAGCTGATCATGATTGCCACGCTGTGAAATACTCCCCTGACTGAACACCAAAATTTCACTGGCTTCGGTCAGTGCTGAAAGTCGATGAGCACTGATGATCACCGTACGGTCACTGCCCCACTGGCGAAGATTGTGCAGGATCTGGTGCTCTGTCCGGCCATCAACGGCGGATAAAGCATCATCAAGGATCAGAATTTCAGCTTTGAGGAGCAATGCACGTGCAATCGAAATACGCTGCTTCTGACCACCGGAAAGCATGACGCCACGCTCGCCGACTTCAGTGTCATATCCCTGAGGCAATCGCAGAATATCGTCATGGACGCTGGCGAGACGCGCGGCTTCTTCAATCTCTTCCTGCGTGGCATCAGGTCTTCCGAGCGCGATATTCTGCGCGACAGTGTCTGAAAACAGGAAAGGCGTTTGGCTGACAACAGCCAGACGGGCACGCCAGTCATCAAGCTGAATTTCTTTAAGGGATAATCCGTGATAACGCACATCCCCGTCAGTGACATCGAACTGGCGCTGAAGGAGTGCCAACAGCGTGCTTTTACCGGAACCTGTCGGACCGCATAGCCCCAGCATTTGCCCAGGTTGCAGGGAAAAATTGACCGACGTTAACGCAGCGTGGCTATTTTCCGGATAATGGAAATCAGTGATGCGTGCTTCCAGCACCGCACGCTCTGCCGGTAGGGGGATGATGCCATCCACAACAGAGGGGGCTTCCTGCAACAGGCTACGAATACGACTGTAGGCCGCACTGCCACGTTCGACGATGTTAAACATCCAGGCGAGCGCAAGCATCGGCCAGATCATCAGGCCAAGGTACATGACAAAGCTGGTGAGTTCACCCAGCGTCAGGTGACCATTAACGACCATCCAGCTACCGCCGCCGATGGCCAGCAGATTCGCCATGCCGATAGAAACATAAATGGTCGGATCAAAGCGGGCATCAACGCGCGCGACACGCATATTTTTTGCACCGGTATCCGCAGCCACGTCAGCAAACTGCGATGACTGATGATTCTCCAGGCCAAAAGCTTTGATCATGCGGATACTGGTCAGGCTTTCCTGCGCCTGATCGTTAAGCGAGGAAAACGCAGCTTGTGCAGTCTTGAAGCGGGAATGAAGTTGGTCGCCATAGCGCTTGATGATGATGGCCATTACCGGCATCGGCACCAGCGAGAGTAATGTCAGTTCCCAGCTGATCTGGGTTGCCATAACGATAAGTACCGCCAACCCCATGACCAGAGAATCCACCAGCGTCAGTACGCCCTCCCCCGCAGCGAACACCACACGGTCGACGTCATTCGTAGCACGTGCAATTAAATCGCCCGTGCGATGGCGCAGATAAAAAGCGGGATGCTGGCGACTCAGCTGACGAAAAAAGTCCTGCCGCAGTTCAACTGCAAGCTGATAAGACGCGCCAAAGAGCAGCACACGCCAGACATAACGCAGCAGGTAGACCACAACAGCCGTACCCAGCATCAGGCCAAGCCACGCAAAAAGCATGCTGTAAGACATTTGTTTTGACGTAACACCATCGATAATAACCCCCACCAGTTTTGGCGGCAGTAATTGCAGAACGGCGATAATGACCAGTAAGGCGACGGCTCCCAGATACCGGCGCCATTCACGCCGGAAGTACCAGCCCAGTTGTGCAAACAATCTCACGCAGCATTTTCCATACAAATAATAATGATTTTATTGAGTTAAACCGGCAGCCGAACTCCCCGTTTCCTCTTCAGGCCGACAAGGATACCAGAGTTAACAAGTGTTTCTGATGAAACTTTTTACTGCAACTTTTGCATTAAATCGGCAATGCAGTGGTCGATTTTATGCGCTCCATCGCAAAACTTGAGGTCACATCGTTCAGTCCTGGAATGCCATTCACAAGTCGCTTGTAAAAGTTATCGTAGCTTTTCATATCGGAGACCTGAACCTGCAGCAGGTAATCGTATTCGCCCGCCATCCGGTAAAAACCCAGCACCTCCGGAAACGCTTCGACTTGCTGAACAAATCGCTGATACCACTCGCTGTTGTGATGCTGCGTCTTAATCAGCACAAATGCCGTCAGGCTCAGCCCCAGTTTCTCACCATCGAGCAACGCCACTTTCCCGCAAATAATCCCTTCATCTTCAAGACGCTTTATTCTTTTCCAGCAAGGGGTGGTCGTGAGATTGACGGCCTCCGCCAGTGTGTTGAGAGAAAGGGTGCAATCCTTCTGTAGCAACGATAAAAGTGTGCGGTCAGTTTTATCTATCATTTCGCTCTCCCGGAGAAATAGTTTCTCTCAATAAGGGTATTCATGGCAAAAAGAGTAACTTATTTCTCTAATGATTACGTTATTCTTTATCTTATCAAAACTTACTTACGAGCCTGCAACATGCGTAATTCCTGGGTCAATCACGCCATCAGAGAAATCGACGCCGATTATCAGCGTTCAGCCGACACACATTTAATCCGTCTTGCACTGAATGATTTTCCCGGAATTTCGTTGTATCTGAAAGATGAAAGCACGCACCCTTCCGGCAGTCTGAAGCACCGTCTGGCTCGCTCATTATTTTTATATGGCCTGTGTAATGGCTGGATCCGCGAGAATACACCGATTATTGAAGCATCTTCGGGCAGTACCGCCATCTCCGAAGCCTATTTCGCGCGTCTTCTGGGCCTGCCCTTTATTGCCGTGATGCCCGCCTGTACCGCCCCGCGCAAAATTCAACAAATTGAGTTTTATGGCGGCCGCTGTCATTTTGTCGAAAACTCCGGTCAGATTTATGCTGCCTCGGAGCAGCTCGCGAAAGAACTGAACGGCCATTACATGGATCAGTTTACCTACGCGGAGCGGGCCACTGACTGGCGCGGCAACAATAATATTGCAGACAGTATTTTTCGTCAGATGTCCTGCGAACCACATCCGGTGCCGCGTTATCTGGTAATGAGCGCCGGCACCGGCGGAACGTCCGCAACACTTGGCCGCTACATCCGTTATCGGGGGCACGATACCGAACTGGTGGTGGTGGATCCGGAAAACTCTGTCTTTTACGATTATTTTCAGCAACGTGACGCCAGCGTTAATGCACAATGCAGCAGTCGCATTGAAGGTATCGGGCGCCCGCGTGCCGAACCCTCATTTATTCCTGACGTCATTGACAGCATGATGCGAGTGCCTGATGCCGCAAGCATTGCTGCCGTCCGCTGGCTTGAGCAGGTACTGGGGAGAAAAGTCGGCGGCTCGACAGGCACCAATATGTGGGGAGTATTGCAACTGGCAAAACACATGCGAGAGAAAGGCGAAACCGGTTCGATCGTTACCCTGCTTTGCGACAGCGGCGAACGTTATCTTAATACCTATTTTGATAATCACTGGGTAGAGAATAATATCGGTGACATTTCGGTTTATGCGGCACAACTGGAAGGACTTAACTAATATTTATCAAAAATAATTCGCGTTGCAGGCAGGCGGAAAATGTGTGAATCCCAATGAACATACATCAGTAAGTGATTCGGGTGAGCAAACGCAGCCAACGCCTCTGCAGCTTGAAGTATGACGGAAAAAAGCCGGGACAGTTAAAGTGAACCCGGCTTGCTGCAATACCTTATTATTCGGGGGAATAGGTGAGGTGTGGAGTCTGCAGCCAGTGTTGCAAAAAGTGAGACACAGCCTGATTACGGCAATGTCCGATAATTTGTAAATGAGAGGCTCGTTCCTTCAGCACAGGCAAGGCGTTACCCATGATCAGCCCCATCCCGACACTTTCCAGCATTTCCTTGTCGTTCATGGCATCGCCGAATGCCATGCATTCTGACATATCGATACCCAGACCAGCAGTAAGAAGCGCCAGAGCGCTGCCTTTATTGCTCCCGGCTGGCTGCACATCCAGACAGTCTGCCGCTGAAAAACACAGGTCAAGGCGCGGGCCGAAATGCGCTTCAAGTTGCGGTACCAGCGCCAGCAGGGTTTCGTGCGGTGCGCAGAAACAAACTTTGCTGTTGCCGGAGTCAGGTAATAAACGCAGATCCTGTAACTGGTAGCGAAAGCCGCTGAACTGATGCGGGATCAGTAAATCCGGATCATCCAGAGCAGTAAACCAACCGTCATCACGGAATACATGCAAGCTGGCAGGCGTGTCCCATTGCGTATGTAAAAGCTCATGCGCACAATCTTCGGACAAGTCATTGGCATGCAGCCGGTGCCCGGATAAGTCATGAATGCGCGTGCCGTTTCCGGTGATCAGAAAACCTTCAAGCCCGATATTCGCCAGAATATCTTTCATTTCGAGATAATGACGGCCAGTCGCAAACGTCAGTTTTATTGGCTTTTCGGCCAGCTGTCGTAGCGTCGCCAGCGTTTTTTCGCCCAGCGTGTGATCAGGTAAAAGCAGTGTGCCATCCATATCAAATGCAGCTAAACGGAACATATTTTCTCTCAGAAAGGGAATGATTTTCACCGTCAAAGTATGGACTGCGATTTGCGGAACTAATAGTGAACAGTTTGTGAATACTGTTCCGGTTTTAGTTCACACTTTGGCTCTTCACTGCAAGCCAGGGCATCATAGGTGCGATAGGCTGAACAGATTATTTAATCTGAAAAAATAAGGCTTCCTGTTTATCGTGCGCCTGCAAAACCGGCTAAATCAGTTCCAGCGTTTATACCTGAAGACCGGACAACATCCGGTTCAGTTTACCGTGGCAGAACTGGCAGAGGTATTCTGCTGCAGTGAACGGCATACCCGTACACTGTTGGCACATTTTCAGGATGCGGGCTGGATTGACTGGCAATCGCAAGCCGGCCGCGGGAAACGCGCCTCGCTCTGTTGCCTGAGAACACCTGAAGATCTGCGGGGAGCCTATCTGCAGGCACTGCTGAAAAATGGCGAACATTCGGCCGCATTGCAACTTAGTCAGTTGGATCCGAGCCATCTCAATGCATTGCTCGCACCGCATTTGGGCGGACAATGGCAGGAGGATGCGCCCACACTGCGCATTCCTTACTATCGCCCTCTCCAGCCGCTGGATCCACTGGCTCTGACCGGTCGCGCTGAGCAGCATCTTGCCCATACTATTCATGCAGGGCTGACGCGTTTTATTCCGGGAAATTCAACCCCTCAGCCCGATCTTGCTCATCACTGGCAAATCAGTAATAACGGCAAAACCTGGCAGTTTTTCCTGCGCAGCCAGTTGTTCTGGCATAACGGTGAACCCCTTAAAACGGCGCAATTGATGGCGCGTTTTGAACAACTGAGAAATTCGCCGCGCGGTAAACATAATCTGGCATCCGTGAGCAAATTGTCACAGCCGCACGCACTGTGCCTGCAGTTTGAACTCGATAAACCTGATTACTGGCTGGCGCACCGGTTTGCCGACCTGAACTGCTTGTTATCGCATCCTGATAACCCGCATATCGGTGCAGGCCCTTTTCGCCTGACTACCTTTTCGCCCGAACTTCTCAGGCTGGAACAACATACGTTGTACGCCTTGCAGCACCCTTATCTGGCAGCTATCGAATTTTGGATCACGCCGCAACTGTTTGCGCAGAAGAGCAACGTCAGTTGCCAGCATCCTGTGCGGATCATTTTGGGGGAACAGGATGAATTATCGCGTGTGAAACCCGTCAGACGCAGTACCAGCCTGGGATTTTGCTACATCGCTGCCAATCTTAAACGTGGCGTGTTAAATGAGGCTCAGGCACGTAAAATCGTCCGTATTATTCAGCGCAGCGGCATGCTGGATAATTTACCTATCGATCATGATCTGGTGAAAGCCAGCAAGGAAATGTTGCCTGGCTGGCCAATACCTTTGCACGATGATGTGGATGTTCCGCTGCCTGCAAAACTGACATTACTGTTTCACCCGCCGGTTGAATTCGAGCTGGTGGCGAAGGCGCTCCGGAAAAAGCTGGCGGAAGAAGGTTGTGCACTGGAGATTAAGTATCATGCCGGGCGACTATGGGAAGATGATGCACGGCTGGACTCGGCTGACCTGCTTCTCGGTGATCGCCTGATTGGCGAATCCCCTGATGCCTCACTGGAAAACTGGTTACAGCAAGATCCGCTCTGGCCGGGAATTCTGCGTGAAGAAGATTATGGCCGCCAGCAACAACGCCTTAGCGCTATCCAGCAAATTCCGCTGGAAAATCATCGCTCGGACGAACTGCGCGATCATTTTTTTCAGTGGATGCAATCAGCCATCGTCACGCCATTGTTTAACTATCAGTATCAGGTCAGCGCACCACCGCGCATCAGCGGAGTGCAACTCACCGCATGGGGCTGGTTCGATTTTTGTCAGGCATGGGTTCCGCCGCCACTGCCAACGGAAAGTACCTGAAGGAGCTGTTTCACTACACTCTGAAGGGAAAGGAAAGTAACATTAGGGCAATTTTACTGCCCGGTGCGCAGTAGGTTTTAGATAATGGTTTTAACAACAGGTAATCTTAATGAAAAGAGCAGTGGTAGTTTTTAGCGGCGGACAAGATTCAACAACCTGCCTGATTCAGGCTCTGCAGCAATATGACGAAGTCCACTGCGTTACTTTCGATTATGGTCAGCGTCATCGTGCAGAAATTGAGATCGCACAAAAACTGTCTGTGGAACTGGGCGCTCGTGCCCACAAACTGCTGGATGTCGGTTTGTTAAACGAACTGGCTGTCAGCAGCCTGACCCGCGATAATATTCCGGTGCCAAACTTTAATGATGAAAGTAACGGCGGCCTGCCGAGTACATTCGTTCCCGGCCGGAACATCCTATTTCTGACACTGGCAGCCATTTATGCCTATCAGATCCAGGCAGAAGCGGTGATCACCGGTGTGTGTGAAACTGACTTCTCCGGTTATCCTGATTGTCGCGATGAATTTGTTAAGGCGCTGAATGCCGCCGTCTCACTGGGTCTGGCACGCGATGTTCGCTTCGAGACTCCGTTAATGTGGCTTAATAAAGCCGAAACCTGGGCACTGGCTGATTATTATCAGCAACTGGATCTGGTTCGCCATAAAACGTTAACCTGCTACAACGGCATTGCCGGTGATGGCTGCGGTGAGTGTGCAGCATGCCATTTGCGCGCCAATGGCTTGCAACAGTACATGCAGGATCAAGCGGGCGTGATGAGTAACATGAAGAATAAAACCGGGCTGCGCTAGTATTAGGGTTGTGGTGTTGCAGTGACTGACTTTCGGTAACGGGCGGCTTACAAACCGCCCGTCTGTTTGTTCTTTCCGCGCGGCAGTTATTATGTATAAAGCGAAAAGGTTAATCGTTTTCCAGTTCCAGTTCACGTAACCGTTCGAGCAATTCCCCTTCCAGCGGCAGCGCTTTTTGCGTGCGCAAATCGATACATACGAACGTCAGCGTCGCATCCGCAACCACTTCACCTTCACAGGTAACAACCTGCTCGAGAACACCGCTGCGTCCGTTCAGTTGCTGCAAGCTGCTGTCTATACGCAGAACGTCGCCCAGTACGGCCGGTTTTCGGTAGTTGATGTTGATATTCACCACAATGAAAGCAATCTTGTTTTGGCTCATCCACTGGAAACCCGACTGATTGTCGAGCCACTCCCAGCGCGCCGTTTCAAGAAACTCCAGATAACGCGCATTATTTACGTGTTGATAAACATCAATGTGAAAACCGCGAACTTTAATGAACGTATGCATAATCGTTAAAAAACTCCTGATAGTCGTCTGAGGTATACGACCAAACTGGTCAGATGTCTTTAGAGATTAGCAGAAGAAAACGGCGGCAACCGTTAAGGGATCACCGCCGCGACATCCGTCACAATTTCAGACGGTCCCTGTTACGCTCAAACAATGCGGCGCCGATCCCCGGCACCTCACGCAGTTGTTCAATATCCGTAAATTTCCCCAGCTCTTCGCGGTAACTGACAATGGCTTGCGCCTTTTTCATACCGACGCCGTTCATCACGCTGGCAAATTCTTCCGCCGTCGCTGTGTTGATGCTTACGGTACCTTCATCGGTGACGGCTACTTGCTCCTTTTTCACTTGCGGGCCAGTGTTTTTGCTGGCTGCCGTCGCCGGTGCCGGTGCCGTGGTCGCCACGCTACTGGTCGCATTGGGAGCGGCTTGCAACATTACAGGCAGTGTAGAAAGCCCCAGCGCCAGCGCTAACGAAAGTGAGGTAATGCCTAATTTTTTCATGCTGTATCCTCCATGTGTTTGACAGCACGGAGAGAGTGCATCAGGCAAAGAAAGCGGACAATGGGCAACTTTCAAATGTGGAAAAGGCCGCGGAAGCGGCCTTTTGTTTGTTGCAACGCGTTGCAAAACTTTGCGGCGTTTACTGGTTTTGTGCAGCAGAACCGTATTTGATTTTCGCTTCCTGGCGCAGGTTGGTCAGTAGCGCATCAAAAGTCACATTCGAGGAGGTCTGTTGCATTTCCTGATTAAAACGTACTGCATCGGCGTCAGGAAGGGTGCCTGGCGTCACCGCATTCAGTTTGACCAGTACGCTGTTGCCTTTATCGTCCTGAGTCAGGCCATAAACCGGCTTGTCTTTCTGAGGATGAGGCAGCGCGTAGACGTTTTCTTCGAATGCGGAAGGTTGCTGGCTGCGTTGTACTTTCTGGACTGCGCCAAATGTCAGGCCAGCAGCTTTCATGGCATCATCGCCTTTGCCATCTTTCAACGCGGTCAGTAATTTCTCGCCTTCCATCCGCGCCTGATCCTGTGCTTTCTGCCGCTTCACCAGCGTCGTCACCTGATCTTTCACGTCAGCGAAAGGTTTGACCCCTTCAGCTTTATGCGCATCCACGCGAACCACAAAGGCCCGGTCACCATCAACGGTAATAATGTCTGAGTTACTGCCCGGAGAACCGTCCTGACCAATCAGGCCACCGTCGAAAATCGCCTGTACCACAGGTTTAAAATTAATACCTGCCGGGATTTGATTTTGGGTGAACCAGTCAGTATGAACCGCTTTCGTACCGGCAACTTCTTCAGCTGAGGCCAGAGATTCGTTGTCATTGGTTGCCGCTTCGCTGACTTTCTGTTGCAGCGCGTAGTAAGCATCCAGTGATTTCTCTTGTTTAAGCTTGTCTGCAATCGTGTTGCGAACGTCAGCTAACGGTTTGACCTGCTCAGGCGTCACATCATCAAGGCGCAGAATGAAGAAGCCGCTGTCAGATTTAATCACACCAGAGACCTGACCTTTCGTAGTCAGATTGGCATTTTTAAATTCGGGTAACGTGGTTTCAGGTTCCATCCAGCCCAGATCTCCCCCCTGTTTGGCACTCAGGGTGTCGGTCGATTTAGACTTAGCCAGCGCCGCGAAATCGGTGCCTTTTTTCAGCTCGGCGGCCACAGCATCAGCATCAGCCTGAGATTTCAGGACAATAACGCTGTAGCGACGTCGTTCAGGCTGACCAAATTCGCTTTTATGCTGGTCGTAATAAGCGCTGATATCCGCATCCGACACATCTGTTTTCCCCTGCATGGCCGCTGCATCCATTTCGATGTAGCTGACTTTCACCTGTTCAGGCGAGAGGAAGTTGTTCTTGTTCTGATCGTAGAATGCCTGCAATTCAGCATCAGTGACCTGCTGTTTAGCTGCCAGTGCATCGGTATCCACTGTGGCAGTCTGCACATCACGGCTCTGAAGAATCAGCTCACCCAATGATTTGCTTTCCACAGGCAGAACGAAATCGGACCGGCCATAGGCCTGTTCCAGCTGCTGACTGATGAGTTGTTGTTTCATCAGCTGCGCAAAATTATCGGCGGTGTATCCCATACCCTGGATGCTTTGCAGATATTTAGCGTTGTCGAAACGCCCGTCAGTCTGGAATTGCGGGGTGGCAATAATCGCGTCTTTGATCTGCTGATCGCTGACAGTAATGCCTAATTTTTTGGAATACTGATCCAGCAAAGTGACATCAATCAGATTGCTCAGGGATTCCTGGCGTAATTGCTGCATATAACCGTCGCTGCCCGCAAGCGCAGAGAATTGATCTCCAAGCTGCTGTTGCAAACGGCTACGCTGGTTTTGAACTGCCTGTTCCAGCTGAGCACGTCCTATTTCCTGACCATTCACTTTCGCTGCATAGTCGCCTGAACCGCCGATCAGGTAGTTGCCCACCCCTGTCAAAATAAAGGACAGAATAATCAGGGCCAGAATGATTTTGAGCACGACGTGATTGGCGGCCGCGCGTAAATTGTCCATCATAGTGTGGCAACACTCCGCTGTAATAAAAAAAGCGCACCGTTTTCGATGCGCCTTATATCTTACCTTACCAGCCCGATGACGTCAGGTTATTGTTTAACAACCAGACCTGAATGAAAAAGCATCAGTGATGCGCTTCACACAGTTTCGACGTCAGTCTGCGGGTAATTAACCGTTAACGGCATCTTTCAGCGCTTTACCTGCACGGAAGCCAGGCACTTTAGCCGCTGCAATGCTGATTTCTTTACCGGTCTGTGGGTTACGACCAGTACGTGCTGAACGTTCGCGCACAGAGAAAGTCCCAAAACCAACCAGAGCTACTTCATCCCCAGCTTTCAGGGTGTCAGTGACAGATGCAAGAACAGCATCTAAAACACGTCCCGCTGCGGCTTTAGAAATATCAGCGCCTGCAGCAATTTTGTCGATCAATTGTGACTTATTCACTCTTATCATCCCCTCTTAAAATTCGTTCATCACGGCGCATTTTCCCTACGGACGTGACCGCGCTGCTGTTATATCAATCTTGTCAGAGCGATGCAAGCGACTGAAAGCAGCCTGAAACTCTATGACCGTTGACTAAGTTAACGGCACAAAAAAAAGCTGGCAAGTGAGATTTCACCTGCCAGCCTCAGTTTTATTCAACTGTGTAAGCTGAAGTCACTATTTTGCTGCCACCGGCAATGCGCCGTAGGCCGGATTTTGCAGTGCAATGTTCAAAACATCATCAATGCGTTTTACCGGATGGATCTCAAGATCTGCCAGCACGTTTGCCGGAATTTCTTCCAGATCACGTTTATTGTCGTCCGGGATCAGAACCACTTTAATGCCGCCACGATGGGCTGCCAGCAGTTTTTCTTTCAGACCACCAATTGGCAGAACCAGACCACGCAGCGTGATTTCACCGGTCATCGCAACATCTGCACGAACGGGGTTGCCTGTCAGACAAGACACCAGCGCGGTACACATAGCAATACCCGCACTCGGACCGTCTTTTGGCGTTGCCCCTTCTGGTACGTGAACGTGAATATCACGTTTTTCGTAGAAGTCAGGGTTAATACCCAGTTTGTCTGCACGTGAACGGACAACCGTCAGCGCGGCCTGAATAGATTCCTGCATGACTTCCCCCAGAGAACCGGTATAAGTCAGCTTACCTTTGCCCGGTACGCAGGCCGTTTCGATGGTCAGCAGTTCGCCACCCACTTCGGTCCACGCCAGACCTGTAACCTGACCTACACGGTTTTCGGTATCAGCACGGCCATAATCGACCTTCTGCACACCCAGGAAATCTTTCAGGTTGTCGCCGTTGATTTCAATATGCTTGGTGTCTTTATCCATCAGCAATTGCTTAACCGCTTTACGGCACAGTTTCGACAACTCACGTTCCAGACTACGTACACCCGCTTCACGGGTATAGAAACGGATAATACCGATGATTGCGCTGTCATCCACAGTCAGTTCGTTCTGCTTAAGCGCATTGCGTTCAAGCTGCTTCGGTAACAGATGCTGTTTGGCGATGTTCAATTTTTCGTCTTCGGTATAACCGGAAAGACGAATCACTTCCATACGGTCCAGCAGCGGAGCCGGGATATTCATGGAGTTAGAGGTCGCCACAAACATCACATCTGACAGGTCATAATCGACTTCCAGATAGTGATCGTTGAACGCCACGTTTTGTTCCGGATCCAAGACTTCCAGCAAGGCAGAGGCCGGATCGCCACGCATATCCGATGACATCTTGTCGATCTCATCAAGCAGGAACAGCGGGTTTTTAACCCCTACTTTAGCCATTTTTTGGATCAGTTTGCCCGGCATGGAACCGATATAGGTACGACGGTGACCGCGGATTTCCGCTTCATCACGTACGCCACCCAGCGCCATTCGCACATACTGACGGCCAGTCGCGCGTGCGATTGACTGACCCAGTGAGGTTTTACCCACGCCCGGAGGCCCCACCAGACAGAGGATAGGCCCTTTAATTTTGCTGACACGACTCTGCACAGCGAGATATTCCAGAATGCGGTCTTTGACACGCTCCAGACCATAATGGTCGGTATCCAGAACTTCCTGTGCTTTGCGCAAGTCCTTTTTAACTTTGCTGCGGGCATTCCATGGCACCTGAAGCATCCAGTCGATATAACCACGGACAACCGTGGCCTCGGCGGACATCGGCGACATCATTTTCAGTTTTTGCAGCTCAGCTTCGGTTTTTTCACGCGCATCTTTCGGCATTTTGGCCGCTTCGATTTTGCGTTTCAGCGCTTCGTGTTCGTCAGGTGTGTCATCCATTTCACCGAGTTCTTTCTGAATCGCTTTCATTTGCTCGTTCAGATAGTACTCACGCTGACTTTTTTCCATCTGTTTTTTGACACGATTGCGAATGCGTTTCTCAACCTGCAACAGGTCAATTTCCGATTCCATCATCGCCATCAGATATTCCAGACGCTCGGTGATATCAAACATTTCCAACACAGATTGTTTGTCAGCGAGTTTCAGTGGCATATGTGCAGCGATGGTATCAGCCAGACGTGCAGCGTCTTCAATGCTGTTGAGCGAAGTCAGCACTTCCGGCGGGATCTTTTTGTTCAGCTTGATGTAACCTTCAAACTGATTAATCGCAGTACGCACCAGAACTTCCTGCTCGCGTTCATCCACAGCCGGAGATTCCAGGTATTCCGCCTGGGCAGCAAAATGCTCGCCACTGTCAGAAAGTGTCGTAATACGCGCGCGTTGTAACCCTTCCACCAGCACTTTGACCGTGCCGTCCGGGAGCTTCAGCATTTGTAATATTGAGGCAACCGTACCCACGGAGAAGAGATCGTTAACGCCCGGCTCATCTGTTGAGGCTTCTTTCTGGGCCACCAGCATGATTTTTTTGTCGTGATCCATTGCGGCTTCGAGGCATCGTATCGATTTTTCCCTGCCAACAAACAACGGGATCACCATGTGCGGATAAACCACCACATCGCGCAGAGGCAATACGGGGATTTCTATGCGTTCAGAACGCTCAGGGTTCATAGAGCTCTCTCTTAGTTTAGCTTCCGCCAGGTTAAGGAAATCTCGTGAAACACGAGTCAGACGGGTTTCAGCAAGTCGTTAACTGAGTATATGGGGATGAATGTCCGACATTCAACGATAAGAATGTGCGAAAAAAAAATGGGGGACAAAATCCCCCATTTCGTGGCTAACTCTCTGGATAGATTGGCTAATTATTCGCCAGATGCTTGTTGCGCTTCTGGTTTGCCATAAATCATCAGAGGTTCTGACTGACCCGCAATCACGGATTCATCAATAACCACTTTCTCGACATCTTCGAGAGATGGCAGATCATACATAGTATCCAGCAATGCAGCTTCCACAATGGAACGCAGACCGCGGGCCCCGGTTTTACGGACCATGGCTTTTTTCGCGATCGCCGTCAGTGCTTCGTCCCGGAATTCCAGTTCAACGCCTTCCAGATTGAACAATGCCTGATATTGCTTAGTCAGCGCATTTTTCGGCTCTTTCAGAATCTGAATCAGAGCTTCTTCATTCAGCTCACTCAGGGTCGCCACCACGGGCAGACGGCCAATGAACTCTGGGATCAGGCCAAATTTGATCAAATCTTCAGGTTCTGCCTGAGCCAGTAACTGACCTTCCGTCGCTTTCTGCTCTTTGCCTTTCACTTCGGCACCGAAACCGATACCGGTATTGGTATTGATACGCTGTCCGATGACTTTATCCAGGCCGGCAAAAGCACCGCCACAGATAAACAGAATTTTCGAGGTATCAACCTGCAGGAATTCCTGCTGTGGATGCTTGCGTCCGCCTTGCGGTGGAACGGCAGCCACCGTGCCTTCAATCAGTTTCAACAGCGCCTGCTGAACACCTTCACCGGACACGTCACGCGTGATCGATGGGTTGTCCGATTTGCGGGAAATCTTGTCGATTTCATCGATATAAACAATACCGCGTTGCGCTTTCTGAACATCGTAATCGCATTTCTGTAGCAGTTTCTGAATGATATTTTCGACGTCTTCCCCCACATAACCGGCTTCGGTCAGGGTGGTCGCATCGGCCATCGTAAATGGCACATCCAGGAAACGTGCCAGGGTTTCAGCCAGCAGCGTTTTACCACTACCGGTCGGCCCGATCAGCAGAATGTTGCTCTTACCTAATTCGATACCGTTGCTGGTATCGCCATTACGCAGGCGCTTGTAGTGATTATAGACCGCCACTGCCAGCACTTTTTTCGCAGGTTCCTGGCCGATAACATAATCGTCAAGGTGCTGACGGATTTCATGCGGCGTCGGTAGTGCACTGCGTTCACGGTGTGGCGCGACTTCTTTGATCTCTTCGCGAATAATGTCATTACATAAATCGACACATTCATCGCAGATATACACTGACGGCCCGGCAATCAGCTTACGAACTTCATGCTGGCTTTTGCCGCAAAAAGAGCAGTACAGCAGCTTTCCTGAACCGTCTTTGCGCTTATCTGTCATCAGTAAACCTCTTCTCTGGTATCAGTCCCGCAGCGTAACAATAACACCACGACACCACTATATTACACAACAGCCGCATGTTTGTTTGGCTGATGTCTGTTCATTCCTGTTATGACTCATTTCAGCAGAGCTTTAGTGGCTAAAGCTCTGCCGTTGAGACGACCGTATGAGTATAACTATAGACCATCAGCCCGGCAGAAATAAGCCGTCAGGCGCGATGGGTAAATACGGAGTCTACTAACCCGTACTGTACAGCCTCATCAGCGGACAGGAAACGATCACGCTCAGTGTCACGCTCTATTTCTTCAAGAGATTTTCCCGTATGTTTCGCCATCAGTTCATTCATACGAGATTTCACTTTCAGGATTTCTTTAGCGTGGATTTCGATATCTGTCGCCTGACCCTGGAAACCACCCAGTGGCTGGTGGATCATTACCCGTGAGTTTGGCAGGCAAAAACGTTTGCCTTCAGCCCCGGCGGTCAGCAGGAATGCACCCATTGAACATGCTTGTCCCATACAAATCGTGCTGACATCTGGTTTGATAAACTGCATGGTGTCATAAATCGACATACCGGCAGTGATCACGCCACCCGGTGAGTTGATATACAAATAAATGTCTTTTTCCGGGCTTTCTGCTTCCAGGAATAGCATCTGGGCAACAATCAGGTTAGCCATATGGTCTTCCACCTGGCCGGTCAGGAAGATAATACGTTCCTTAAGCAGACGGGAGAAGATGTCGTATGAACGCTCGCCCCGTGAAGTTTGCTCAACCACCATGGGTACCAACGCCATGTTTGGTGCAAATTGCTCTCTTTCACCACTGTATGACATAACCGTCTCCTAATAGATTCTGTTTGGCGCTATTTAACATCAATTCTACTTGAGATAGGCACACATGACTATGCTCAAGCGGCCAAGTCGCCATTTACACGCCTGACGGTGTTTATCAGTCAGATTTTAAGTACAAATTTACCTGGGTTAGTTCTTATCAATGGGGGAAATTGCCCCCTTTTTCAAGCCTGCAGGGACATTTCTTTTTTTGATGCGCCCCAGGCTCCGTAAAAAACCATCCTGAGGGGGGCGGTCAACGGTTTCTACGTCGGCTGTGCCTTATATTGATAAATATAGTGCAAAAACAAC
>NZ_JAFMOS010000217.1 GCF_019049755.1 Rahnella perminowiae
GTTTTACTCAGAGATGTGGGTAAATGTTACGAAAATGAATTCGTAATAAACATTCAGCGGTTCGTGTAAGGAAACTTTGATGAAAATTATTACTACTTTTTGCCTCGCCAGCTTTTTTTCTGTCAGCTCGTTTGCCCTGACCGGCAATGATGCAACCACCAAACCAGACCTTTACTACTTAAAAAATGATCAGGCGATTAACAGCCTGGCGCTGCTGCCGCCACCACCTGCGGTGGGCAGTATCGCTTTCCTAAACGATCAGGCCATGTATGAACAGGGACGTCTGCTGCGCTCAACTGAACGTGGCAAACTGGCTGCCGAAGATGCCAACCTGAGTGCCGGTGGCGTCGCGAACGCTTTCTCGGGCGCATTCGGTTCGCCGATCACCGCTAAAGACACACCGGAATTGCACAAACTGCTGACCAATATGATTGAAGATGCAGGTGACCTTGCGACACGTTCTGCTAAAGAAAAGTACATGCGCATCCGCCCGTTTGCCTTCTATGGTGTGCCGACCTGTAACACCACTGAGCAGGATAAGCTGTCTAAAAACGGTTCGTATCCTTCCGGGCACACTTCTATTGGCTGGGCTACGGCGCTGGTACTCACAGAAATTAACCCGCAGCGCCAGGATCAAATCCTGCAACGTGGTTTCGATTTAGGACAAAGCCGTGTGATTTGTGGTTACCACTGGCAAAGTGATGTCGATGCGGCCCGTATCGTGGGCTCCGCTGTGGTCGCTACCTTGCATACGAATTCGGCTTTCCAGCAACAGTTGCAAAAAGCCAAAGAAGAGTTTGCGAAACAGCATCCGTAAATATTGCTGGCCTCCCCGGCCTGGTCTTCGTAAAAGTCGGGGAGTCTGTAATGCCACATTTCTCATTGATACTAAATTTCTGAAAATTGCTTTTTTGCAACGGTCACTAATTGTTAACTCCCCTTCGCAGGCATAACGTCACTCCTCATTTTAAAAAGGAGTTTCATTATGGCTAACCCCGCATATCTCTGGCTATACGATGCAAATGGCGCACTACTTTATGGCGGTTCTGAGGTTTTAAGCCGTGAAGGCGCGATCGAGATCCAAAGCTTCACGCATGGTCTTTCCGTACCCTTCGATGGCAATACCGGTCGGCTGACATCTACCCGTATTCATCAAACCATGGGACTTGTAAAAGAGTTCGATAAATCACTCCCTACCTATACCGTGCCGTCGCCACCAGCGAAAAGCTGCAAAAGGCGGTGATTAAATGGTATCGCATTAATGCGGCTGGTATGGAGGAAGAGTTTTTGAATATGACAATGGAAGGCGTGCGTATACTTAACATCAATCCTCATATGCACAATTTCAAACACGCTGACGGACAGGCCAGTATGCCCACGGAGTCCATTGGCCTTGGGTATCAGAAAATTACATGGTATTCCGACGGGTAAATACTGGATTGTTGACCGCCCCAGAGGGGGAGTGAGGTCGAGATTAAAGGAGTACGAAAAGCATATTCGCACAGGTAATGATTACTCATCTTGGTTTGCTCTGTATCGCCAAGATGGTTTGATTGATGATTCAACTTATATCGGCGAGACCTTGCGCAAAAGTTTCCGTTTGCATCCATTGCGTCCGGATGGTACCGGCGTATCAGATGGGTGTTTAACATTCATGTATCATGCGGATTTTGACACGCTCAGAAGCGCGTTGTTGAATTCGCACACTAGAGACATCCCAATCATACATCTTAAGGCATATGGAGAAATCGAAGTTACGGGGGATATGAATGCGCCATGCCTTATTCTGTAAGATAGCGGTGCGGCTGGCGCTTTTTATTTTTATAGATTACTACCTGCTGTCGCCCTTCCCCGGCTGGCTGATTGATTATGAATACATCAAATCGATAGCCATCGCGGATTATTTTGATCAACTGATGAAACCAGATTACGGAGCCCCCCCATGGCCTGGACTGCAGGATGATATTTTTGTCGTGTTGCTCTCCGTCACAGGATTAATCCCAACCTTGTTGATAATGGTTATGATTGAGACAATTGTGAAGGCAGGCATTAAGGTCGTTAAACGTAAAAATATAAAGTAAACC
>NZ_JAFMOS010000216.1 GCF_019049755.1 Rahnella perminowiae
GTTTCGGAGCGTTATTGGCCCGGATTTCCTGCCATATCTTTCCGCAATCTGCGGCATACGCCTGACCATTACCGGTTTTGCGTGCCGTAAGACACTGCTGGTAATCCAGCACGCGAACCGTTTCCTGTTCCGCAAATTTTTGGTGGGCTTTTTCCTGTTTCAGTACATTCAGCACCGCCTGACAGGATGCCAGTTTATCCGGATTGCCTTCCGCCGTATTAATACAGGCGCTGTAAGCCTCACGCGTTTTGGATATTTCAGCCTGACCGGCTGTCGGCGCACAACCCGCCAGCAGAACAGCGGATACCACGGTCATCAATAATTTATTCATCGACATAGCGACCTCAGAAAATAGTGAATGGAGCGATAACGATGAATTTCACGTCTTTTTCATCCTGGAAAATATTGCCGTATCCGCCGCCCCAGCTTGGAATATCCGAATGATTGTCATACTGGGTGTAATGCAGTTTGAACAATGTCCCTTTCGCACGGCCTTCCTGAATGGTGTACAGCGCATCCAGACTCCAGGCGCTTTCTTTCAGGCGCTGACTCTGGTCGTAAGCCGCGTTAGTGCTCGGCCTGGCATCCCATGCATAAACATAGGAGCCACCGACGGCTAAGCCCGGTAAATCCCATTTTGCCAGGTCATACAACACGCCTGCATATACTGCTTTTTCACCGTTAGCGTTGAAGTCCGAACGGTTGTCCCACCACACATCAAGACGGCCGTTTGAAGAGGAATACGTCGGCGTCATACGTTGCAGGAAGTAACCCTGGTTCCCTTCCGCTTTCACCATCGTCCCTTCCAGACGCCAGTTGAACTGACCCGTGGTATAGCCGAAAGTTAACGCCTGCAACCAGGCCAGACCATCATACAAACTGTTTGGATCATTTTTGTCGCTGATACGATCTTCTGCCCCATAGAACTGATAGCTGGTAGTCAGCGGATTGCCCAGCAAATCTATTTTGTACGAGGCTTTGCCAAAGTACTGATCCACATAACTTTCAGCCTGACCAAAAGCGCCTTCCAGCACGAAGTCATTTTTAAAGTCATATTTCGCACCGAGGGAGTGAATATAAGAAACGCCGGTTTTCTTATCATTCTGGCGGAAATCATCCATTTCCAGATGCCAGGGCGATTTATATTCGTCGGCCCACATATAGGAGAAACTCAGTTCACCCGGATCACCGAAATCATGTTTATACCCGGCTTCCGCACCGCGATAAGTCCCCGGCATGAAGCTCCAGTGCGGTGCGATCAACGTCTGCCCTGTGGGCTGAATATAGCCCGCATGTCCCCAGAATCCGCCATATTTAAATTTACCGGCCGCTTTGTAGAGACTGACCCCGCCTTTATCACCTGAGTAATCCTCGTCATAAGCGTGGTTTTTAGAAGAGAATGCAATTTCGTTTGGATGAGTGCTGTCACTGGCTTCGGCTAATTCAATGGCGGTGAAGGCCGCAACGTCGATACCGAACATGTCCCAGGCATAACCAGAGGAAAAATCAAGATTCAGGTTAGCAGTGGAGTGTGAAAGGTTAGTCGCGTATTTGTTGTAGTCGGAATTATTGACGGTGACTTTTGAGCCATCCGGACGGGTTTCTTCTTTGGTTTTGTTCAAATCTTTGCGGTCACGTTCACGCTGCCAGTAATACACGCCACCGGTCAGTGTGGAATCATCGATAAAACCGGCCGCGCTGGCCTCGTGTGAAAACATCATTCCGCCACTCAGTAAAGTGCCGGCGAGAGAATACATGGCAGGTTTCAGGTAAGCCGATCCCCTGCCCCTGTTAAGGTGCTTGTGCATAGAGATTCCTCATTTTGACTAAAAATTTCGTGCAAAACCCAAACGGGTATCAAAATCGGCCGTCAGAGACGTAACCGGTTAAATCAACATTAAGAGTATTTTTCGCGACGCGAATTATCAATGGGTAATTAATCATTGATCATCGAAGTATGACAAAGTGCACATAAAGATGAAAAAATGTAACTATATGTCTTAAGGCAGGATCAGACCGACAGATTATTTAAATAGAGAGAATAAACAAGTCACTAAGTTTTACTG
>NZ_JAFMOS010000215.1 GCF_019049755.1 Rahnella perminowiae
CCCCTGTACCATCTTATAAAACTCTGCGTAACAGAGTATCGGATCGGTTAAACTAAGCACAAATAAGTCACTTATGAGTAATATGGCTATGTCGAATGGCGACACTTCTCTTCAATCCCTAAATACTTTTTCTCTGGAGGCCTATGCTGCTGAAATCACGCATGTCCGGAGCGCTGAACAACTCATCGTTGCATGGAAATCAGCGAAGAAAAAAGGGCAGCCTTTTTTACTTTTAGGGGAAGGGAGTAATGTTCTTTTCCTGGAGAATTTTGCAGGGTCAGTGGCACTAAATCGCATAAAAGGGATTGAACTGACTGAAAACGCAGAGGAATGGCAGCTACATATAGGGGCTGGGGAAAATTGGCATCAATTGGTTTGTTATGCATTAGAGCATGATATTCCCGGCCTGGAGAATCTTGCGTTAATTCCCGGATGCGTAGGTTCTGCTCCTATTCAGAACATAGGTGCATATGGTATCGAACTGCAGAGTATTTGTGGTTATGTGGATGTATTGGATCTTCAGAATGAAAAAGTCATCCGCTTGCAATCCGATGAATGCCAGTTCGGTTATCGCGAAAGCATATTTAAACATTCCTATAAAGAAGGGTATGCCATTATTGCCGTAGGCCTGAAGCTGACAAAGCAATGGCAACCGAAACTTACTTATGGGGATCTGACTCGCTTAGATCCTGAGACTGTGACTCCCCGTCAGATCTTTGATTTAGTCTGCGCGATGCGGCAGAGCAAATTACCAGACCCAACCGTTACCGGCAATGCAGGGAGTTTCTACAAAAATCCTACTGTTGATGCTTCTGTGGCAGAGAGAATCAGCAGCGAATATCCCTCTATGCCGTCTTATCCGCAAGCCAATGGGCAAATAAAACTGGCTGCAGGATGGTTGGTTGAACAGGCCGGTCTAAAAGGTTTTGCCATTGGTGGCGCAGCTGTTCATGATAAACAGGCGTTAGTTTTGATTAATAAAGATCACGCGAGCAGTGCTGATATACGCGCATTGGCTAAATATGTACGTGATGCAGTTGCAGCAAAATTTGGCATCTGGCTTGAACCAGAGGTTCGTTTTATTGCCGCGAAAGGGGAAGTGGACGCAATGGGAGCGCTGTCATGAAAGATATTACCGTTCCTCTGCAATTAATCTCCATTTTGGCTGATGGTGAATTTCATTCCGGTGAGCAGTTAGGTACAGCCATGGGGATGAGCCGCGCAGCGATTAATAAGCATATCCAGACGGTACGTGACTGGGGCGTTGATATATTTACGGTGCCGGGCAAAGGTTATAGCCTTCCGTTCCCTATCGAGTTGCTTGACGCAGAAAAAATCCACGCATTGCTCCCGACGGGCCATGTTGATGTTCTGTCTGTTATTGATTCAACCAATCAGTATCTATTGGACAGAATTGGAGAATTAAGCTCGGGTGACGCATGTGTTGCGGAATATCAGCAGGCCGGGCGGGGACGTCGTGGGCGAAAGTGGTTCTCACCTTTCGGCAGTAACCTTTACCTGTCAATGTACTGGAAACTGGAACAGGGACCTGCCGCCGCAATGGGACTCAGCCTGGTCATTGGGATTGTTATGGCTGAGGTGCTTCAGCGTCTTGGTGCTGAAGCAGTACGCGTGAAATGGCCCAATGATCTTTATCTTAATGATCGCAAGCTCGCCGGAATATTGGTTGAACTGACAGGTAAAACCGGCGATGCAGCACAGCTGGTTCTTGGCGCGGGGATTAACCTTAAAATGCGCGAACCTGCTTCTGATGCTATTAATCAGGGTTGGATAAATTTGCAGGAAGCGGGGGTTAATATTGACCGCAATGAACTTACAGCTACGTTGCTGAAAGAGTTAAGGTCAGCATTATTACATTTCGAACAGGAAGGATTAGCGCCATTTATTCCCCGCTGGCGTGGTTTAGATAATTTCCTCGACCGTCCGGTTAAATTACTCATCGGTGACCAGGAAATTCATGGTATTGAGCGGGGTATCGATCCTCAGGGGGCTTTGCTGCTCGAACAGGATGGCGTACTTAAACC
>NZ_JAFMOS010000214.1 GCF_019049755.1 Rahnella perminowiae
TCATTAATTATATATCGATTTTTACATCCAGGGAAACCTGAGCAATAATACGATTGCAGATCTTTTATTATTAGGGAGAATAAAGAAGAGGTTAATATCGCGCGAAAGGGCGCAACGAACAGTTTGCGCCCGGATTTCAGCATGGTGTCAAACGGGGTAAAATGACCTTTTTTCGTCATCAGGTATAAGGTCTATCTGCAGCATACCCAGCATGCTGTTAGCGATTTCCCGCTCACCCATCACCACACGATCCGCACCGCGCTCCATGATATAGGTGACTTCGTCATCATAATGCGCACGGGCAATGATCTCAATATTGGGCCTTTTGGTACGTGCCGATGCGACGATTTCACCGGCTTCATAACCGTTCGGGATCGTCACCAGCAGCCAGCGGGCGCAGTCGAGACGCGCAAGATCCATCACTTCCTGATTGGCGGCGTTGCCCAGCACGGTGCTGATCCCCTGATCGCGTAGCGCTTCGACGCGTGGACGCGAATTTTCAATCACCACCAGCGGAATACCGGCGGCCTGAAGTTTCTCGCCGAGCAGGCTGCCGACACGACCATAACCAACCAGCAGTGCATGATTGCACAAATCGAACGGGATCTGTTTCTCATCTTCAACCGCTTCTTCAACGTTCTGATCTTCTATGGTTTCTGTATTTGTCAGATACTTTTCCAGCAATGTAAACAGCAACGGATTAAACATAATCGACAGGATCGCCCCGGCCAATACCAGGTTACGACCCTGTTCAGACAGCAAGCCCAGTGATATCCCCAGGCCAGCCAGAATAAAGGCAAATTCGCCGATCTGCGCCAGACTGACGGAAATTGTCAGCGCGGTGCGTTTGGAATGTCCGAACATTTTCACCAGCAGGAAGGCTGCAATCGATTTACCGAACATGATAATCGCCAGCGTGGCGATCACGGTAAGCGGCTCGCGAACCAGAATCATCGGGTCGAACAACATGCCTACCGACACGAAGAACAGCACCGCAAACGCATCGCGCAGCGGTAACGTGTCGTGCGCCGCACGCTGGCTGAGTTCGGATTCATTGAGCACCATACCGGCGAAGAACGCACCCAGCGCGAACGACACATCAAAGAATTCGACGGCGCCGTACGCGATGCCCAGCGCCAGCGCCAGAACAGACAGCGTAAACAGTTCGCGTGAACCGGTACTGGCGGTTTTGGCGAGGATCCACGGTACCACGCGGCGGCCGACCACCATCATCAGCACCATGAACGCAATCACTTTACCAATGGTCACTGCCAGTCCGGTCAGCAGTTCGACCGGGCTGGAATGATGGCTTTCCAGCATGCCGCTGAACGCAGGCAGCAGAACCAGCGTCAGCACCATCACCAGATCTTCAACAATCAGCCAGCCGATGGCGATTTGCCCGCGCTGGCTGTCAATCAGTTGCCGTTCTTCCAGCGCCCGCAGCAACACCACAGTACTGGCGGTGGACAGGCACAGTCCGAACACCAGTCCGGTGGCCAGATCCCAGCCCATCAGACTTGATAACCCCATCCCAAGCAGCGTCGCTACCGCGATTTGCGCTACAGCGCCGGGAATGGCTATCGACTTTACGGCGAGGAGATCTTTCAGGGAAAAATGCAGACCGACGCCAAACATCAGCAGAATGACGCCGATTTCAGCCAGCTCCGGTGCCAGCGAGGTGTCAGCAACGAAGCCCGGTGTAAAAGGGCCGGCCAGCACGCCAGCGGTGAGATAGCCAACCAGAGGAGAAATTCGCAGGCGGTTGGCGAGCATTCCTAACAGGAACGCTAAGACCAGACCGCCGACGATGGTAGTGATGAGAGGCGTAGAATGATGCATTCAGACTCCTTCTGGTTATGCATAAAGCAAATGTGTTGCTGATTGTTTCTAAGTGTATGGTAAAAATCGTTTTCGCGTTGGGGAAATTTGGCCTTTTTTATTAAAAATCATCAGCAGACGATAAAAAAATTTCCAACGCGGGATTTAAATGGGTTTTATCAGGCAGATATCAAGGGAATAAGGG
>NZ_JAFMOS010000213.1 GCF_019049755.1 Rahnella perminowiae
GTGCGGTGGCTAATGTGGTGGTTTTAAATAATCATGGAATAGATTTTAAATCCTTTTAAAACAGTTGGTTATAATTTTTCTATTTACCAAAACTCAAATTAAATTAGCATCAGTTATCAAAGATCATTGTCTGTCTTCACTGGCTGAATTTAGATCAATATAATTGCGCACGGAAAGTTCCTGTTATTAGTTGTTGTGAATGTTAGCTAACATTTTTAACAAATAAGAATTGATTTCAATTTCGGATAATAACGCAGCACGGCTCCCTCCCCTGCGAAGGGGAGGGTTGGGGTGGAGTATTAAGGTCAAAAACATAAACTGAAATGTGCGCGGGCCCTAAGCCGATTCCCGAATCACCAGCCGGTAACCCATATCGACAATCGGCTCTTCAACCACGATGCCTTCAATTTTATCCGCCAGCATATCCGCCGCGCGGATGCCTAAATCCCACTTTTCAACGCTGACTGTGGTTATCGCCGGGCGGTTGTGGGCAGCAAAATTCAGATCCGCAAAACCGATCACCGAGAAATCATCCGGAACACATAAACCCTGTGCTTCGGCTTCCATAATTGCACCTTGGGCCAGCGTATCAGAACTGCAAATGATGGCGTCGAACGGCTCACCGGTGGCAAGCAGTTGTCTGAGTGCATGACGCCCGACTTCCATATTGGCCGGACGTGAGACGATCACTTCTTTAATATCGTGCCCGGAGAGAGTCCGTAATACACTGATGGCTCCGTTTTTACGTACCATGGCGCGGCGATCCGAGGCGCAGATAAAACCAAAGCGGGAAAAACCTTTGCTGAGGAAATAGTCACCGATGGCATTGCCGACTTTTTCGTGCGAGAAGCCAATCAGCATATCTATCGGCGTAGGTGTCAGATCCCAAATCTCCACCACCGGAATATTGGCATTCAGAATGATTCTTTTCAGTTCTGAGGTGTGATGGATGCCGGTCAGCACAATCCCGTCCGGTCGACGCGAAAGCAAGGTCGCGACAATATCGGTTTCATCTTCCGGCTCATAGCCGACAATACACAACAGCATGTGGTAACCCCGCGCCGCGAGCTGGTCGCTGATCGCCTGTACAGTATCGACAAACATATTATTGTTGATTTGCGGCACCACGACGGCGATGAGTTTTGTGCGACGGGTGGCCAGTCCGCCGGCCAGCATATTAGGAATGTAACCGGTGCTTTTTACGGCCTCCATCACGCGGGCAATGGTTGCCGGACGCACGACTTTAGGATTGTTTAAGGCGCGGCTGATCGTCATCGGGGAGAGGCCGGCGGCCTGTGCGACATCTTCGAGCGTGGCCGTGCGGGAAAGGCCATTTTGGATATTTGTTTTCTTATTCAAAGTATTGACCACTGAATTCGGGCGTCAAAATAGTAATGTTTGCGCAATCATTATCAGTTTCTCATATTGTTCCCTGCTTGGGTAAGGGGAAATGTTAACTTTCTGTTGCGTTGCAGCCCGGCTCGGTCTTATTTATCCTCGCGAATTATTTCCCCAAAACGTGAAGGGAGTCATAGGGGATGGTCAAGGAGAGAAGATTTCTATAAGCACCGAATTATCGCGTCCCGGCGCGATGCCGTATAATCCTTTCAAGCAGAGACGATTCATCATTTTCATTTATATGCTCTGAATACATTCTCACAGGTGAAGGAAAAACCGTTGCCAGAGCTGCAATCTATCGGGATATGAGGGTTTCATCATGGAAAAGAAAGTCATTTATTTGTTTTGCTCCGCCGGAATGTCCACTTCATTGCTGGTTTCTAAAATGAAGGTTCAGGCCGAGAAATATGAGGTCCCGGTCATTATCGAAGCATTTCCTGAAACACTGGCCGCTGAGAAGGGTATGGCGGCAGATGTCGTTCTGCTTGGGCCGCAAATTGCTTATATGCTGAATGAAATTAAAAATGTCTTGCCCGGCAAACCGGTTGAGGTCATTGATTCTGGCTTGTACGGCAAAATCGATGGGTTAGGTGTTCTGAAAGC
>NZ_JAFMOS010000212.1 GCF_019049755.1 Rahnella perminowiae
CCCTCTTGCTGTTGCCTGTTCCAAAACCCACCGCGAAAGATCTGCGGGCGTCATGGAAAAGTTTCTGCCAAGCGCAATAAGCATTACGGTATAAGAAATGATGGCTTCGCTGCGCGGGTCAAAATCGTGAGGCGTTATATTTTCTGTCATGACAGATAACTCATGTATTTTCTGATGGCATAGTTAAGAGCCTGGTAATTATCAAAGACATCGGCGTAACTGCTTTGGTAACTATCGGCGGTTAGATTTTTGGTGGCAAGAATAACCGACTCATTTATTTGCTCTGGGTGATATACATCCTCACTGGTTATATATTCACGCAGGGCGGGATCTTTAACCATTTCTTTTTTAAGTGCATCAAGGATCACCTCCACCTTCGTGGGTACGGAATACGTGAGATTCACCGCAAGGGTCTCCACGTCAGAGCGGGTAGCATGCCACCATCCCCGGGGAACAAATAAAACGCTTCCGGGTTTGAGGACGACTTCCGTCGCCTGTTCAAAGAAGTTCGTCGGTGGCTCTCCCTGCCAGTACTGCTGCATTTCTGCAGACAGATGGGGGTAGTCTTTTAAGTCAAGGTGTTCAAGGGGCCGGAGGGCATTTTCATTGGGCATAAAATACCATTTTTTCTCCCCCTGAATTTGGAAAACAAAGTTTACGTAGGAATCGAAATGGGGGACGAGTCCTCCCTGTTTGTGCGCGGCGTAAATGATAGCCTTATGAAAGACATTATTGGGTAATAACAGGTTTTTTTTGAGTTTTTTCCCAATCTTATACAATTTTTCATAGGCCAAATCAGCAAAATCGAACTCCAGTGCGGCGCCTTCTGCGTAAAGTTTCGCGGCCTTGTTTGCATTGACCATTAAGCGGTCTGACAAGCCTTCCGTACTCTCCAGTAATTTCTTGCCGTAACACATGACCGGAGATTTGTAGTCCTGCAGGACCGTGTCAACGGAAAACGATCCGGGAAGGCTGAGAAAACTGAGCACATCATCTAACTGCGCATGCAACACGTGGTAATTCTTATCCGGCCAGCAGCTCTCAATAAAGCCCTGAAGTCCGCCTGTTCCAAACATAAATCCATTGTCACTAACCGCATTATTCATCTGAACGTCCTCTGCAGATTGGGTTTTTCTGCCATGCGCAGCATCAGGAACAGGCAGAGCGTAACCACAGCAAATATCATCCCGTCTGTCGCGACCGCGATACCCGCGGAATAGGATTCGGAAATGACGGTTAATAATTTTGCACCGACGGCGGCACCGAGGCAGCTGATAAGAATGAAACTTGAGAAAATAGCCCCTTTATATTTATCTTCCGTGTTGGATTGGATGATCAGACGGGTCATTGAGAACCCGATGCTGGTCCCTACGCCCCATAGAACTCCGGAGGCCAGACAAAGATAGGGGGTCTGACTGAGGCCGAAGAAAATGACACCGCAGCTGCAAATTAACCAGCCGGTGATATAAAGACTACTGTGGTTAGTGATTTTCAATTTACGTAAAACAAAGAAACCGGTCACTAACCCGCCTAATGACCAGGCAATTTGCATGCCTGCGATATAAAAGTTGTTACTGTTATCTAACTCCTTGACGTGCAGGGCAACACCGGCCACAAAGATCGCCATCGAACACACGCCAATCATAAAATAAGTAATGCTCATCAGTAATATCATTTTATTGGAAACGATTTCTCTTAATGCTTCCAGCATAACCTTTTTGTATTTTGGCTTCACCGCATCCGAGCTGACTTTCTCAGGGATCCTAAAAAGAAAAATGAGTCCCATCACACAGAGTAAAAGCGCAATACTCAGGTAGGTTTTTGTGCTGTCAGTGCTTAGGACATAAGACAATAGTGTGCCCGTCAGGCCAAAGAAATAGTTTAACGTGGTCGTGTTTATTGTCATATTTTTTATTCTTCCCGTATTAATATCAGGGAGAATACTGTCCAGCGTGGGTTTAATAAAACCCGTAACAAAACCAAATAACAGA
>NZ_JAFMOS010000211.1 GCF_019049755.1 Rahnella perminowiae
GCATGAGGTGGCCCCGGGGGGCAAATTACAGCTTATAAGGTGTATTTATTTTTAACAGTTTACAGACTGTATTTTACTTTTACAGATACCTCATCTCTTGGGTAAGCGCTCCAGTTTATCCTCCCTGAAGGATATTTTAGATTCATCTGCCACAGCGGATAAAAATTGATTTATCCCTTATGGCGGATATAATGAAAAAATCCGCTTGGGAGGATAAAATGAACATTACCTCAACAAAAATGCTGGCAAATGCACTGCGTAATGAGCGTAAAAAGCGCAAACTCAGCCAGAGTAAAACGGCTGAGACAATCGGCCTGAAGCAGTCAACGGTTTCAGAGTTTGAAAATTATCCGGATGGTACCCGTCTGGAGACTCTGTTCAAGTTATTGGCGGCGCTGGATTTAGAGCTACAGATCACGCCAAGGGATATCAATCCCCAGGAAAAGAGTTCCTGGGATCAGGAGTGGTAATACATGGATAAGTTAACGCTCGCATTAAATGGCATTACTGTCGGTACGCTGGAAAAAGGCGGCAGTGGTGAAATGTCATTTATTTATCATCAAAGCTGGCTCACTCGCCCCGGAGCCCGTGCCATCTCGTTATCATTACCTCTTCAGGCAGATAAATTCCGTGGCGCGGTGGTATACAACTTTTTCGACAATCTTCTGCCCGATAACGAACAAATACGCAGCCGTATTCAGGCGCGTTTCCAGATCCCGACTAAACAACCTTTCGATTTGCTGTCGCGAATAGGCGGTGATTGCGTCGGTGCGATCCAGCTCTATCCTGAAGGTGCTCCGGTTACGCCTGTCACTGAAATTCATGCCCAACCGCTTGGCGAAAAGGATATCGAGCAGCTTTTGCAGGGATATAAGGATGCACCCTTGGGCATGGAGGCTGACATTGAAGATTTTCGCATTTCTCTGGCCGGTGCGCAGGAAAAAACGGCACTGCTCTGGTATCGCGACCAGTGGCATCGCCCGCAGGGAAGTACGCCCACCAGCCATATTCTTAAACTCCCCATCGGTTACATTGCCAACAATGGCATCGATTTAAGTGAGAGTGTGGAGAATGAATGGCTGTGTCTGAAAATAGCGGAGCAATTCGGATTTCCGGTCGCACAGTGCGACATTGCCTGCTTCGGTACGCAAAAAGTCCTGGTTGTCGAACGTTTCGATCGTCGCTGGTCGAAGGATGGCTCCTGGCTGATGAGGCTGCCACAGGAGGATTTTTGTCAGGCGTTAGGCGTCGCCCCGGCATTGAAATATGAGGCTGATGGCGGCCCCGGGATTGCGCGCTCAATGAAGCTCTTGTTAGGTTCTCAACGCGCAGGAGGGGATCGGGACATGTTTTTTAAGAGCCAGATCCTCTTCTGGATGCTGGCTGCTATCGACGGTCATGCTAAGAATTTCAGTGTTTATATCGAGCCGGGTAGCGCATACCGTATGACACCGTTTTATGACGTGATGTCAGCATTTCCTCTGATGCATCCAACAGGTATTCCGGCGAAGAAAGCCAAAATGGCGATGGCGGTACTCGGCAATAACCGGCATTTTCACTGGGACAGGATCCTGCCCCGTCATTTTGTCTCAACGGCGCAACGGGTCAGTTACTCGCGAGAAAACGTGTCGAATATGATGATGGAAATGAAGGATAAAACTGAACAAGTGATTACAGAAGTGGAATCCATGTTGCCCGCTGATTTTCCAGCAAAAATCAGTCATGCAATTTTTGAAGGCCTTCGGCGTCAGGCTGCGCGATTGCCTTAATCCCCTAACAAAAAAGCCCGCCGGTCTGTGCGGGCCCGGCGATTTTATTTTGTAAATTCAACTTCTTCCTCCCTGAATATGTAAAATGAAACACTCACTTTCTATTTCATCGATAGCAGTTTTTCGTAATTAGGATAAATATACGGAATTTTTTCGGTACTCCCATCAGGATAAATCGCCGAAAAATCCCTATCCTCTGTTTGGT
>NZ_JAFMOS010000210.1 GCF_019049755.1 Rahnella perminowiae
GTGTAACTCTGAAAGCATTTTCCTTAATGGTCTTATCCACCACGGAAAGTTTAAGAGGGATGGTTGCTGCCAACTTTTTCGTTTTCAGGTCGTTATCTGAAACCTCATAAATGGACAATTCTTTTTTAAGGTTATTAACTTCAACCAATAGAAATGTCTCTTTGAATGTCGCACCACTGTTGGCGAAATAATTACCTACAGACATTTCATGAGTATGGCCATTGAAAATAGCAGTAATATCATAGTCGCTATTTTTCGCCGTCATCTTATGCAGACGTGAATTCGCTGCACCCATATTCTCAACATGCGAAAGTAATATAACGGCTTTGCCTTGTTTACGGGCATCAGCGAGTTGTTGCTCCAGCCAGTCTACAGAGGAGGTGACTTTTACTGTATATTTTCGGGCGTCTTTAAAACTAAACCCGCTGTAATTCTTGGTATATTCAGCATAGTTGTTCAGTTGGATGAAACGAATGCCTGACATATCAAAGCTATAGGAGAAACTCCCAATATAGTTCGTCGAAAGTGTAGGGAATGAATAACCTGAAATTACATTGTAATCGATCGCATTAATATTTTTACGCGATTTAAGATTGTCGGTCAGTTCGCGGATACTGCGCACGGCACAGTTATTTTTGTAACAATCATCGACATTGTTTTCGTAGTCATGATTGCCTAGCCCATACCAGTAATCATGGTTAAGCGTTCCCAGGGCCTTGTTCATTTCTGCCCACTGCCATTTATGACCAAAATCTGTAATATCGCCGTTAATGATGGTGCCCTTAAAGGCATCACCATAGGTGCTTTTCAGACTGTTGAGCACTTGGTACTGATTGTAGATAGGCGGTTTTGCCTGCTCTTTCTGGTCAACGCCGTTGGGGGTACGGGCATACTGCGGATCAGAGGTTATCGCATAATATTCAATTGGGTGAACAATTTTCCACCAGGCATTATCTTTATTATTTTCCGGGTAATACCATTTGTTTTGCCCAGGCGCACCGTCTTGTTTAGCTTCAAAATAGTGACGACCATCCGACCAGTCCACGTAGTAAATCTCACCTTTGGTCCCTGCTTCATTCCAGGTTTTAGGTGATCCGAGTGAACCAAAATGAGTAGTGCTATTTCCCTGCTCATTTTTGATTTTTTCAGCCATTCGGGTTTTAAATGTCGTCAGCGACATTTCCACATCATCTACAGAGTCTGACAGTATTTCATACTTTTCAGTCTGTTTGCCGCCATGGGCGGTATAATTCACTTCACCGGAAGTAAAGGCATAATCCCCATTGCTGACATTATTTATCTGCGTAGGGGCGGACATTGCAGGATATAAAGTATCTAACTTATCTGACATTACAGCATAGGTATCATTATCAGGCTCGATATCAGCCTCGCCAGACTCCACATCGACAGAAGGAACATTGTGTTCAGGATTTATGCAATCTAGTTGATCAGGAGCGGTTGTACCCTGATTGGCCTGTAGGGAATGTGTTTCGTTATTACGGGATATGCCGCCTATGTCCGTTGTTCCCGCCGGGGTTACTGCTCCTCCGGTTCCTGTATCATCGTTTCTGACGCTTACATCCGTTGAACGGGTGCAATTATAAGGTGTTATATCTGCGCTCGTTCCCGCCGGGACAGTTGCCCCCGAAGGGATACCTACATCGTCGCGCTGGACGGTTGCATCCATAGAGCTGGCGTTATTATGGGGGGTTATGTCTATATTCGTTCCAGGAGAAACGTTAGCCCCAGATGTTGAACCCGACCAGGAGGGGGTTACCCCGGTATTAATATAACCGGAATCTGCGTATGAACCTGATGATAATATTGACAAAATTACTAAAGATAATACTTTTACTGAGTGTTTGTTTAAAGATTTCATGTTTTAATTTCCGTTAATATCCATATTAATCCGGGCGAATTATAACGTGTAGCTGATATTTAACTGTCTCTAATACACATCTCC
>NZ_JAFMOS010000209.1 GCF_019049755.1 Rahnella perminowiae
AAACTGCATGGCTGGCATTTTGCCAGCGCGAAGATTTTTTTCAGGCCAGCCAGAAGGAAAAACACACCATGACCCCTGCTAATCTGCAAACCGGGCAGCACCTGCAACCTGAAATCTGGGCGAAAGCGAATGCCCTGCTGCTGCGTAAATGCCTGTCCGAGCTAACCCATGAACGTCTGCTCACACCTCAGGCATTAAAAACAACCGGCACCTGGACGGATTATCAGCTGACGGTTCCCGCCTCGGAAATTGAATACCATTTCCGGGCACGCTTGCTGCCACTCAATGACTGGATGATTGATCTCAAGAGCATTAAGCGTCTGGATAATTTTACCGTGCAACCCCTGGATGCCGTTAAATTTATCATTGAATTCGCAGAACATATTGGTATCTCACAAGCCATGCTGCCGACTTATCTGGAAGAAATCAGCAGCACGCTTTACAGCAGCGCTTATAAACTGGCGAATAATCACACGACAGCAAAGCAACTGTCAGAAGCCGATTTCCAGACTGTCGAAACCAGCATGACTGAAGGCCATCCAGGCTTTATCGCTAACAATGGCCGTATCGGTTTTGATGCCGGTGATTATGTTCGCTATGCACCGGAAGCGGCCAGCCCACTGCAACTGGTCTGGGTTGCGGTTCATCATGACAAAGCACATTTCGCCAGTGTCGAAGGTTTGCCCTATGAAAAGCTGATCGCAGAAGAGTTGGGCGAAGCGCAGATTTGTGCTTTCACGCAGAAGCTGATTGATAAAGGTGTCGATCCGAAAAATTACTATTTCATGCCGGTGCATCCGTGGCAGTGGCAGAACAAATTACTGACCGTTTTCGCACCGGATATTGCCCGTCAGTTTCTGATTTTTCTTGGTGAAGGTGAGGATAACTATCTGGCGCAGCAGTCAATCCGCACCTTCTACAATACCAGCCGTCCGCAAGGGCGTTACGTTAAAACAGCGTTGTCGATCCTGAATATGGGCTTCATGCGCGGGCTTTCGCCGTACTATATGGCGACGACGCCGGGCATCAATGAATGGCTGGCGGATCTGGTGGAAAACGATTCGTATCTGCAATCCACCGGTTTCAGCATTTTGCAGGAAGTGGCGTCGCTCGGTTATCACAATCACTATTTCGAAGACGCCATAAAAGGTGACAGCGCATACAAGAAAATGTTTGCGGCGCTGTGGCGTGAAAATCCGGTCGCCCTGTTGCAACCCAACCAGCGCCTGATGACCATGGCTGCCCTGCTGCATACCGACAAACATGGCGATGCGCTGATTGTCGAGATGATCAAATCATCCGGTCTGGCCACCGGAGACTGGCTTAAACGTTACATGCACGCCTATCTCAGCCCGCTGCTGCACTGTTTCTATCAGTACGATCTGGTGTTCATGCCGCATGGCGAAAACCTGATTCTGCGTTTCGAAAACAATATCCCGGTCAATGCCTTCATGAAGGATATCGCCGAGGAAATTGCGGTGATGAACCCGGATGCCTGTCTGCCTGAAAAAGCCAAACGTCTGGCGGTAGATGTGCCGGATGATCTGAAAATTTTGTCGATTTTCACTGACGTCTTTGCCGGCGTATTCCGGTTTATTGCCCGCATTCTGGAAGAGCATGGCGATTATCCTGCCGGACAGTTCTGGCAGGTGGTGGCAGAAGTGGTCCGCGATTATCAGACTCAGTATCCGGAACTGGCCGGGAAATTTGCCCGGTATGACATGTTCGGCGCCGAGTTTACGCACTCGTGTCTGAACCGCCTGCAACTGGCGAATAATCAGCAAATGATCAATCTTTCAGATCCGGCGCAGAATCTTAAGTTCGCCGGCACGCTGGAAAATCCGATTGCCGCCTACGCCAACCGTTACTGAAACCCCTTTTTCTAATCTGCAGAATTTTAGCGCGGCTTTCAC
>NZ_JAFMOS010000208.1 GCF_019049755.1 Rahnella perminowiae
GTCATCATTCTGATTGGAGAACCAGTCGTCAGCGCTTTCCCAGGTTTCCTGAAGAATTTCCTCAATCAGGTCGCGGTCAGTTTTTGCCCCGCCCAGAACAGACAGGCTATTTGCCCCGGCATATCGCACCTGGATTTTATTTTCGCGGTCGGAAAACTGTTTGTTAATTCTTTTACTCAATTCACCTGATAACGCGTCCAGCGCGCCGGCAGGCAGAGGCTTGGTTTTATCAATTGTGACTTCAACACGCATAGGACCTCCTGAATAGATTTGACTGTATGTTTATACAGTCAAATCATGATCAGTGCAATACGCGCTGGTGAGAATTTGTTGTTAGTAAGACGTCACTTTCCAGGCCAGTGTCTGACCTGCCAGGAATGGCACAATAGATTCATGGCCTAAAACAATTTCTTCAGGCTGTGTCACCGGGATACGGGACAATTCGATGAAGTCTTCATTCAGCGGCAGGCCATAGAAACGCGGGCCGTTCAGGGAGCAAAACGCCTCAAAATGTTGCAGCGCATTGAGTTCTTCAAAGATGGTCGCATAAGCTGATAACGCCAGCGGGGCATTAAAGCAACCCGCGCAGCCACAGCTTGATTCTTTACGGCCTTTCGTGTGCGGCGCAGAGTCGGTCCCCAGGAAGAAGCGATCAGCCCCGCTGGCGATAACTTCACGCAATGCTTCCTGATGAATATTACGTTTGAGGACTGGCAGACAGAACAGATGCGGACGTACACCGCCAACCAGCATGTGGTTGCGGTTGAACATCAGATGCTGTGGCGTAATGGTCGCACCCAGATACTGATTGCCAGAAAGAACATATTGCGCGGCTTCTTTGGTGGTGATGTGCTCGAAGACAATTTTCAATTCAGGAAACTGACGACGTACCGGATCCATGACTTCATCAATGAAACGGGCTTCACGGTCAAAAATATCTACATGGTTGTGCGTAACTTCACCGTGGATCAGCAAAGGCATGCCGATTTTCTGCATACGCTCCAAAACAGGATAAATCTTTTTGACATCAGAAACGCCATGCTGAGAATTTGTTGTCGCATTGGCCGGATACAATTTTGCCGCAGTGAATACACCTTGTCCGAAACCGCGCGCAATTTCTTCCGGATCCAGAGAATCTGTCAAATAGCAGGTCAGCAGAGGAGTAAAGTTATGTCCTGCAGGCAACGCGGCCATAATCCGGTCACGATATGCTATCGCATCCGCCACGGTGGTTACGGGGGGAGTGAGGTTTGGCATAACAATGGCGCGACCGAATACTTCACTGGTGAAAGGTAACACCGTGCTGAGCATGTGGTCGTCACGAAGGTGAATATGCCAGTCATCTGGACGGCGGATTTTCAAAACTTGCGGTGTTGCGGTCATCAGGCAAAACTCCGGCATTGAGGGACAAAATAGAGAGAACAGGTGCGGTAATGGGAGCATTAACGGCGGGGAACAAGAATAAGCGTAAAAGCGTTGTGTTGCATCCGTTAAATAAAGTTCGTATTGAAATCAATGCATCGACAGGTTCATAGTGGGAATAGATTTTAGTCAGAGTGCTTCCCGGTACGCCCTGAAGCATGACCAAAAAAACAGGAGAATTATTATGGAAATCAGAGTGGTTGCCACTATTGTCGCTAAAGCAGAATTCAAGTCAAAAGTGACAGAAGCGTTGCTTGATGTCATTGAACCAAGCCGGCTGGAAGTAGGGTGCCTGCAATATGAGCTGCATCAGGATCTCGATACAGAGGGTACCTTTGTTTTCTACGAACGATGGGCCTCTGAAGAGGCGCTGAATCAGCACAACAAGACCGAGCATTTCCAACACTTTGCAAAAAGCCTGGAAGGTAAACTGGAGGAACTTACGATTCGCCGGTTGAAAAGTCTGGCCTGATCGGGTTGAACC
>NZ_JAFMOS010000604.1 GCF_019049755.1 Rahnella perminowiae
GGAGAGTAGTAATGGTTTTTTTTTTTCAACAACTGCTATTTGTGACAGGAATTGCAGTGCTGTTTGCGGGATTTGCTATCATCCTGAATAGCCCATGAATTACAAACAGTTAACCGTGGCAATAAGTCCATCTTCTTATGAGGCGTTGATCACAAAATGACGGGAAAATTAAAAATCAGGCAAATAGCGGAATTAACCGGGCTATCTCCGAGCACCGTTTCCCGTGTGCTGGCAGGGAAAGCAAATGTCAGCCCGCAGGCAAAAGAGAAAGTATTTACACACGCAAGAAACATGGGTATTTTGCGCGACATTCCTGCCAGTCGTCTGTTAATGAATTCTCTGTTAATTTGCGCGCCTCCGGCGGCATTTTCTCCGTATGAAGATCTCTACTATTATGAAGTGATTCAGCAAATAACGGCGGAAGTGGCGCGCTTCGATATTCATATCCGCAAATGTGCGCTTGAGGTGAATGATCCGGATATTGCCGTCTTTATGCAGGCGTTGCATCAGTCGGATGCCGACGGGATCATCATCATCGGTATTGATGACGTGATGCTTTATCGCCTGGCCGCCGAATCCAATAAGCCGGTGGTAATGGTCAATGCCAAAGACCGCGAAATGCGCCTCGATTGCGTATCCGCAGACCATTATTCCCTGGGCTACAGCGCGGCAAGTTTCCTGTTTCTCAAGGGCCATCGCCCGGTTTTACTGTTCACCGATCTGCGCCGTGAAACCATGATGCAGCGGCTGGACGGCTTTAAACGTGCCTGCCTGGAACATCACATCGTTTTCGACGAAGCCACACACTTGCTGATAAATCACGGCAATGGCAAAGAGCAGGCGCGGGAAAGTTTTGAAAAATACCTGCGCGAACATACGCGTGAATCGCTGCCGTCGGCGATTATTTGCGGCAGCACGCCGATTGCACACGCCACGCTGGAAGCCCTGACGGCGTGCGGCATTCAGGTACCGGAGGATATTTCGGTGATCAGCATGGATTTCGAGCATGGCCTGAAAACCCTCACGCCGATGAACTTTACGTCCGTGCTTTTACCCTGCCGCGAGCTGGGCAGCGAGGCCGTGTATATTCTGCAAAGCCGCCTGACACGGGCCACCGGCGCGAAATTCAATCTACTGTTACAGGGAAAAATTCACCCTGGCCAGTCGGTGGCCGATGTGAAATGGAAGCGCAAAGGGTTGTATCACACTGCCAGCTAGCCGCCCCCCAAGGGCACATTCTCAGCGCCGCCATTGTTTATCTCCTGCTAAACTTTTGGGTCTTAACTCAAAAAAAGATGCGGAGATTGCAATGTCAGAACAGTATCAGCCCCCTGAAGTCTGGACCTGGAATAAAGATGAAGTCAGCAAGTTCTCGAACATCAACCGCCCGATAGCGGGCCCGACGCACGAAAAAACGCTGCCGGTGGGTAAACACCCGCTTCAGCTTTATTCCCTTGGCACGCCGAACGGCCAGAAAGTGACGATCCTGCTGGAAGAGTTACTGGCGCTGGGCATCAGCGGTGCGGAATACGATGCATTTATTATCCGCATCAACGAAGGCGATCAGTTCTCCAGCGGCTTTGTTGACGTTAACCCGAACTCGAAAATTCCGGCGCTGCTGGATAACTCCACCACCCCGCCGATCCGTGTGTTTGAATCGGGCAACATCCTGCTTTATCTGGCAGAGAAGTTCGGCAAATTCCTGCCTGAAGATCTTGCCGGTCGCACCGAAACCCTGAACTGGTTGTTCTGGCTGCAAGGGTCCGCACCCTATCTTGGCGGCGGTTTCGGTCATTTTTATCACTACGCGCCGGTCAAAATCGAATACGCCATTAACCGCTTTACCATGGAAGCCAAACGCCAGCTCGACGTATTAGACCGTCAGCTTGCCGGACACCGTTATATTGCCGGTGAAGAATATACGATTGCCGATATCGCCATTTTCACCTGGTACGGCAGTCTGGCACAGGGCGGTCTGTACGAGTCTGCTAAATTCCTCGACATCCAATCCTATAGGCACTTCCAGCGCTGGGCCGCCGAGGTCGCAAGCCGTCCGGCGGTTAAACGCGGACGCATTGTGAACCGCACCTGGGGCGATGAACAGCTGGAAGAGCGCCATGATGCTTCGGATTTCGACGGCATCCTGAAATCATAACAGGCGTCTGAAACAAAAAAGAGCGGGGATTTTACCCTCCCGCTCTTTTCTTTTATGCACTTTCTGTCGGTAATTCGAGGTATTTTTTAAACCAGGCAACGGTTCTTTCCCACGCCAGATCGGCTGCCGCTTTATCATAACGCGGCGTCGAATCGTTGTGAAAACCGTGGTTAACACCGGGGTAAATATACGCTTCATAAATTTTATCATTGGCCTTCAGCGCCGCTTCATATGCCGGCCAGCCTTCGGTAATCGGCTTATCCAGTTCAGCATAATGCAGCAATAACGGCGCTTTGATGCGCGGCACATCTTCCGGTTTCGGCTGGCGTCCGTAGAATGGCACGGCAGCAGCAAGTTCAGGGTAAGCCACCGCAGCCGCATTCGCCACACCTCCGCCGTAACAGAAACCGGTGATACCCACTTTGCCGGTGCCGGTCCCGTGGTGCATCAGAAATTCTACCGCCGCGAAAAAGTCGTTCATCAGCTTGGTCGGATCGACATTTTTTTGCAGTTCGCGCCCTTTTTCGTCATTGCCCGGATAACCGCCGACCGAACTCAGTCCGTCCGGCGCCAGCGCCACAAATCCGGCTTTCGCTACCCGCCGCGCAACATCTTCGATATACGGATTCAGCCCGCGATTTTCATGCACCACCACCACGCCGGGCACTTTGCCGGTCAGGTTGGCCGGACGTACCAGATAACCTTTCACGCTGCCGTGCCCCTGCGGTGACGGATACTGAATGTATTCCGCCACAATATCCGGATCGGTGAAGGGTACCTGTTCGGCATAGGCATAATTTGGCGTCATCAGCGTGGTCAGTGCAGCCAGCGACAATCCGCCCGCCACAAACTTCGCCGAGAGATCAAGAAACTCACGTTTGGTCATTTTGCCGTGCACATAGAAATCAAAGTATTCGAGGAGTTCAGGCGGGAAATCTCTGGCGGTCATTCGGGTCATCTTCAGGCTCCGTTCCGGACAAGTGAAGAATAAATAATGGCCTGTTTTTGACGATTTTGTAAACCAACGGTGAAATTGAGACCTGATCTGAGCCGGGAAGCAAAACCTTTCGCCCGCTGAGAATGCTAAACTGCAAGCAGTCAACAGGAGATACCATGAACAAAACACTCGCAGGGCTTAGCAAAGAAGAGATGGATAAAGTGAGTGCCGGGCTGGCGGCCGGGACTGTCGCGGTGCGTGAGCGCAATAATCTGCCGGTCAACGCAGATGAAGTGGAGATGGAGCAGCCGGAACATCTGCGTGCTTATTTTCGCGAACGTCTGGAACATTACCGTCAGCAACCGGTTAAAAAGTAATTACCGCGGCTCAGTATTGCTGCGTAAAGAAGCCGATAATGGCCTCCCTCAGGCTGGCGGCCGCCTCGCCCGGCGGCGTCAGGCTCTGGTGCAGGCTGATCCCCACGTCACCTGGCGCGGGGAATTCCCTTAAAATTCTGACGGTTGCCGGTACACCGAAATCCGTACGCACGGTGACCCCGAGCCCGGCCGACATTGCCGCCCAAATCCCGCTCAGACTGCGGCTGGTGAAGGCTATCCGCCAGGCAATTCCGGCATTATCCAGCGCCGTCGTCGCAGCGTTACGCATCAGGCACGGCGCTTCGAACACCAGCAAAGGCACCGGTTCGCCGGTTTCCTGATAATGCGTCAGGTTGAAATTTTCAGGGCCAATCCAGCGCAGCGGCACACGTCCGAGCGACCGGCTTGACGGGAAAAGCGACGTTTCATCAGCCTGCCAGCACACAGCCAGATCAAACTCGTTATGCCGGATCCCGTCCAGCAGTTGCTGATTACGGGTAATACTGGCCGAAACTTGCACCTGCGGATGCGTGCGGGTGAATGTGCCGAGAATGGCCGGTAACAAGGTTTCGCCGAAATCCTCCTGCATGCCCAGATTCAGGCTGCCACTCAGCGCGCCGGCAAGCAGCACGGCGCTGGCCTCATCATTCAGGCTGAGGATCCGCCTCGCATAACTGAGCATCACTTCGCCGCGTCCGGTCAGGATCAGGTGCCGTCCGGATTTCTGTACCAGCTCCGTGCCCGCCTGTTGCTCCAGTTTTTTCAGCTGTGCGCTGACGGCAGACGTTGAACGCCCCAGCCGGTCAGCGGCCAGCACAAAGCTCCCCAGCTCAATGCCGGTAACAAAACTGCGCAAGGCTTCTGAATCAAAAGTGACCGGTCTTTTCGCCATGCTTAATCATCCTGTTTTTATGGATTAATACTGCTGATATTTTCGATATTCAGGATAATCATAACGCCTTATGCTCCTTTTCACACCGAAAAAAGGAGCCTGATATGAGCACAACCTCTTCCCAAACGCAGACGCTGGATACCATGTCACGCCTGACACCCAAACTGGCAGAACTGACGGAACAGGTGTTATTCGGCGATCTGTGGAAACGAAATGAACTGTCTGCGCGTGACCGCAGCCTGATCACTGTTGCCGCACTGATTGCCCTCAGCCGCAGTGAACAACTGCCTTTTCATCTGGATCTGGCGGTCAGCAACGGTGTCACACATACCGAACTGTCGGAAGTGATCACTCATCTGGCGTTTTATGCCGGATGGCCCGCCGCCGCGTCTGCCCTGAGCCGCTTCGCCGCTCTCAATGATCAGTAACCAGTAACCGGAGGAACCGACGATGCCTTTTACCCGAATCTCTTTACCTGCTCACCGCGCGGACGCCTGGCAGAACGCCATTTCAGCCACATTGCAGGAAACACTGGTTGATCACTTTTCCGTGCCCGCAGAGGATTGTTTTCAGCTGTTCGAACCGGCGGTCCGCCGCCAGCGGGTGATCAGTCCCACCTATTTAGCGGGCGAAAATGACCGGCGTTCGGACGATTTTTTGCTGTTTCACATTACGGCAGGTAAACCGCGTAACAGTTATCAGAAACAGCAACTGTTCCGGCATCTGGCCGAAAAGCTACACATCACGCTGGGCATTTCTCCGGCTGATGTGATGGTAGTGGTGAGTTTTACCCGGCCGGAAGACTGGTCGTTCAGTCACGGAGACATGTTCAGCATCCCGCAGGGAGCAGCCTGATGATTGCCATGCAATACAGTTTTACGCTGCCCGCAGATTACGACATGGACATTATTGAAAAGCGCATTGCCGATAACGGATACCGGACTGATGGCCTGGCGGGGCTTATTTTCAAAACGTATCTCTACGCCCGCCGTGACTGCCCGCAAACCGGCAGTACAGAAAATATCTACGCGCCGTTTTATCTGTGGCAGGACGTGTCAGGCATGAACCGTTTTATTTCAGGAGCGGGTTTTCAGGGTGTCGCCAACGCCTTCGGCTGGCCGCAGATCCGGGTTTATCCGGTGCTGGCAGCAAAAATGAGTAATGATGTCGCACAAGCGGTTTACGCCAAAAGAGAGATAACGGACATCGCACCGTTCAGTGATCTTGCGCCATTAGCTGAGGAAAACATCAATGACAGGCTGATCGACGTCACCGCCTGGGATACAACAAACTGGAAGAAAATACATTTTACGGCAGGGAGAAACCCGCTGGCAGGCGGTGGACAGAATTACCGCATCGGCCACATTTCATTGTCCGGTGCGGTAAAAGCAGTCTGACCGGTTAATGCGCGGCGATGCCTAATTTCTTCATTCTCGACAACAGTGTCGTGCGTTTTAACCCCAGACGCTGCGCCGCGCCACGCGGACCGGCGACCACGCCGTTGGTTTCTTTAAGTACCTGAAGGATGCGTTCGCGCTCGTCTTCCTCACTCAGGTGCGGAGCGGACGCAATATCAGGCGCGGAGGCCACCGGCACCGGCTGCGACACCGGCAACGGGTAATTCAGTTCAGGAAGTTGTAAATCCAGCACCGTTCCACGGGTCAGCAATACGGCGCGTTCGATAACATTTTCCAGCTCGCGCACGTTGCCCGGCCACGGCATCCGGCTCAGTAACCGTAAGGTCTCGGCCGGAATACTGTCGATGGTGCGTTTCATGCGTTTGGCGATTTTATAGGTCAGGAATTTCACCAGTTGCGGAATGTCTTCAGGGCGTTCACGCAGCGGCGGGATCACAATCGGGAAGACATTCAGCCGGTAATACAAATCACTGCGAAACTCTTTATCCGCCACCATCTGACGTAAATCGCGGTTCGTTGCTGCAATCATCCGCACATCCACCGATATCAGTTTATTGCCGCCGACACGTTCAAACTCCTGCTCCTGCAAAATGCGCAGCAGCTTGGGTTGCAGTTCAACGGGGATTTCACCGACTTCATCGAGGAATAACGTGCCTTTGTCGGCCAGCTCAAAACGGCCCATACGTTGCGCGGTGGCACCGGTAAACGAGCCTTTTTCATGGCCGAATAAATCGCTTTCCATTAAGCCGGCAGGCATGGCTGCGCAGTTCATTTTCACCATCCGCTGATCACGACGATCCCCCAGATTATGGATCGCACGGGCGATCAGCTCCTTACCGGTGCCGGTTTCGCCAAGGATCAGCACCGAACAGTCACTTTTCGCTACGATTTCCACCTGCTTCAGTACCGCTGACATACTGGAGCTGCGCCCGACAATGTCACTGAAATCCGGATTATTGCTGTTGATCTGCTCGGTGAGATACAGATTTTCGTGTTGCAGTTTCTCCTTCAGGCTTTTAATTTCCTGATAGGCCAGCGCGTTATCCACGGCAATCGCAATGCGTTCGGCGATCTGCTGTAACACCCGCAGGTTAGCGGAATTGAAGTTATCCGGCTGGCACTGTGCCAGTTTCAGAACGCCCAGCGTTTTATGACCAAAACGTAACGGCAGAATGCACAGGGTTTTGGTCTGATCCCGCCATAACAGCTGGAACAATGTGCTTTCATCATCCGGCTCTTCCGCAGCCCGCACATTAGTCAGCAACATTTCGCCATTTTTCATCACCTGCTGTTCCAGTGATCCGTCGAGCGTCATGCGCGACTGTTCACGCTCCGCAACGTGCGTCTGCACGTAATGGGTCGCGTAAACACTGGCTTGTTCGCTGTCTTTATCGGCATCACACAGCACAATGCTGATGGCGTTAATGTGGAAGAAGTGGTGAATAGTCTTGGCGATTTCACCGGTCAGTTCGTCGAGATCCAGCTTGGACAGGACGGCATTGGTGATATCGACCAGAATACGGAAATCGTCACGTTCATGGCGTAGCAGCGATTGCTGGAGCAACGCGTTTTCGCGCAACTGGATTTGTTCGACCGCAATGGCAGCCAGCGTGCAAAGGTCATAGAGACCATTTTTGTCTTCCTCACTGAACGGGGTCGCATGCTGACGGGTAAATTCGCAGCCGCCCAGCAACCCGGAAGAAGCCAGTAAAGGGACCAGACAATAATCGGTAAACGCCGGATACAGATTCAGCGCAGCCAGCTGAGGATAGCGAAGATGCAGCGCTTCGCTGCGCCAGACCTGCGTTTTGGGATTCTTCAACAGCGCATGCACCGGGCCTGTCGCCAGCAGCGTTTCATCCTCATAACTGACCGGTTGATGATGAGGATCGATACCATAAAAGCTGACGCGTTCACTGTTATTGTCGAACAACACCAGTGTTACGGCTTCCGCAATACCGGCAGTCTGAATCACCTGAGTCAGGGTTTCCAGCAGCGATGTCATGGTCTGCTGCAGCAACAAGGTGCGCGTCAGTTCCAGTAATCCTTTGTGTTTTGTGGTGCTCATTGTTGCACTCTGCATAGCGTTGGCTCTGGATAACGTGATTTTGGAAACAAGCTTTTTAACCTCGGAGAACAGCGAAAATTCTACCCCTTTCGGCGCAATCAGCCCCCTGACGAGATCAACAAATGCGAGGTAATGGCTCCGCGTGGGGCAACATTAGCTGGCGGGAAACCCCCAGTGCGCCGCGCAGACACACCTGTGGATTGACCGTCACCTCACCGATCGTCGCAGCACCGGCTCCGAGCGGATGGTGGCGTAACAGCTTCAGCACTTTTTCTTCGGCCCCGGCGGATACCACCACCACCAGTTTGCCTTCGTTGGCAAAGTTCAGCGGTTCCAGTCCCAGTAATTCGCAGATACCACGCACTGCGGGTTTAACCGGCAACGCAGTTTCGTCGATGGCGATCCCCAACCCACTGGCGGCGCTGAATTCATGCAGAATTGCATTCACTCCGCCGCGTGTGGCATCGCGTAAGGCATGGACACCGGCCAGCGGTCGCAGCGGTGCAATCATCGGGGCCAGCACTGCACAGTCACTTTCCACGCCCAGATCCATCCCCAGATTTTCCCGCAAATTCAGGATCGCCGCACCGTGATCGCCAAGCGTCCCGCTGACGATGACTTTATCCCCCGCTTTTATCATAGCGGCGCCCCAGTTCACGGCGGTTGGGATCACGCCTATTCCGGCCGTGTTAATGAAGATTTTATCGGCTGCCCCACGCTGCACGACTTTGGTGTCACCGGTCACAATGGCAATGTCCGCCTCCCGTGCCGTCTGCGCCATCAAACTTACTATTTTCTGTAAGTCATCCAGCGCTAACCCTTCTTCCAGAATAAAGCCGCAGGAAAGATAGGCAGGTATCGCACCGCATACCGCCAGATCGTTCGCCGTGCCGCACACCGCCAGCTTGCCGATATTGCCGCCGGGGAAAAAGACGGGGTCGATAACGTAACTGTCTGTGGTAAATGCCAGCCGGTCCCCCAGGGCATTCAGGCTGGCAAGCGACAACCGGGCGCCGTCTTCCTGTTCGTTAAGCCAGGGATTATCAAACGCACTGAGGAACATATGTTCGATCATCTGCTGCATGGCACGGCCGCCGCTGCCATGCGCCATAGTGACGACGTCTTTGCGATCACTCATCCTGGCTTACCTTCTGTTTTATCTGTTTTTGCGGCGGTTTATTCGCACTCGCCGTTTCCTGATAACGGTACTGATACCATGCCGCACATGCGCCTTCGGAAGACACCATCAGCGCACCAAATGCATTCTTTGGCGTACAACCGCTGCCAAACAGCGGACATTCATGTGGCTTACAGCGCCCGGTCAGGACTTCACCGCAACGGGAGCGGGGATCGTCTGCCACCGGCTGTGCCTGCGGATTAAAGCGCCGCTCCGCATCCATCGGGGCATAGACAGGCGTCAGGGTAATTCCTGAGGCTTCAATCACGCCCAGGCCACGCCACTCGCTGCTGCCGGAAAGCGTAAACACCTCCCGCATCGCTTCCTGTGCCAGCAGGTTACCCTCTTCCGGCACCACGCGGCGGTACTGATTTTCGGTTTTACACGATGCCTCGCAAACTTGTTCCACCAGCATCAGCACGCTTTGCAGCATGTCGAGTGGTTCAAAGCCGCTTATCACCAGCGGCTTGCCAAATTCTTCACTGATGAAATGATAAGGTGCGGTACCTGTCACCATGCTGACGTGACCGGGTGCCAGAAAAGCGTCAATCCGCACATCATCCTGCGAAAGCAGGCTGCGTAAGGTTGGCATCAGACTGATGTGCTGACAGAACACACTGAAATTGGACAGGCGTTCGCGTCGCGCCTGTTGCAGCGTAACGGCGGTAACCGGCAACGTGGTTTCAAAACCAAGGGCGAAAAACACCACCTGACGCGCCGGGTTTTCACGCGCCAGTTTCAGCGTATCCAGCGGGGAATACACTACGCGTACATCAGCACCGCGTTCGCGCGCCTGCAAAAGCGAGCCATGCTGGCCGGGCACACGCAACGCATCGCCGAAGGTACAGAAAATCACCCCGGGGTGCGCGGCAATTTCGCAGCAGGCGTCAATCCGCCCCATCGGTAACACACACACCGGACACCCCGGCCCGTGAATAAATTCCAGTTGCGGTGGCAGCAGTTTATCCAGCCCGAATTTGAAAATGGCATGCGTATGACCACCGCACACTTCCATAATCTGCATCGGTTTTTCAGCGGTATAAGGCAGCAATGCCGCGCGCTGATGCAGCCTTTCAATCAGCGTTTTCGCCAGTTTCGGATCACGGAATTCATCAACAAAACGCATTATTTTGCCTCTCCCGCGCCGAGAAACAGGGCGACATCGGCTTCCACTTCTTCCATCGCGTGCAACGCAGCCAGCGTTTCCTGTGCTTCCTGTTCATCAAGTTTGCTTAATGCAAAGCCGACGTGGATCAATACCCAGCCGCCGATCAGCATTTGTGGCTGGCCGTCGCACACCAGTGCAATATTCACTTCGCGGCGCAGACCACAGACTTCTGCCCAGGCGTGATCGGGCTGCTGGTCGTGCAGCGCAACGATTTGCCCCGGAATGCCTATGCACATCGTTGCTGCTCCAGCCAGGCCAGCCACAGATCCATGCCTTCGCCGGTGGTGGCAGAAAGCCGGATCACTTCAATCTGCGGATTCACCTGCCGCGCATTGGCAATGCAGGCGTCGACGTCAAAACTGACATACGGCAGCAGATCGATTTTGTTGAGGATCATCAGACGCGACGCCGCAAACATATGCGGATACTTCAGCGGTTTGTCCTCGCCTTCCGTGACGGACAGCACTGCCACTTTGTGCAATTCCCCCAGATCAAAGCTGGCCGGACACACCAGATTGCCGACATTTTCAATAAAAAGCAGACTGTTATTGTTAGGCGACAGCTGATGCAGCGCATCGTGAACCATTTGTGCATCCAGATGGCAGCCTTTACCGGTATTGACCTGAATCGCCGGTACGCCGGTGGCACGGATACGATCAGCATCATTCGTGGTTTGCTGGTCGCCTTCTATTACCGCACAGTCAAAATAGGGTGCCAGCCGGGTCAGGGTGCAGGTCAGCAGTGTCGTTTTACCGGAGCCGGGGCTGGACACCAGATTCAGGGCCAGAATGCCCGTTGCCGCAAAATGCTCGCGGTTGTGGGCGGCAATATGATTATTTTTGGCTAGCACATCCATTTCGATGTCCACCAGCCGTCGCGGCGCAAACGGCAGGCCGTGGTGGTGATCGTGGGAATGATCATGTGGATGAATGTGATCATGGGAATGTTGATGAACGTGTTCAGGGCTGACACCTTCAATACGAAGTTCGCCGCTGGCGCAACCGCAGGTACTGCACATAGCTTTCTCCCCCGGGCATATCGGGCACCCGTTATTCGATTTCGATTCGTTTAATTTTCATGCCGTCATCGGCCACCACCCGTACATCACGCCCGCCACATTGCGGACACAGCAGCACACCGGGGCTGAGTAAGGAGATGTCCTGCTGGCAGGTGTAGCACCAGCTTTCTGCTGCCGGTGTCACGAGATGTAATTCACAACCTTCGGCGAGGGTTTCGCGACACGCCAGTTCAAAGCAAAATTCCACCGCTTCCGGTTCAACGCAGGAAAATGCGCCAATTTCCATCCATACCGCCGTAATTCGCCGGGCATTATTTTGTCGTCCAAATTGCTGCATTATTTCTACGGCATTCTGGCACAACGTAATCTCGTGCATTATTTCCCCTCCGTCAGGAGATTAATAAAGAGCGCATGGAAACATGAGTAGCAATATTGGTGCCAGAATTTTTCGACAGGTGTAAACAGGACTGAAAATCAAATAGCGGAATAAGCCTGACATCGTCCGTCATATATGTCGAAATACAGTGCCTTCGACATGTCACCATGTTTTCCATGCGGCCCGGCATTCAGCACGGGAATTCCACAACCACATGATAATAAAAGAAATATTCAATAAAATCCGAAACTGGCACGTTTTATGCCAGTAGTGTTGTATGCGCCGTATTTTCGTCGTCATTTTATGCATAAAGACGCACCGGAAAGGCACTTACGCACACCTCAATAACGGGTAATAACAATGAGCACTCTCAGTGAACTGACCAGCAAAGCGGATTACATAGCCAGTAAAAACAGCCACCTGAAGTTACAATGGCGCACGTATCAAAACAGCCTGATACAGGCAATAACTCATTCAAATAAAAAGATAAACCATGAATTCAGCTGCGGCGAAGATCAGGATATCCGCTTCACGCTGTTTAACCATTTTTCAGTCAGCATTCATCTCAGCGACGACTTCTACAGTCAGGATATCGTTTACAGCCTGAACATGGCACACAACGGTGAAGACCCTGTCTTCAGAGTGTTTGCACACGCCACGCTGAGCGAAGAAGGCCGGGTTGATGGCACCGTGGACATTAAAGATAAAAACGCCGTGCTTGAACATTATCTCAATAAAATTTCGGCTATTTATCAATGTATTTTTGACTCACTGAAAAGTAATCAGCCGATTCATTCCCAACTCGATAAATTACTTAGCCACGCCTGATTTACATTCGGAAATACATTACCCCTTCGGCACAACAGAAATATTTTTTATTGCCGAACTTTTACTGGGATCAATTCCGACATAAATGTCGAAATGTCAATTTAAGTGCCGATTTCGTCACCTTTGACGAAATACCAAGGAGACTTCATGAGCTTTAAAAATGCCATGAATCAATATGTGATAGCCGATGCGAAACTTTGTATTGGCTGCAATACCTGTATGGCCAGCTGTTCGCAGGAGCACCAGCGTCACGGTTTGCAATCTGCTCCCCGTTTACAGGTGATGCGTAACCGTCTGGATTCCGCGCCGGTGATGTGTCACCAGTGTGAAGATGCCCCCTGCGCACAGGTGTGTCCGGTCAATGCGATCACCCGTGAAAATGACGCCATTCATCTCAATGAAAGTCTGTGTGTGAGCTGCAAGCTATGCGGGCTTGCCTGCCCGTTCGGCGCCATTACCTTTTCCGGCAGCGCACCGCTGGATATTCCACGCGACTGCAATACCCCCAAAGCCCTGCCCGCCCCGCGAGATCCACGGGCCGTCAGCCCGTTTCTGGATTGCGTGCCGGGAGTGCGCGCGGTGGCGGTCAAATGCGATTTATGCAGCTTCAGCCCTGAAGGGCCGGCGTGTATCAGGACCTGCCCTACGCAGGCCATCACCCTGGTCACGGCCAGTCTGTCTGAAAACGCCAGTCAGCAAAAACGCCTGAATGCAATGAATGTATTTCCGGCCGGGCTGACTTCCTTTAGTGCGCCTGACACGGAGGCCAAACAATGACGGCATTATTAGCTTTGGATCCGGCGTCGCTGATGACGCTGGCAATGCTGGTCTGGGTTCTCAGCGGTATCGCCTGCGGATTGCTGGCCGGGGCTGCAAAAATCAGCAGTCTGATTTCAGGCACCGGCGGCATGATCGCATCGGTAGCCGTCATTCTTGCTGCGATTCTTATGTTGAGCAATGGCACATCAGTGACACTCACGCTGCCGGTTCTGCCTTACCGCGCCAGCTTCAGCCCGCTGAATGCGCTGTTATTACTGGCGATGTCCGTAACAGCCTTGTGCAGTAGCCTGTATGCCTGCGCCTGGCTGGCGAATGCCCGTCCGCGCCAGCGCGCCCGCACCGGTTCGTTATGTAATCTGCTGCTGGCAGCGCTGACCGCCGCCGCGATTTCCGCCAATGCGGCTGAACTGATCATGATGATGGAAATGGCCGCCCTGTGTGCTTATTTCCTGATCGTCCAGGCCGACGATGTGAAAAGCCGACGTGCCGGTCTGAATCAGTTTTTATCCGGCCGCCTCGGCACGTTGTGTCTGATTCTGGCGTTTGCACTGCTGCATCGCGCCGGTGGCAGTCTGGATTTTGAGGTGGTTCGCCACACAACGTTTACGCCGGGCACTAAATCTCTGGCATTCCTGCTGGCGCTGGCAGGCTTCGGACTGTATGCCGGAATTATCCCGCTGCACGCCTGGGTGCCGCAGTCGCATTCCAGCGCCCCCGCCCACGCCGCCGCTCTGTTCTCTTCTGCATTAATGAAAATCGGCATTATCGGCATCGTAAAAGTCGGTCTGGATCTGCTGGGTGCACCGCCACTCTGGTGGGGCCTGATGGTATTGCTTCTGGCGATCCTGACCGCATTTATCGGCGGTCTGTACGCACTGATGGAACATGATATCCGCCGTCTGCTGGCCTATCACACTCTGGAAAACGTCGGGATTATTCTGCTCGGCGTCGGTGGTGCCATGGTGGGCGTGGCATTGAATCTGCCGCTGCTGGCCTCACTCGCCCTGCTGGCCGGATTATTCCACCTGTTTAATCACGGGCTGTTTAAAACTGCGCTGTTCCTCGGTGCCGGTGAAATCGAAATGCAGACCGGCATTAAGGACATGGAAAAACTCGGCGGGATCGCCCGTCTGATGCCGTGGACCGCCGTGGCGATGCTGATTGCCCTGATGTCGATGGCTGCGCTGCCGCCGCTGAATGGCTTTGCCAGCGAATGGCTGCTCTACCAGTCTTTATTCCAGCTGAGCGCCAGTCATGTGTTTCTCGCACATCTGCTCGGGCCGTTACTGGCAACCGGTCTGGCGCTGACCGGTGCACTGGCCCTGATGTGTATTGCCAAAGTCTTTGGCGTCACATTCTTAGGCTCACCCCGCAGTCAGGCGGCGGCAGAAGCCACGCCGGCCCCGAGGATGATGACGCTGAGCAGCGTATTGCTGGCGCTGTTGTGTGTACTTTCCGGTGTCGCCTCGCCATGGATTATTCCGCATTTTTCTGCCGTGGCCGCCTCGGTGCTGAATGCGTCTGTTTTACCGGCAGCCGCGCACGGCGTGGTGTTTTCTGACACGTCCGCCGTGTCTGCACCGATGATCGCGCTGCTGCTGCTGGGCATGCCGCTGCTGCCATGGATTATCGCGGCGGCATTGCGCGGCTCCCGTCTCCCAAACCGTTCACGCGGCGATGCCTGGGCCTGTGGCTACGGTCATTGCGCTGCCATGGTGGTGACGGCGACCGGTTTTGCTCAGCCGCTGCGCGTGATGTTTGCCCCGCTTTATCGTCTGCGTCAGCACATGACACCCGTGCCGCTGGTGGCTGCGCTGCACCGTGGCTGGCTGGGGGCTTTCTGCCGTCGTCTGGCGCTCATCGAACTGGCCGTGTTGCTGGTCGTGGCTTTTGCCTGAGGAACTGACTTTGAACTTTTCATTCTTACTCGCAGGTTCGTTGTGGCCGCTGGGGCTGCTGCAGGCCATTGCCTTGCTGGCGCTTGCGCCGTTGTTTGCCGGTTTCAGCCGCGTGATGCGCGCGCGGATGCACAACCGTCAGGGGCCGGGCGTATTACAGGAATACCGTGATATCGCCAAACTGCTGACCCGCCAGAGTGTCGCGCCCGCTGCCGCGGGTTCAGCATTTCGCAGCATGCCGTATCTGCTGACCGGCGGATTACTGGTGATCGCTACGGCCCTGCCGGTGGTCACGCTGGCCTCGCCAGTGGGAGCTGCGGGCGATGTGATCACCGTTATTTATCTGTTTGCCGTGGTGCGTTTTGTGTTTGCGATTGCCGGTCTCGATACCGGCAGCACCTTCACCGGTATAGGCGCCAGCCGTGAAGCGGTACTCGGTGTGCTGGTCGAACCGATCCTGCTGCTTGGTTTGTGGATTGCGGCACTGGTGGCCGGTTCAACCTCGCTGGGTGCCATTGCTGCCCGCGTACTGCACTGGCCGCTGTCCTCTTCCCTGACTCTCGTTCTGGCCGGTCTGGCCTGTGCATTCGCCACTTATATCGAAATGGGCAAACTGCCTTTCGACATGGCGGAAGCCGAGCAGGAATTACAGGAAGGCCCGCTGACAGAATATTCCGGCGCGGCGCTCGGCGTGCTGAAAATCGGCATCAGCCTGAAACAACTGGTGGTGTTGCAGTTGTTCATCGGTCTGTTCCTCCCGTTCGGGTTGACGGAACAGTTCACGCCGCTGGCCCTGCTGACCGCCGGGGTGTGGTGCCTGCTGAAACTGCTGATCGCGGTATTTGTGGTCGCGCTAATCGAGAACAGCGTCGCCCGTCTGCGCTTTCTTAAAACTTCCCGCACCACCTGGGCGGGATTCGGGCTGGCGTTTCTGGCGCTGGTTTCCTGGCTGGTCGCAGGCTGACCTGACATTTTTCTTGTCCCGCTGCGGCGGGAAGAGGCTTTGTAATGAGTGAGTTTAATACCGCATTAAATCAAAACCCGGTCGGCAAAGAATATCTGGCCGCGCTGGCGAAACAGTTTCCGTCGGCAATTTTAGGCAGTGAATGGCAGACCGATACACAGGCAACCGTCACCATCCGGCTGAACTGGCTGCCGGAAGTCGTCGAATGGCTGTATTACCAGCAGGGTGGCTGGCTGTCCGTGCTATTCGGTAACGACGAACGGACGCTGTGCGGCAATTACGCGCTGTATTATGTGCTGTCGATGGAACGGGGCGTGAAGTGCTGGATCACCGTGCGCGCCGAAGTGGATCCCGTGTCCCTCGAATTTCCTTCCGTGACACCGCGCGTACCGGCTGCCGTCTGGGGCGAACGCGAAGTCCGTGATATGTACGGGTTGCGTCCGGTCGGGCTGCCGGATGAACGACGTCTGGTGCTACCGGATGACTGGCCGGACGATTTATATCCGCTGCGTAAAGACGCGATGGATTACCGTCAGCGCCCGGCACCGACCACAGATGAAGAAACCTATCCGTTTATTTCCGAAGCCAAAGAAGGCAGCAAAATCGTGCCGATTGGTCCGCTGCACGTCACGTCTGACGAACCCGGACACTTTCGTCTGTTCGTCGACGGCGAAGACATTATCGATGCCGATTACCGTCTGTTTTACGTGCACCGTGGCATGGAAAAACTGGCTGAAACCCGCATGGGCTACAACGAAGTCACCTTCCTGTCAGACCGCGTTTGCGGCATCTGCGGCTTCACGCACAGCGTGGCGTACACCTCTTCGGTCGAAAATGCGATGGGCATTGTGGTGCCGGAACGTGCACAGATGATCCGTTCCATTCTGCTGGAAGTGGAACGTCTGCACAGCCATCTGCTCAATCTCGGACTGGCCTGCCACTTTGTCGGTTTCGATTCCGGTTTCATGCAATTTTTCAGCGTCCGTGAACAGTCGATGAAGATGGCAGAAATCCTGACCGGCGCGCGTAAAACCTATGGTATGAACCTGATCGGCGGTATCCGCCGCGACATTCTCAAAGATGATATGACAGCCACGATTGCCCTGGCGGGCAGCATGCGCCGTGATCTTAACGAGCTGGTTGATATTCTGCTCAGCACGCCGAATACCCGGCAGCGCAGCGTGGGCGTCGGTATTCTGGATCCTGAAGTCGCTCGCGATTTCAGTAACGTCGGGCCGATGGTCCGTGGCAGTGGTCACCGCCGTGATATGCGTCAGGATCACCCTTATGCCGGTTACGCCAAACTGCCATTTGAGCTGTGCAGCGAAACCGGTAACGACGTTTATTCCCGCCTGAAAGTGCGCATCCATGAAGTATTTAACGCCCTGAATATGATCGAGTTCGGCCTGCAAAGCCTGCCCGGCGGCCCGCTGGCAGTCGAAGGTTTCAATTATATTCCGCACCGCTTTGCTCTTGGTTTTGCCGAAGCACCACGCGGTGATGACATTCACTGGAGCATGACCGGCGACAACCAAAAGCTGTTCCGCTGGCGTTGCCGTGCGGCGACTTACGCCAACTGGCCGACACTGCGCTACATGCTGCGCGGCAATACGGTGTCTGATGCGCCGCTGATTATCGGCAGTCTCGATCCTTGTTATTCCTGCACCGACCGCATGACGGTTGTCGATGTGCGTAAGAAAACGTCCATTGTCGTGCCTTACAAAGAGATCGAACGTTACGGCATCGAACGCAAAAATTCGCCGCTTTGAGGAACTGCTTATCATGCTGAAACTGATTAAAAAAGTGCTTAAAACCGGCACCGCAACCGTGGCTTATCCGTTTAAGCCGCTGGATCTGGCACCCAATTTTCGCGGCAAACCGCAATACACCGCACAGCAGTGTATTGCCTGCGGCGCATGTGCCAACGCTTGTCCGTCTAACGCGCTGACCATGACCACGGCAGAAGACGGCGAAACGATCCGCTGGTCGCTGTTTCTGGGACGCTGTATTTTCTGCGCCCGCTGTGAAGAAGTCTGCCCGACGGCCGCCATCAGACTGTCGCAGGAATTCGAACTGGCAGTCTGGCGGAAAGAAGATTTGTTTGAGACGGCGGATTTCCCGATCTGTCATTGCCGGGCCTGCGGCAAACCTTACGCGGTACAAAAGGAAATCGACTTCGCACTCAGCCTGTTGCAGGAAAGTGCCGCACTGAGCGACCGGCAAATTTCTGAACGCCGCGAACAGTACGAAACCTGTCCCGAATGCAAAAAACTACACAGCCTTTCTTCGACCGACCGGATTGATATCGGCCGGCACATGACCACGGAGGCCCGTTCATGAGTCATAACCTGTTTGCTCCGCGTGACGAAAACGGCTTGCCGGTCCCCGTCACGCTGGACGAAAGCATTACTAAACTGAAATCCACACTGCTTAACAGCATCCGCCGCTCAGCCTACGTGTATCGCGTGGACTGCGGCGGGTGTAATGGCTGTGAAATTGAGATTTTCGCCGCCATTTCCCCGCTGTTCGATGCCGAACGTTTCGGCATCAAGGTTGTACCGTCGCCGCGCCACGCCGACATTTTGCTGTTCACCGGTGCCGTCACCCGCGCCATGCGCATTCCGGCACTGCGCGCCTGGGACAGTGCACCGGATCCGAAAATCTGCATTTCCTACGGAGCCTGCGGCAACAGCGGTGGCATCTTCCATGATCTGTACTGCGTATGGGGAGGTACCGACAAAATCGTGCCGGTGGATGTGTATATTCCCGGGTGCCCGCCGACACCGGCTGCCACCATTTATGGTTTTGCGCTGGCGCTGGGTTTGCTGGATCAGAAGATTAAAGGCCAGCAACACGACGAAGCGGCCACCGGACCGGCAGCGCTGCTGCACCCGGATATACCGCAGCCACTGCGCGTATTACTGGACAGGGAAGCACGCCGGATGGCCGGTTACCGTTATGGCCGCCAGATTGCTGACAAGTTTATGGATATCGTTGCCGCGCCCGGCTTACAACCGGTGGAACAGCGGGTGTCTGCTTATCTTGAGGAACAAGGTGATCTGCGTCTCAACGAAATTGTCGGCAATCTGCAACACATTTATCAGCAGGTTCTGCGTGGTGAGGTACATCTGTGATGACCTCCGTTAACGACCAGCGCTACGCGCGCCATCAACCTTATACCGGTCATCAGCCGGACAAAAACAAAGTGATTTTCTATTCACTGAGCAGCAAGTTTGTCGATGAGAAAAGCGCACAGAAACGCAGTTCGCAAAAAGTGCAGGAAGTGGTGTATTACAGCCTGGCGATCGGCCATCACCTCGGGGTGATCGACTGTCTGACATCCCGCCTGGAATGCCCGCTTGAGGGGTATCTGCACTGGGTTGACTGTCTGCCTGAAAACAGCGAAGCGCACCGCAAACTGGCCGGTGTGCGGCGCTTCGGGGAGATCAATATCGACAGCAGCCACACCCACTTGCTGGCGCTGGCGCTGCGTGATGCCCGCCCGAAAATGAGTGCTGAACAACAGGGCTGGAGCGACCGGCTCATCGCCCTGCTCACCCAAATTGAACACGATCCCGCCATGTACCTGATGGTCAGGAGATACGATGCCTGATTTAACCTCCCGCTACGCACTGTTGTGCGTGGGCAACAGCATGATGGGTGATGACGGTGCCGGTCCGCGGCTGGCCGAACTCTGCGTTGAAAAACCGCTGGCCGGCTGGACAGTGGTTGACGGCGGCGCGGTACCGGAAAACGACATCGGTTATTTACGCGAACTGCGGCCTGCACATCTGGTGATTGTCGATGCCACTGACATGGGGCTGGCGCCCGGTGAAATGCGCATCATCGATGAAGATGACATCGCCGACATGTTCATGATGACCACCCATAATCTGCCGCTGACATTCCTCATTCAGCAGTTGCGTACAGACATCCCGCACATCACGTTTGTCGGCATTCAGCCGGATGTGGTGGCTTTTTACTTCCCCATGAGCGCCGCTGTTGAACAGGCTGTTAGCCATCTGTATCAGCGATTGCCTGCGCTGGAGCAAGGGCTCGGGATAGCCCCTTTCCGGCAGGAAACCGCCTGACAGCGTCTGTCGACATAACTGTCGATGCGGTGACGAAACAGACATGACGTCAGCGACTGGTTTCGTCACCGGCACACACAAAACAAATAAAACATTGAATTTAATGATAAATATCACAATCAAGAAACTGGCACGCTTTATGTATAGAAGTAGATGAAAACTTTTAACCCCCTCAATTAAAAGCATACTGAAATCCCCTAAGGCATTGGCATTGCAGGAAGGCAGCAAGCGAAGGAGTCCCGATGTGCTGGCATGAGTCAGTGATTCGGGCGAGTGAACGCAGCCAACCCACCTGCGGTGTCAAGGACGACGGGGATTTGGAGAGAGAGATGAACCGGTTTATTATCGCCGACCCTAAAAAATGCATCGGCTGTCGTACCTGTGAAATTGCCTGCGTGATGGCTCACAGTGAATCACAAGATATCTCGCTGCTTAACGCCGCCACCTTCGCCCCGCGTCTGCACGTCATCAAAGGCGTCAATCTCAGTACACCGGTGATGTGTCGCCAGTGTGAAGATGCGCCTTGTGCCAACGTCTGCCCGAACGGCGCCATTCTTCGCACCGGGGATCATGTGCAGGTGATGCAGGAACGCTGCATCGGTTGTAAGACCTGCGTTGTCGCCTGTCCGTACGGCGCCATGGAAGTGGTCACCAAACCGGTTTTCCGCCAGAACGGCGCGGCGATGATCACCACCTCGGATAAAGCCGAGGCGCACAAATGCGACCTGTGTCATGCCCGCGCTGAAGGCCCGGCCTGTATGGAAATCTGCCCGACCAAGGCACTGTTCGCCATCGACCGTAACCACTTACAGGAAATGAACGCAGAAAAACGCCGCCGCGCTGCGCTCGACAGCACCTCCCCGCTGCTGTTTTAACCCCGGATTAAGGAAGCAATAGCATGAAAAAAGTCACTACTGTCTGCCCGTATTGCGGTGCCGGATGTAAATTGAATCTGGTTGTCGATAACGGAAAAATCATCCGTGCGGAAGCGGCGAACGGCGTTACCAATCAGGGCGAACTGTGCCTGAAAGGTTATTACGGTTGGGATTTTCTCAATGACACCAAACTGCTGACCCCGCGCCTGACCCAACCCCTGATCCGCCGCCAGAAAGGCGGGAAATTCGAAGCCGTCAGCTGGGATGAAGCCATCCGCTACACTGCACAACGCCTGAAAGACATTAAACAAAAACACGGCCCGCGCGCCATTATGACTACCGGCTCTTCCCGCGGGACCGGCAATGAAACCAACTACGTGATGCAGAAATTCGCCCGTGCGGTGATCGGCACCAACAACGTTGACTGCTGTGCCCGTGTTTGTCACGGCCCGTCAGTTGCCGGTTTGCAGGCCACCCTCGGTAACGGTGCAATGAGTAACTCCATCGGCGATATCGAAAACTCAAAATGTCTGCTGGTGTTCGGTTATAACTGCGCGGATTCTCATCCGATCGTCGCACGCCGCGTGATCAAAGCGAAAGAAAAAGGCGCACAGATCATTGTCTGCGACCCGCGCCGCATCGAAACCGCCCGCATTGCCGATCAACATTTGCAAATCAAAAACGGCTGCAACATGGCGCTGGTGAATGCCTTCGCCCATGTGCTGATCGAAGAAGATCTGTATGACCATGACTATGTGGCGAAATACACCGAGGGCTTTGAGGAATACCGCAAAAATGTCGCGGATTACTCACCGGAAGCCGTGGCAGAACAAACCGGTGTTTCCGCACAGCAAATCCGCCAGGCAATGCGCACTTACGCCGCCGCACCTTCTGCCACCATCATGTGGGGCATGGGCGTCACTCAGTTTGGTCAGGCAGTTGACGTGGTGAAAGGGCTGGCAGGGCTGGCCTTGCTGACCGGTAACCTGGGCCGCGCCAATGTCGGCGTCGGGCCGGTTCGCGGGCAGAATAACGTGCAGGGTGCCTGTGATATGGGCGTGTTGCCGAATGAATTCCCGGGTTATCAGTCCGTCACTGATGCAAAAGTTCGTGCGAAATTTGCCGATGCCTGGGGCATTGACGTTAATCAAATGGACGCCGAAGTCGGTCACCGCATCACCGAGATCCCGCATCTGGCAATCGAAGGTAAGGTCAAAGCCTATTACATTATGGGTGAAGATCCATTGCAGACTGAAGCCGATTTAGGTCTGGTGCGAAAAGGCTTCGAAGCGCTGGAATTCGTGGTGGTTCAGGACATCTTCATGACCAAAACCGCCGAGCAGGCCGACGTGATTTTACCGGCCACCTCCTGGGGCGAACATGGTGGCGTATTCTCCTGCGCAGACCGTGGCTTCCAGCGTTTCGAGAAAGCTATTGAGCCAAAATACAACGTCAAACGCGACTGGGACATTATCAGTCTGCTGGCGACCGAGATGGGTTATCCGATGCATTACAACGATAACCAGGAAATCTGGGACGAAATGCGCAACCTTTGCCCGCTGTTCTACGGCGCCACCTACGAAAAAATGGGCGAACTGGGACACGTGCAGTGGCCTTGTACCACACTTGAAAGCCCGGGGACGCAATACCTGTACGCCGACAATCACTTCGATACCCCGACAGGTAAAGGCCAGTTGTTTGCCGCACCGTGGCGCGCACCGGCCGAAGTGCCGGACGGTGATTACCCGCTGGTCCTGTGCACCGTGCGCGAAGTCGGCCACTATTCCTGCCGTTCGATGACCGGTAACTGTGCGGCATTGCAGACGCTGGCTGACGAACCGGGTTTCGTGCAAATGAACCCGGCTGACGCCCAGGCGCTGAATATCCGTGACCAGCAACTGGTCTGGGTGGCCTCACGCCGCGGCAAAGTTATCTCACGCGTCAACTACAACGAACGTATCAATCTGGGTGCGGTGTACATGACGTATCAGTGGTGGATTGGCGCCTGTAATGAGCTGACGCAAGATAATCTCGACCCGATTTCCAAAACACCGGAAACCAAATACTGCGCAGTGAAAGTCGAACAAATCACCGATCAGCGCTGGGCCGAAAACTACGCACATCAGACTTACAGCGATATGAAAGCACGCCTGCGCAGCGCCGTGGAGGATGTGATCCCGGTGGTTGAGATTTAGTTTGATTTAGCTCCTCACCAAAAGGAGTGGGTTTTAAGCGCCTCCCTGAGGAGTGGGAATTGGGTTTTAGTTTTGCTCCCTCCCCTGCGAAGGGGAGGAGCTTTAAAACCCTCCTCTACGTTTAAAAAGGGTTTTTATGTCCGGTCTGCTCATTCGCATCTGCGGTAAAGTCCAGGGCGTCGGTTTCCGGCCTTTCATCTGGCAACTGGCTGACCGTCTGCGGCTTCGCGGGGAAGTGTGTAACGACAGCGCAGGTGTGGAAATCAGGCTGCTTCAGCCGGTCAATCTTGAAATTTTTATTGAACAGTTACAACGCGACTGCCCGCCGCTGGCACGCATCGACAGCATCACTTTCGATCCTTTCGACTGGCCGATACCGCCGCAAAATTTCACTATCGCTGACAGCCGTCACAGCCGGATGGATACACAGGTAGTGCCCGACGCGGCAACCTGCCCCGAATGCCTGAAAGATATTACCCGTCCGGGGGATCGTCGTTTCGGCTACGCCTTCACCAACTGTACACATTGCGGCCCGCGTTTTACGCTGATCCGCGCCATGCCTTATGACCGCCCTTCCACCAGCATGGCGGAATTTCGCTTGTGCCCGCACTGCCAGCACGAATATCAGGATCCTGCCGACCGCCGGTTTCACGCACAGCCGGTCGCCTGTCCGCAATGCGGGCCGCAGGTCAGCGCGACGTTGCAAAATGGCAACATTCTGGCACAAGGAGAAGCGGCACTGGAATGCGCCGTCGCGGCATTACGCGCGGGTAAAATCGTCGCCATTAAGGGGCTGGGCGGCTTTCATCTGGCCTGTGATGCCACACAACAAAACGCGGTAATGCGGCTGCGGGAACGTAAACAGCGGCCGTCAAAACCACTGGCGGTGATGCTGCCGGATATCAGCTGGCTGGCAGAATGCAGCGATGAAAGCCCGCAATTTGCACTGCGTGAAATGCTGGAATCACCGGCTGCACCCATCGTACTGGCAGAGAAAAGTGCGATATCAAAGCTGTGTGCTGCCATTGCGCCGGACCTGGACGAAGTCGGACTGATGCTGCCGTTTACTCCGCTGCATCATTTACTGATACAGGCGGTTCATACCCCCCTGGTGATGACCTCCGGCAATGCGAACGGTTGTGCGCCTGTACTGACCAATGAAGCTGCGCTTTTGCAACTCAACGGTATTGCCGACGTGTGGTTGCTGCATAACCGCGATATTGTCCAGCGCGCCGATGATTCACTGCTGCGTGTGACACCCCAGGGTATTGAAATGCTGCGCCGCGCGCGCGGCTATGTGCCCGATGCTTTTACACTGCCTGCCGGATTCAACATCCAGCCGCCGCTGCTGGCGCTGGGCGGTGATCTCAAAAACACCTTCTGTCTGGTGCGCGGCGATCAGGCCATTCTCAGTACGCATTTCGGATCACTCACCTGCAGCGATATTGCCGGACAACAACAGCACGCGATTGAACATTTTCAGCGCCTTTATGATTGCCTGCCGGTGGCAGTGGCCTGTGACGCGCATCCGGGGTATGTCAGCCATAGACAGGCGGAAAGCCACGGTGTACGCGTGACGGAGGTTCTTCATCATCACGCCCATATTGCTGCATGTCTGGCGGAACATGGCTGGCCGCTGGATGGCGGCAAGGTTATCGGGCTGACGCTTGACGGGCTGGGTTATGGCATTGCTGATGCTAAAACCGGTGCCCTGTGGGGCGGCGAGTGTTTGCAGGCAGATTATCTGCACTGCGAACATTTAGGCGGATTGCCTGCCGTTGCACTGCCGGGCGGCGACCGCGCCGCGCGGGAACCGTGGCGGAATTTACTGGCACATTGGCAGGCCTTTGTGCCGGACTGGCAGACACGCCCTGAGGCAAAGGCGTTACAGGAACATCCGTGGTTGCCGCTCTCCAGAGCCATCACCGCCGGGATTAATGCCCCGCTGGCGTCTTCCTGCGGACGCCTGTTTGATGCCGTCGCCGCCGCACTCGGCTGTACGCCTGCGCAACTGAGCTGGGAAGGCGAGGCGGCAAGCCGTCTGGAAGCGCTGGCGCAACGCGGACAGGGTATTTCGCATCCGGTGACAATGCCGCTGCGGCATACACCGTCGGGCACGTTTCTTGATTTAGCGACGTTCTGGCAGCAATGGCTCGGCTGGAGGGCTACGCCTGACGCACGGGCTTTCGCTTTTCACGATGCGCTGGCGCAAGGCTTTGCCGCCCTCGCCTGCTATCACGCGGTCAGAACTGGCACCCGTACTGTGGCGCTGGGGGGTGGCGTGCTGCATAACCGTCTGCTGCGCCGGCTTTTACATCACTATTTAGCGCCCCTTCGCGTGCTGATGCCACAAAAGGTGCCTGCCGGAGACGGCGGTCTGGCGCTGGGGCAGGCTGTTATCGCCTGCGCCCGCCTGCAATATTCTTCTGGTTTTAACAACAAGGACTCCCATGATTAACCGTGATTTTTTTCACACGCACCGTCGTGCTTTCTGGCTGCTGATCGGGCTGCTGGCTGTCAATTTACTGGCCTGGGGTTGGGCTCTGGTGGTGTTTCGCCACAACCCTGCGCTGGTGGCGGCGGCCTTGCTGGCTTACGGTTACGGGCTGCGTCACGCCGTTGATGCCGATCATATTGCGGCTATTGATAACGTCACCCGTAAGCTGATGCAACAAGGACAGCGGCCGGTGGCAGTCGGGGCATTTTTTTCTCTCGGACATTCCAGCATTGTGGTGCTGGCCTGCGTGGCGATCGCGGCAACATCTCTGGTGTTTGGTAATAAAATTGGCTGGCTGCATGACTATGGCAGCACGATTGGCACACTGGTTTCCGCGCTATTTCTGCTGATGATGGCGCTGTTGAATGCGCTGATCCTGCGCGATGTTTACCGCCGTTTTCAGAAAATCAAACAGGGTAAAAATCCTGCGGAAACCGGAGAAGATCACAGGATGCAGGGTGGGATGATGAGCCGGTTATTCAGCTTTGCGTTTAATCTGGTAAACAAAAGCTGGCAGATGTATCTGGTAGGCTTTTTATTCGGGCTGGGTTTTGATACGGCCACTGAAATTGGCCTGCTGGGTATTTCCGCCGCCGGGGCCTCTTCCGGTATGTCCGTATGGAGCATTTTGATATTTCCGGCGCTGTTCGCCAGCGGCATGGCGCTGGTCGATTCACTGGATAACTTTGTCATGGTCGGCGCTTACGGCTGGGCGTTCGATAAACCGGTGCGTAAGCTCTATTACAACATGACAATTACCGCCACCAGTGTGGTAATCGCCCTGTTTATCGGTGGCCTGGAAGCGCTCGGACTGTTGGCCGATAAGCTGGACTTACACGGTGGAATTTGGGTCGTTGTCGGGCGCCTCAATGAAAATATGGGCAGCGTGGGGTACGCTGCCGTGGCGATTTTTGTGGTGTTCTGGGGTATTTCTGCCCTCAATTATCGCCGTAAAGGCTACGACAATCTGGCGGTGTGATCCGCGCGCCGTCAGGCATCGTCCGGCAAGGTCAGTTGCTTTTCCAGACGCAGTTTATCGCCGTCCGTTACAGTTATCATAATTTGCGTTTTGCCCCCGGGCTGGACGGCAAAACGCATCTGCCCCAGAGGCTGCGGCTGGTTAGCGGAAAGATTCATATTATGGCTCTGACGGCTGGTGCTGGTGCCCGCAGTACTTTCCTGCGAAACAGAAACCGCTACCTGACAGGCACAGGCTTTGGTGAGGCTGACCATCGGCGTAATGACATAATTCTGCGCATTGTTTTGTGTATCGAACCAAAGCTGGTTGGACATCACGGCAGCAATCAGGAGTAAATGCATAACGTTTATCCTCCGTATCCGGTCGAAAAAAAACAGGGCCAGCGCCCTGTTCTGAGAAGCTTTTGCCATGACTCATGGTTGTAGCTAAACCTGTTTTTTGCTCCTCCCCCTGCGAAGGGGGAGGTCGGG
>NZ_JAFMOS010000207.1 GCF_019049755.1 Rahnella perminowiae
GTTATATCTCCTCCATACGGGTCAGGAATATCTTTGCGCTGATTCCAATGCCCCAGCAGCATGATTTTCCCTCTGATTTCGGGTAAATAATGCGTAATAATATTGATATGCCTCTTTTCCATCACCAGAATAAGATCAAACGTCCGCCCCATTTCACGCGTAAACTGCCTTGCCTTATGATTTTCCAGTGATATCCCGTGACGGCAGGCCACCGTCTTTGCCATCGGATCAGCGCCTTTTCCCTTCAGTGCAAACAGACCGGCCGATTGTATATTTTTTTCAGGCAGCCATTGTTTCAGCAAAGCTTCAGCTATCGGTGAGCGGCATATATTACCTACGCACACTATCAGGACAGAATTAAACATTCCCTTTCCTTACCAGTTCCGAATATAGCGGGCTGATTCCGTCAGGTCATGAACCCCGGTAATAGTTGGCAATAGTTGTCCGATAATACGATTCCATTTTGTTACCGGAGCCGTCGTCACATACACAATATCGTAAGGCTGAAGCTGGAACTCTGTTGCCAGCACCAGTGCCGCCGCATCGCTTGCATTCAGCTGGTAAATATTCGCGATCCTGTTTTTAGCCTCCCCTTTCAGGGGGCGGATGACGAAAATCCCCGTGGCATCTGACGTCAGCGGGTCAACACCATGGGCATCCGACAGAGCTTCAGTCAGAGTCATACCACTACGATCCATGCGTAATGTCATTTGCTTGTTCACTTCACCCATCACAAACACTTTCAGCTCGTCATTTCTTGGGATATAGAGAATATCTCCCGGCTCGAGTAAACGGTTTTGCCGCATATCTCCGTTCTTCATTAGGGCCTGCAAAGAAATGAGGGACTTCTCACCGTTATGCGATAATACGATATTATTCCAGTCGGCATTTTCACCTAATCCCCCCGCCTGGTTAATTGCATCCATTATGGTCAGGGGAACGTTGGTGACCGGTAGCTGTCCGGATTTTACCACCTCACCGGTGACATAGACTTTTTGCGAGCGGAACGTCGCGACATTGACATCAACCTGCGGTGATTGAATATATTGGGTGAGCCGGGCAGTAATATTGCTACGAATTTCGGAGGTAGTTTTGCCGGCAACGTTAACCATGCCTATGTAAGGATAGAATATGGCCCCCTCGGCATTTACCCAGTTTCCGGCCTCTCCGGCACTCCTATACTGACCGGCGGGTGTGGTAAGTTCAGGATGATCCCATACGGTAATGGTTAATATATCGCCGATGCCGACATGGTACTGGTAGTTTTTAAGACGTGAATCCAGGTCGCTATTCACTGTTGCAACGGCGGGACGCCGGATGAGAGATTCAACCAGTTTAGGCGTAATAGGGTAAACATCAACCAGGGCGCTAATATCTTCAGAAGGAACTTTTTCGTTCACGACATTTTTACCCGAGGTATTCAGACCGATACCTGGCGATAACGTACATCCACACAGCGATGTGAAAAATATGACGAGTGGAACAGAGAAGAGCTTAACTTTCATAACGTTTTAACCGTTTATTTTTATCGGGGCAGCTTTCTTTCTGGTATTTTTATCCCTGCCCGCCGGGGAATTAAGGAAGATGTTTTTATGAGGTTCTTAAGTAAGAGTAAGTTTAGCCAGTGAGGATGGCTTTCCCACGCTACCGCCCATGGATGTTATGGTATCCATAGCGTAATAATATGATAATGAGTCAACCACCGAAAACAGGCTGTGAAATAGCCTCTGCCTATGTCATGCAGAAATTAAATATCGCTGAGAATCAGTGCGGGGTATCACGATCAATAATAAATAACAACAAATCCAGGAATGCCAAATATAGAGACATACAT
>NZ_JAFMOS010000206.1 GCF_019049755.1 Rahnella perminowiae
GGCAAGACACATGTTGACGGTTTAGACCTCAGCGATCCGGTTAACGCCTCCTTTTGGAATAATGATTCCTTACGCGAGGCAACTAAAACCACATTAAAACCCTCGCAGATTGATCCTGACGTCTATGACGCCGTCTTCTATGCAGGAGGGCATGCGACGATGTGGGATCTCCCTGACAATATAGAGTTGGCGGGTGTTTCATCACGAATTTATGAAAAGGGTGGCGTTGTCGCTGCGGTTTGTCATGGCCCCGCCGGATTGGTGAATATTCGGCTTTCCGATAATGAATATCTGGTTGCGGGAAAAAAGGTGTCAGCTTTTACCAACGATGAAGAACGTGCTGTAGGGTTGTACGACATTGTTCCATTCTTACTTGAAGACACGCTGAAGCAAAGAGGTGCTGAGCATCTTGCAGCCGCAAATTTTCAGCCACAGGTGATTGTCAGCGAGAGATTAGTGACCGGACAGAATCCCGCTTCCGCAAAAGGAGTCGCTGAGGCAATGCTGCCTTTGTTGGCTTCTATTGAAAATAGAAGAGCCTGAGTTATGAAAGAACGCATGCCTTTTGTTATATATGTCTTTGCACTCTGCGCTTTTGCTTTGGGATTCACTGAATTTGTCACGATCGGCTTAGTTTCCAGGATATCAGCTGATCTAAACGTCAGTGTCAGTCATGTAGGTACAGCGGTGACAGCCTACGCCCTCGGTGCCGTAATTGGTGCTCCGGGATTAACTGCGTTGGCAACACGATGGCCTCGTAAAAGATTATTACTTGTTGCTATGGGCCTGTTTACAGTTGGCAATGGTATCGTCGGTGCGTCTGAGTCCCTAACGCCTATGTTGATTGCACGATTTGCTTCCGGTTTAGGGCACGGAGTGTTTCTTGCTGTTGCTTCAAGTGTGGCAACCCAACTGGCTGGGCGACATCGTGCTGGCGCCGCTGTTTCGGTCGTTTTTGGCGGTCTTACAATTGCGTTGGCATTAGGCGTACCACTTGGTACCTACATCGGTAGTCTGTTGAGTTGGCAGTCTATATTCATGGCAGTAACGGCAAGTGGAGCGATCGGTTTCATTGGATTGGCAATGCTGATGCCCACGGATCAAAATGATCCCTCCTTGCAAGCAAATGCCATGGCCGGTTTAAAAGCCATGTTCAACCCACTACTGCTTGCGGGAGCAGGAATTACAGTTTTGGCCTATGCAGGATCTTTTGCCCTGTATACGTATATTTCCCCGATTCTGCTTCAGGTAACGCATGTAGACGAGCGTACGAGTAGTTTGCTTATGTTGGTCTACGGCATGATGGCCGCTATCGGGAATGTCTGGGGTGGTCGCCTGACTGACAAGCAAGGTGCAGACCGTGCCGTGATGACAATTCTTATTGGCTTGGCGATCGTCCTCTTTGCTATCTGGTTCTCTGTCTCATCCTTAATGTTAATGGCACTGTTTATTGGCTTGCTTGGAGCATTGAAATACGCAGCGGTCCCCTCAATGCAAGCAAGAGTGATCGGACTATCTCACATACATGCACCTGAAGCTCCAGCAGTGGCAGCAGGACTGAATATTGCCGGTTTTAACGGAGGAATTGCATTAGGGTCGCTATTGGGGGGTGTAGCACTGGATGTTACTGGTCTTACAAGTCTTACCTGGGTTGGAGGCGGAGTTGTAATTGTTGGTATTTTGTGGATGTTATTACAAATAAATTCGAATAAAAGACGCACCACCTCCGATTACTCCTGATAGTACACATAGCATTTAAAATGGCTCAGTGAACACCAAATCACTGAACCATTTTAC
>NZ_JAFMOS010000205.1 GCF_019049755.1 Rahnella perminowiae
CAGAATTTGCCTGGCGGCACTAGCGCGGTGGTCCCACCTGACCCCATGCCGAACTCAGAAGTGAAACGCCGTAGCGCCGATGGTAGTGTGGGGTCTCCCCATGCGAGAGTAGGGAACTGCCAGGCATCAAATTAGTAAAGAACGTGTTCCTTTTCCCCTGACAAGGAAAATAACAGGAACAAACACGCATCAGCCGGTTGCTGATGCGTGTGAAAGAACCGGTGGAGCGGTAGTTCAGTTGGTTAGAATACCTGCCTGTCACGCAGGGGGTCGCGGGTTCGAGCCCCGTCCGTTCCGCCAATTATTAAAAATTATGCCTGCTAAATTAGCAGGCATAATAGTAAGCACAATTTAGGGGCGTAGCTCAGTTGGTAGAGCACCGGTCTCCAAAACCGGGTGTCGCGAGTTCGAGTCTCTCCGCCCCTGCCATATTTAAACCCTTCGCGAAAGCGAGGGGTTTTTTTTCGTCTTAATTTTCTGAAGACCTTCTTCCTTGCTTAATCTTTGCTTCTTAATCCCCCTGTTCAGCGTTTTTTGCACCGACAGGGCTCAAAACCTCCATTCTTGCTAGTTGTTTTTTGTCATGTTTTGGCTGAATACATGCACGAATTGATTGTTCTCCCTGTATGTGACTTCGCTCATGCTCCCATTTTCTCTATGTACTAAACCTAATCATCGTCTTATGACGACTATCAGCGCCTGACAGCATTGCTTGTATCCTTTTTCCGACAGAACTGTCGTAGCGGATGAATGCATGCCGGGTAATCGTCCTCGCCGTACCCTACGAGTCATAACAAAAAGTAGCTCAGACTACACATGAGGAAAGAAATATGTATAAACGCTTATTTGTGGCAGCAGCAGTAGCGACAGTCCTTAGTGGCACAGTTCAGGCGGCTCCGCTGGTTGTGGGTTTTTCGCAGATCGGTTCTGAGTCTGGGTGGCGTTCTGCGGAAACAAAAGTCTCTAAATCAGAAGCAGAAAAACGCGGCATAACACTGAAAATCGCTGATGCCCAGCAAAAACAAGAGAACCAAATCAAAGCAATACGCTCATTCATCGCACAAGGTGTTGATGCCATTTTTATCGCTCCCGTTGTGGCTACGGGCTGGGCCCCGGTTTTGACCGAAGCTAAAGAAGCTAAGATCCCTGTATTCCTGTTAGACCGTACGATCGAAGTCAGTGATCCGTCTCTGTACACCGCTGCAGTGGCTTCAGACAGCGTGTATGAGGGTAAGGTAGCGGGGGACTGGCTGGTTAAGGATGCTGCTGGCAAACCATGTAATGTTGTCGAATTGCAGGGAACGGTCGGTGCCAGTGTGGCGTTAAATCGTAAAAAAGGATTTGCAGATGCGTTGAAATCTGCGCCAAACATCAAAATTATCCGTTCGCAGTCCGGAGACTTCACCCGCAGTAAAGGCAAAGAAGTAATGGAAAGCTTCATCAAGGCCGAACAAAACGGTAAGAACATTTGTGCCGTTTACGCTCATAACGACGACATGGCGATCGGTGCTATCCAGGCTATCAAAGAAGCTGGTTTGAAACCGGGTTCACAAATCAAAATCGTATCAATTGATGGTGTACCGGACATCTACAAAGCGATGTTAGCGGGCGAAGCAAACGCATCTGTTGAACTGACACCGAACATGGCTGGCCCGGCATTTGATGCGCTGATCGCAATGAAAAAGGATGGTACCCAGCCTAAGAAATTCATTCAGACTCAGTCCGCGTTGATCCTTCCTGATATGGCTCAGAAAGAATACGACATGAAAAAAGACATGGGTTATTAAG
>NZ_JAFMOS010000204.1 GCF_019049755.1 Rahnella perminowiae
GACGCTACAGGGAGCGGATAAACAGCAATGCCCCGTTTAAGATGTTTAAATCCTTATCAGAGTTTAAACATGCTAACCGCCTTCACCAGTCGGACAGCCTGATCCTCCAGTGACTGCGCAGATGAAGAGGCTTCCTGAACCAGGGAGGCATTTTGTTGTGTGACGCTGTCCATCTGGTTGATCGCAGCATTGATCTGACCGATTCCGGTGCTTTGTTCAACACTGGCGATAGAAATTTCACCCATAATGTCGGTGACATTGCTTACGCTGCTCACGACGTTCGAAATAGTTGAGCCCGCCTGAGCGACCAGACGGGTACCTTCGTCCACCCGGGTAACGGATTCCTCAATCAAATTTTTAATCTCTCTGGCTGCTGTCGCAGAACTGTGTGCAAGGCCACGTACTTCTGTTGCAACGACCGCGAATCCTCTTCCCTGCGTTCCGGCCCGTGCAGCCTCCACCGCAGCGTTGAGCGCCAGAATATTGGTCTGGAAAGCGATGCGGTCGATGACGCTGATGATGTCGACAATTTTCTTAGAGGCGTCATTAATCATGTCCATGGTCACCACAACCTGACTCACCACATCGGCACTTTCGGTGGCAACACGTGACGCTGATTTGGACAAGTTATTTGCCTGATGGGCATTGTCTGCATTTTGTTTTACGGTGGATGTCATCTGCTCCATCGCAGAGGCCGTTTCTTCAAGCGAGCTGGCCTGTTGCTCGGTACGTGAAGCGAGGTCAAGCGTTCCCATTGATATTTGCTGAGAAGCCGTCGCAATGGTGTCAGTGCCCGAACGGACTTCGCTGACAATTTTCCGCAGGTTATTATTCATATTCTGCAGAGCAAGCATCATTTGCCCGGTTTCGTCCGTAGAATTGACCTGTATTTCGGAGGTGAGATCGCCTTTGGCTACATTTTCAGCAATACGAATAGCATGCATCATCGGACGTGTGATAGAGCGGGTGAGTAAATATCCTAAAATAATGGAAGATATGATGGCCATGAGGGATATCAGCAGGGTTATCCTGATTGCCATTGCACTCTCATGCAGTATCTGACGACCTTCTTCTTTCATTTGTGAAGCCTGAGAGTCGGCGAAATCTGCTGTGGATTTCAGCATTGCAGCTTCCGGCGCCCGCATGCTGCGTAGGACATAATTTTCTGCCTCTTCACGTTTGCCTGCTTTCAAAAGAGCAAATAATCCTTTCTGTGCGTCCCTGTATTCTTCGTTTGCCTGGGCGAGTGCTTTGATTTTTTGTTGCCCGATGGCCGTCGTTTGAAGAGCAGTGATTTTTGCGATCAATTGTTGTGTCGCAGATGATGCATTATTAAGCGATTGTAAGCGCTGATTATTATATTCAGGTCTGGCGTAATCAATGACGGCACCTCGCAGAAACTTTATCTGTTCATTGACCTGAAAGCGCACATCAAAGGCCAACCTGACTTTTTCGTAGCGAACCTCAATCATTTGCTGGGTTAAGGCATTGATGGCATTTATTTTTACGAACGCAGTTATGCTAACGATAATTAAGAGCGTGATAATAAAGCCAAAAACGAGTCCTAAACGCACACCAATTTTAATGTTATTAAAAGTCAAGATATTACCCTCTGGCAGGTGAATCATAAATGAGGTTATGGAGAACACTGTTACCTTACGCAGCTAAGTCAAATAAACTCCGTACATTTCCAATCAAAATGAACGTTTGGTTGATTTAACGCCGGTTTAGGTTTGTGACGCTTTATCGGGGGAGGTGGAGCAGATCTTTAATA
>NZ_JAFMOS010000203.1 GCF_019049755.1 Rahnella perminowiae
TCACATGTTTATCTTAGTGCGATGAATAGCGGAACGCTGTAAAATGGCGCCATGATTTTTTATTGTTAGAATTAATACTGCATTTTATTATTTCATTCCATAATATAATGACAGCTTTTTATTCGGTATGACCGATACTACTGAATTTTGGATGAACTCATGCCAATTCATCGGCAGAGTTGAAGATAATTCATTTTACTGTATTCATTGACTGACGGAGCAGTAACAGGCTGTCAACTTTGATTATATCGCGATGGGATTTACCCTCAATAATGTGAAGCGCGCTGAGCCTGCCAATTTCATAATGGGGTAATTGTACCGTTGACAACGACGGCAGGAACAAATCACCGATCCCCACCATATTATCGTAACCTATGACTGCCACATCTTCGGGGATCCTCAGACCTTGCGCCAGGAGCGTCTGGTACACCATAAACGCGATGCGATCGTTACCGCAAATCACCGAATCGAATAAGGGTTTTTTCTGATGAATATGTGCCTGCACAATCGCCGGAATATCCCGATAATGCTCATCACCATATTCCATGTAATAGTGGTCGAGTGTCTCAGGAGCCAGCCCTGCCTCCATACATGCTTGTTCCAGACCTTTGCGGCGTCTGACAGTGGCAAGATGTGTTGCAGGCAAATGTAAGCAGAGCGGGCGACGATAGCCTGCAGACAAAAGTGCACGTACCGCTGCATATTGTCCATGTTCGTCATCCGGAATATAACTCGCTACCTGCTGATGCAGGCTTTCGCAATTGGCGAGCACACAGGGAAGGTTTAACAACTTCTCGGGTAGCGGCACCTGTCGCAATCCCATTGTTGTATAGATAATGGCATCCGGTCGGTGTGAGAGAAGTAAATCAACGATATTTTCCGGGATGTCATCCGAAAACATGTTAACCACAAAGCTGTTCCAGCCATGCGCACGTGCTGTTTCTTCAATGGAGAGTGTGATTTCCACTGAAAAGGGGGTGGTGACGGTATCAAGTGCCAGCACACCGATGGTTTTTGCAATCGCGTGAGCGCCACGTATTTTTTTGGCCGATAAATCGGGCACGTAATTCGTCGCATCGATAGCAGATTGTACGCGTGACAAGGTCTCAGGCTTTAGACGTTCCGGGGAGTTTAGTGCCCTGGAAACCGTCATCAGTGATACATTCGCCAGTTTTGCTACATCTTTCAGGGACGCCATTCTTTTTGCTCCTGCCTGCTCATTACGCCACAGGTTATAAAACTAACTTGCTGATGTAAAAGGATCATACGTGATTTTGGTGTCCGGGTGTGGGTTGCAGTGAATAAGAAAAGTTGATCATGATCTCATACTGCTTATGTTAACGTTAACTTTTGTGATTAACATCTAGAATTACAGCAAAACGGCATGCGCCTTATTTTATGTTAACGTTATCATTTGCGCTCCACCTCAGCATGAGATTGCCATGATGAAAACCCGTCATTCTCAAAGTTATCTGATACTCAGCGCTTTATTGTTCTTTTTCTTTGTAACCTGGTCCTCTACAGGCTCACTGCTCTCGATTTGGCTACATCAGGAAGTCGGTCTGAAAGCAGGGGATACCGGGATAATTTTTTCAGTGGTGTCTTTTTCCACTCTGTTTGTGCAAATTTGTTATGGTTTTATTCAGGATAAGCTGGGGCTGCGTAAGAATTTGCTCTGGTTTATCACGGCATTATTAATTTTTTCCGGTCCGGCCTATCTGCTTTTTGGCCATCTACTGAAAATTAACGTCTTTCCTGTCTCTTATACA
>NZ_JAFMOS010000202.1 GCF_019049755.1 Rahnella perminowiae
GCTTTACCCTTCACCCGTATGAACACAGCAGCGATGAAACCCATTTTGGCGATGAGGCCGTTAAAAAACTCGGCCTGGATGCCCGTCAGGTCTATAAAACCCTGCTGGTTTCACTGAATGGCGATGCTAAAAATCTGGCCGTAGCGGTGACGCCGGTGGCATCCCAGCTGGATTTAAAGAAAGTTGCGAAAGCGCTGGGGGCGAAAAAAGCCGATATGGCGGATCCTATGATTGCGCAACGTGTTACCGGTTATCTGGTCGGTGGCATCAGTCCCCTTGGGCAGAAAAAATTGCTACCGACGGTCATCGACAGCCCGGCGCAGACCTTCAATAGCATTTATGTTTCAGGCGGTAAACGCGGACTTGATATTGAACTGGCGGCAGGCGATCTTTGCCGTTTACTCAAAGGCCAGTTTGCCGATATCGCTAAAGTCGACTGACAGGCAGGTACTCTGCACCTCTACAATAAGAAGGCTTCCTCCGCTATGACAGACACGACGTCAACGCCGGTCAGCCCGCAGAAAAACGCAGTCAAAAAGACTGCGTTTTCTATTCTGGCGGCGATCAGCGTTTCTCACCTGCTTAATGACATGATCCAGTCGCTGATACTGGCGATTTATCCGTTGCTGCAAAACGAGTTTTCCCTGAGCTTCACACAGATCGGGCTGATCACGCTGACGTACCAGATAACCGCCTCGCTGTTGCAACCGCTTATCGGCTATTACACTGACAAGCATCCGCAACCCTATTCTCTGCCGATCGGCATGGGCTTTACGCTCTCCGGCCTGCTGTTGCTGGCGGTCGCGCAGAGTTTCCCGGTGGTGTTGCTGGCGGCGGCGCTGGTTGGCACAGGCTCTTCGGTGTTCCATCCGGAATCGTCGCGCGTGGCACGTATGGCTTCCGGCGGACGTCACGGACTGGCGCAGTCGCTGTTCCAGGTCGGTGGCAATTTCGGGGCTGCCCTGGGCCCGTTGCTGGCAGCGCTGATTATCGCGCCTTACGGTAAAGGCAACGTAGCATGGTTCTCACTGGCGGCATTGCTTGGCATTGTGGTGTTACTGCAAATCAGTAAATGGTATCGCCAGCAAAACCTGATCGCTAAAACACGCGGCCTGGTGAAAAGCCCGGTGGCCCTGTTGCCACGTAAAACGGTGATGCGGTCACTGGGTATTTTGCTGATCCTGATATTTTCGAAATATTTCTACCTGACCAGCCTGAGCAGCTATTACACCTTTTACCTGATACATAAATTTGGTGTATCTGTGCAAAACGCGCAGGTTCATCTGTTTATTTTTCTGTTTGCTGTGGCAGCGGGCACCATTATCGGCGGACCGGTGGGCGATAGGATTGGGCGCAAATACGTCATCTGGGCTTCGATTCTTGGCGTTGCACCATTTACGCTACTTCTGCCACACGCCAGTCTGATGTGGACCAGCGTATTGAGTGTAATTATCGGTGTAATCCTCGCCTCTGCATTTTCCGCTATTCTGGTGTTTGCGCAGGAACTGATGCCTGGCAAAGTCGGCATGGTGTCCGGCCTGTTCTTCGGTCTGGCCTTCGGTATGGGCGGGCTTGGCGCCGCGGTTCTCGGCTATGTGGCGGATAAAACCAGCATCGAACTGGTGTATCAGATTTGTGCCTTCCTGCCGTTGCTGGGGATCCTGACAGCATTCCTGCCAAATATTGAACGCAAATAGCTCTTAACCTTTCCTTCCCGGCTGCCGATAGTTAAATATCGGCAGCGTCTGAACCCTTATTC
>NZ_JAFMOS010000201.1 GCF_019049755.1 Rahnella perminowiae
CCTGAAAGACTAGTCAGGGTGATGGTGATGATGGTGGTTAATCAGAACGTTTATCATGTCAGTCTCTCAGTATGTTCATTGCTGTGCGGCGTGATTCAGATTTGAAACATTCGCAACACAGACTGCATTCGCTGCCAATAAAACTAAACGATCGGGCGGCAACAGCGCAACCTTTTTTTCCGATGATGAGTTTTTCTTATCCACGTCGGGGGTTTCATCGGATAAATGAATAATTCGTTAACAGACACAGAGAAAACCTTACGCTGGCTGAACGGAGAAAAGGCGATGTTTGCTAATATAAAGGAAGCGGTATCAGCAAAGGGTGTTGTGAGGCCCGATGCCAATGAAACAATGGAGCAAAGTATGAAGAAGGTTTCGATTATCGGACTGGGCTGGCTGGGAATGCCACTGGCGATGGCACTGGCTTCTAAAGGCTATGAAGTCGTGGGCAGTAAAACCACGCCGGATGGGGTAGATGCCGCAAGAGCGGTGGGGATCGAATGTTTCCCGCTGGTGTTTACGCCGCAGATGGAATGTGCAGCGGAAGATCTCGATCAGTTGCTGAATGTCGATGCGCTGATCATCACCTTGCCTGCACGCCGGACAGTGGAGGGCAGCGAACTGTACTTCCAGGCGGTACAGCTGTTAACTGACAGCGCGCTGGCGCATAACGTGAAACGCATTATTTTCACCAGCTCGACGTCTGTATACGGTGAAGGAGACGGTGTGGTGCACGAGGGATCTGCGCTTGAGCCGGTCACGGCCAGCGGAAAGGTGCTTAAAGAACTTGAAAACTGGCTCCATGGTTTGCCTAATACATCGGTTGATGTGCTGCGTCTGGCCGGTCTGGTGGGCGGCGATCGTCATCCCGGGCGTTTCATGGCCGGAAAGACGCAGGTCAAAGGCGGCCAGCAGGGTGTTAACCTGGTACATCAGGATGATGTCATTTCGGCAATTATATTGCTACTCAGCCTGCCCAAGGGGGGCCATACATTTAACCTGTGCGCGCCTGTGCATCCGGTCAAAGCTGAGTTTTATCCGGCGCTTGCCAGACAGATGGGGCTGGAGCCGCCAACATTTGCTGAACCTGCTTCAGCAGAGAAGGGCAAAATCGTCGATGGCGAACGGATCTGCAAAGAACTGGGATTTGAATATCAGCACCCTGATCCGCGAATCATGCCTTTTTAATCATCAGACGCGATTTAAATAATACAACGTTATGACCTGTCGGAAATTTCGGCAGGTTTTTAAAGTATCCGCTGCATTTACGTTCAGAAAACAGCTTTCTCATTGTGAAAGAGACTATTATTGATCATGGGCTCGCCTATTTTAATCTCTCTGCTTAATTAGCCGGTTTAATCGCAGATGATTTTTGAAGCCGGTTGTCTTATCTCCGCTGACTTCCCTGTTAAAAATGTGTTTAAATCATCCCCCGGGCAGTAAAACTGGCGGCAGATGCTGATTTAGTAATAAAATTCCTATTCATGAACTTTTTGTTTGCCATTGCGCGGTATAAATCACTTTTTTAAGCACAATCATTAAAGTTTTCCTGAACATTTGCCGATAGGTAAGTACGGCAAAGCATGGCCGTTTCATCACTTCTTCTTATCAATCCGCTCCTGTTGCCGGATGTTTCCGTATGCCCGATCATAAATTCTTACAATCCTTGGCTTTTTATTTTTAAAGCTGCATGGTTGCTCACGATTTAAGAACAGTTAACGCGTATTTCCTTCACAATCCTTTAGGACAACTC
>NZ_JAFMOS010000200.1 GCF_019049755.1 Rahnella perminowiae
ATACTACATCATTCTAAAAGATGCAGTTATTACCACGAACGGCAAATACCAGAACCACAATAGCAATGCTATAAATAAGAGCCCGCAAGCTGACGGTTTTCCGGCTTCGTTACTTTTAGATTTATGTTTTTTGATAAATAAACCTAACAGCAGTAAATCGATAACAACCAGTATTGCCAGCGGTACGTACGGAGCAAGGCTAAGAAAGCTACTGCTAAAGTGAAGCAGGAATCTTAATGACAGGAAAATTTTGTAAGCCAAAACAACTATCAGCAACAAGGACGTCCATTTGGCGTAGATAAAACCTTTGAAAAGTTTATCTAATGCGCCTGGTGTACCAGAATTTCTCCCGCCGGTATGCCCGTATGAGGATTTGTAATCTTGCTGGAGATTGTTAGGGGGAGGCGTATAGGATTGACTTTTATCATATGCTCCCATGTTGTCATGGCGATGAAAATCTCGTTCTTTTTCTTCACAGAACGGACAGTGATGGTTATCGATTTCCCGATAACAGGTTGGACAAGCACCCATGATTTTTCCTTGTTAGAAAAAACATCTCCCCACATTGTGGGGTCGTTCTCTCCCTTAACATCAGGGAGATATTATTTATTATTGTTATTCTTAATCTACAGATTTTGTCATTAGTTGTTCTGTAAGGCAACTGCAAAGTTGTTGGCTAACAAAATTAAATATCAATTTTATTTAAGTTCGCTTCCTGTGGCGCTCCTCTCCTGCTACTCATATCAAATAATTAAATCAAACATTTGCACTGTATTTACATACAGCTAAATTCACATCCTCAGAAAGGAAGATGTGATGAGTGTAAATAAGCTGTCTGCCGGCAAATGGTCGTGCGAATACGACCCGAGCGGGCGCGAGGGTAAGCAGTTTGTCTCCAGGTATGTATCAGTACGGGGCCGTCTGCCCGCACACAAGAAATGCAGTCCCCGGCGCGCCCTATGTTAAGGCTAACGCCTGATGATTTTAAAATCATTGAAAAGGTGCATTTGAATATATTGAGCGAGAGTTTTAAATAGATTCAACCAGTCAACACACTCGCTTTAAATATTTCCAACCATGAAACTGATGAAAGTATTTCATGGTTACACCTTAATATACAACATCATTTCTTTGTCGCTTTGCAATATAGAGATTTGCATCCGCTTTAGAAATCACCTCTTGTAATGAGGCATTGTCTTTATCATATTGAGATATGCCGATACTCACTGACAAAAATAGCCCCTCCAGCTTTATGCTCTTAACTGCCTCACGAATTCTGTTTGCGATTAAAAACGCATCAGATGCCCCGGTATTTTTAAGTGCAACGATAAATTCATCTCCCCCTACCCTGCCGGCAAAATCATTGCTGCGCAGGCATTTGAGTATTTTTTCTGCGCAAAGAGAAATTGCCAAATCACCTTTTTCGTGACCGAAAGAGTTATTTACTTCTCTTAAGTGATCAAGGTCTATGACTAATACGCTAAAAGGTAAGTTATTTTTTTTACATTTCGCCAGTTCGTAGGTAGCTTTCGCGTAAAATGCCTCTCTTCGCAGGCAACCTGTCAGCCCATCAGTAGAAGCAAATACATTCAGAACCCTGAGATATCCGCCTGCTATTAATGACAGCAAGTAACTAATGAGCATAGATAAAAAAATTATAATTAGCGCAGGCCAGGCATTTGATGAATTCAGTACAGATTTTAAAAAAGTAGGCTTTTCAATAATCGTTGATTTCCGTATTTTAACACC
>NZ_JAFMOS010000199.1 GCF_019049755.1 Rahnella perminowiae
CATTAACATACAGAAGCGTATTAAAAAGGAATCATTCTTATTTGCGATATTAATTACCCCGCCTTATTGTAGATATTTATCATTTACCTTTTGTGAATGGTTCTTATTCACTCATTAGAATTATCCGCATTCTTTGTTAGCTGCGCGGAAATAAAAGCAAAATCGCAATATTCACGCTGACCCCAGCCTCGGGTACAATGTGGCAAAATCGATCATCAGGAAGCAGTTATGAGCATCAATCTGGCTGAAATCAGCAAAGAAGAAATGGATCGTGTCAACGTCGATCTTGCGGCCTCCGCGGTGGCCTTTAAAGAACGCTACAACATGCCGGTTGTCGCTGAGATGGCGGAACGCGAGCAGCCTGCGCATCTGCGCACCTATTTTCGGGAACGGGTGATGTTTTATCGCGGGGAATCACATAAGTTCTCCCGCTTACCTTATGAGCCAAAGCAAAAGTAAACGGGAGTCGCAGGGGAAGGTTAGCGCCGCGCGGCGAAACGCTGGTTGGTACGGATCAGTTGATCGAGAATGCCGGGCTCGTCGAACGAATGCCCTGCCCCCTCAATGATGTGCAACTCCGCTTCCGGCCATACCTGCGCCAGATCCCACGCATTTTGCACCTGGCATGCCATATCATATCGACCATGCACAATGACGGCCGGAATGTGGCGAATACGTTCGACATTTTTCAACAACTGGTCATCACTTTCCAGAAAACCCAGATGCGTAAAATAGTGGTTTTCAATACGGGCAAACGCCAGCGCGAAATTGTCCTCACCAAAGGATGCCGCACCTTCCGCAGGCAGCAGCGTCACGGTTTCCCCTTCCCACAGGCTCCAGATTTTAGCGGCCTCAAGCTGAACAGCGCGATCGCCGGATGTCAGACGGGCCCGGTAAGAAGCAATCACGTTTTTACGTTCTTCTTGCGAAAGAATCGACAAAATACGTTGCCACTTTTCCGGGAAGAAACGGGAAGCCCCGTCCTGATAATACCAGGACAGCTCCTGCTTACGTAACGTGAAGATCCCACGCAATACCATCTCGCTGACATGTTCAGGATGCGTCTGAGCATACGCCAGCGCCAGCGTTGAACCCCATGAACCCCCAAACACCAGCCATTGGTCAACGCCGGCCATTTTACGCAAACGCTCAATATCTTCGACCAGATGCCAGGTTGTATTGTTTTCCAGACTGGCGTGCGGTTTTGAGCGTCCGCATCCACGCTGGTCAAACAGCATGACGTCGTAATCATTGGGATCAAACAATTGACGGTGTACCGATGAACAGCCGCCACCGGGCCCGCCGTGGAGAAATACTGCTGGCTTGCCTTTCGGGTTTCCGCTGCGCTCCCAGTAAATTTGGTGACCATCCCCCGTATCAAGCATGCCACTGGCATAAGCTTCCCTGGGCGGATACAACCCTTTTAATTTTGGCATGACATTTCCTGTTCTATTTGGCCAGTGTATTGATTGATGTGCATTCATCTTCATAACAGCGCATCGGCTAGCCCACGACAAGATGTTATGAGCAAAAATCGTTATTTTGCATGCCGTTCGCATACTTATCGTGCAGTTTCACTTACCGCCCCGGCCGTAACATCGATAAAGCAGCCAGGCAGGAGCGAAGAAAATTCACAAAGACGCTTGCAACCGGAGCGGTTTAAGCAGTAAATAGCAGAGCAACCCAATCCACCAGCTTTAAGAGAGGCGAATATGAGTAAAGGAATGGAT
>NZ_JAFMOS010000197.1 GCF_019049755.1 Rahnella perminowiae
ATTCTCCGTTTTGCAAAACTTTCTCATGAACCATTACAAAATTGGTTCGGAAAATGCAAAGGACTGACTAACGATTTAATTCCCAGCGGGAAACTGAAATATGACAACACACTCCGGGGCGCAATCTCCTTCTAACGGCACCTCGAATTCAGCACTTGAACAGCTGCGGCAGCTGATACAACAGCATCCGGATCAGACTCAACCGCTGCCGGCAGAACGCGATCTGATGCAGATGTTTGATGTCGGCCGCCGGGAAATCCGCCGGGCGCTGGATGTGCTGGAAGAGGAAGGCCGGGTGTGGCGCAAGCAGGGGAAAGGTACGTTTATCGGACCGAATGGCCCTGCCCGGCCGCTGAGTCTGCAGGCGTTGCCGAAACAATCTAATTTGCAGGAAGTGATGGAAGCCCGTCTGCAAATTGAACCGGGGCTGGCGAAATATGCCGCCCTGCGCGCCACGCCGGAACAGATCCAGCTGATGCGCCGTTTACTGGACAAGGTGAAAACGATGTCACGCGGCGACCCGGATCAGATTGAGCTTTGGGACAGCGCCTTTCACCGCGCCATCGCCGATGCCGCCGGTAACCGGTTGTTGCTCGGTCTGTTCGATGCCGTCGACGCCATACGTCGGGATCCGAGCTGGCTGGCGGTGCGCAACGCGGCGCGTAATCAGGAGCGCCTGAACCGTTACGACGATCACCACGAACGCATCGTAGAACACATTGCCGCACGCCAGCCGAAAGAGGCCGCAAAAGTGATGCGCGAGCATCTACTGGCGCTGCAACAGGCATTTCTTTCCACCCTGCATGATGAGGAGGATTTTACTGATGACTGACCCGGCAGGCCCCGTCACACCACTGTTACACATCAGCAACCTGCGTGTGCAGTTTTCCGGTTCACCGGCCACCGTACTCGACGACATTTCCTTACAGCTTGAAGCCGGAGAAACACTGGCGCTGGTGGGCGAATCCGGTTGCGGTAAAAGCGTCACTTCGCTGGCACTGATGGGATTATTGCCCGCCGGCGCAAAAGTATTGCAGGGGGATATCCGCCTGAATAACACCTCCCTCACCGGTCTGTCGGAGCGTCAGTATGCTGACCTGCGCGGTCAGGAGCTGGCAATGATTTTTCAGGAACCGATGACTTCACTCAATCCGGCGCTGACACTCGGCGATCAACTGGCCGAAGCGGTGATGCGTCATCAGGGCGCCGGCAAAAAACCGGCTCGTGAACAGGCCCTGGAAATTCTCAAAAAAGTGCAGATCCCGGCCCCGGAACTGCGGATGGATGCCTATCCGCACCAGCTTTCCGGCGGCATGCGTCAGCGTGTGATGATTGCCATGGCACTGGTCAACCGTCCGCAACTGCTGATTGCCGATGAACCCACTACCGCGCTGGACGTCACCATTCAGGCGCAGATCCTCGCCCTGCTCAACCGTATTCAGCAGGAAACCGGCAGCGCGTTATTGCTGATTACACACGACCTGGGCGTCGTGGCAGAAGTCGCCGACAGCGTGGCGGTGATGTACGCCGGGCAGATTGTCGAGCAGGGTCAGGTAGCCGATATTTTCAATAATCCTCAGCACCCTTACACCATCGGACTGACCCTGACCCAAAATCCTGCTCCATTCAGAAACAGAATTCCGGCATGATAAACACTCCCCTGAACGGAGGTGGTGCCGATGAAAAAGTCACGATTCACCGAAGAGCAGATTGTTTTTGCCCTTAA
>NZ_JAFMOS010000603.1 GCF_019049755.1 Rahnella perminowiae
GGCATATGCCCGCCTTGTTATTTCCTCAATACCTTGGTTCAATAACGCCACATTCTTTCCTGTAAACATATTAAAAAGCAGAGGATATACCATGCGTGCTTTACCTCTCTGTTTGTCGGCACTTTTGCTGGCGGGTTGTTCCCTGACTCAACACACACAGCCAACACCCCCTGCGCCTGTTGTTAAAGAAGAACCAAAACCTGTCAAACCCAAGCCGGCACCAGTGCGCCCCGCTCCTGTAAAGCTCTATAAAGATGCAGAAGCTTTAGTTGGAACCCCGTTCCGTGATCTTGGCGAAGTCTCCGGCGAATCTTGCCAGAGTGCTCAAAATGATACGCCACCAAGCCTGGCTGCGGCACGGAAGAGAATGCTGACCCGCGCATCCTATATGAAAGCCAATGCCGTGTTGTTGCATCAGTGCCAGATTATCAGCGGCGTGCCTGGCTGTTTCCAGCAGGCAATTTGTCAGGGTTCTGCCCTGAACGTCACGTTTAAATGACCTCATTTTCTTTTGAGCAAATAGGGACCATTCACTCGCCCTATAAAGAGAAGTTTGCTGTTCCGCGCCAGCCCGGATTGATTCAGGACGGTGGCGGCGAATTACATCTGCATGCACCTTATAACCAGCCTGAAGCCGTCCGCGGGCTGGAAGAGTTCAGTCATTTATGGGTGATGTTTATTTTTCATCAGACGATGGAAGGCGGATGGCGTCCGACGGTCCGCCCGCCACGTTTGGGCGGTAACGCGCGTACCGGTGTATTCGCCACCCGTTCAACTTTCCGGCCGAACCCGCTCGGAATGTCTCTGATTGAACTGAAAGGGATCCGCTGTCAGGGCCAGGATGTCATTCTGCAGCTTGGCAGTCTGGATTTAGTAGACGGCACGCCTGTCGTGGACATCAAGCCTTACCTTCCCTTTGCAGAAAGCCATCCTGATGCACGCGCAGGTTTTGCCCAGCATGCCCCCGATGCCAATATGCCGGTCGAATTTTTACCTCAGGCAGAACAGCAAATTACCCAACATACGCATCAATACCCACATCTGCGTCGATTCATCACGCAGGTTTTAGGGCAAGATCCCCGCCCGGCTTATCGCAAGGGTGAAGCCGCAGAGCGCGATTATGCCGTTCGCTTGCTGGAGTTTAACGTCCGCTGGCGGGTCTCAGGCTCAGTGAATCAGGTATTGTCTCTCGACAAAAACTAAATTTCCTCTGCGTCTCTTTTGACAATAGCAACTCGCTGGTAAACTAAACCACTTTTCACGTTTTGGCTGCTCATGGCAGCCCGATTGCAATTTGCAGTGCTAACGGAACCAACAACATCATGCGTACTACTCAATATCTGCTCTCTACACTGAAAGAGACGCCAGCCGACGCAGAAGTTATCAGCCACCAGCTGATGCTGCGCGCGGGAATGATTCGTAAACTGGCCTCAGGCTTGTATACCTGGATGCCGACCGGCTTACGCGTTCTCAAGAAAGTTGAAAACATCGTACGCGAAGAAATGAACAACGCGAACGCCATTGAAGTGTCGATGCCGGTAGTTCAGCCCGCCGATTTATGGCAGGAGAGCGGACGTTGGGAACAATACGGTCCGGAGTTGTTGCGTTTTGTTGACCGTGGCGATCGTCCATTTGTTCTGGGCCCGACCCATGAAGAAGTCATCACTGATTTGATCCGTAATGAAGTCAGTTCGTACAAGCAATTGCCACTGAACTTCTTCCAGATCCAGACCAAATTCCGTGACGAAGTTCGTCCGCGCTTTGGTGTGATGCGTTCCCGTGAATTCCTGATGAAAGATGCCTACTCGTTCCACACAACACAGGAATCTTTGCAGGAAACTTACGATGCAATGTACGCAGCCTACAGCCAGATCTTCAACCGCATGGGCCTGGATTTCCGTGCCGTGATGGCGGATACCGGTTCTATCGGCGGCAGCGCATCTCATGAATTCCAGGTCCTGGCACAAAGCGGCGAAGATGATGTCGTGTTCTCGGACTCTTCGGATTTCGCGGCTAACATTGAGTTCGCTGAAGCGCTGGCTCCGGCGACTCCGCGCGCTGCAGCAACCGAAGCAATGCGTGTTGTTGAAACACCCAATGCCAAAACCATCGCTGAACTGACTGAACAGTTCCAGGTGCCGGTTGAGAAAACCGTGAAAACGCTGATGGTTCACGCAACAGCGGAAAGTGGCCATAAACTGGTGGCGCTGCTGGTTCGTGGTGATCATGAGCTGAACGAAATCAAAGCGGAAAAATTGCCACAAGTTGCTGTACCACTGACTTTCGCAACGGAAGCTGAAATTCGTGAAATCGTTGCTGCTGGTCCGGGTTCACTGGGTCCGGTGAACTTGCCGATGCCAGTTGTTGCTGACCGTTCCGTCGCCGCCATGAGCGATTTTAGCGCAGGTGCTAACATCGATGGTCAGCATTACTTTGGGATTAACTGGGATCGTGATGTTGCGCTGCCAGAAGTTGCCGATATCCGTAACGTCGTTGCTGGTGATCCAAGTCCGGATGGCCAGGGTACTTTAGTTATCAAACGCGGTATCGAAGTCGGTCATATCTTCCAGCTCGGAACTAAATATTCAGAAGCGATGAATGCGACCGTTCAGGGCGAAGATGGCCGTAATCAGGTAATGACCATGGGTTGTTACGGTATCGGCGTGACCCGCGTGGTCGCTGCGGCGATTGAACAGAACCATGATGACCGTGGCATTATCTGGCCGGATGCTATCGCTCCGTTCCAGGTCGCTATTTTGCCAATGAACATGCACAAATCCTTCCGCGTGAAAGATGCGGCAGAGGCGTTGTATAAAGAACTGCGTTCACACGGTATCGATGTGATCCTCGACGATCGTAAAGAACGTCCGGGCGTCATGTTTGCAGATATGGAACTGATCGGTGTGCCGCATCAGGTGGTGATTGGTGATCGTAATCTGGATGCAGAAGAGCTGGAATACAAAAACCGTCGCACCGGCGAAAAGCAGATGATCAAACAAAGCGATATCATTGAATATCTGCTGAGTCAGATCCCGCGTTAAGATCGGATAACAATTGTTTGCCATAAAAAATGCCCGCTTAAGCGGGCATTTTTATTGATGCTGTTGAGCCAGGCTTGCGTTATTAAAAAACGGTGTGCGCTATTAAGGGCAGGACTTCGTGGCGTCAAATTTGACATTTTTATCTGCCACGACAGCGTTCTGCATCTGCCCTTCTTCCATTGACGGTTCCGTCATGAAATGGCCATCCATAGAAAGGAAGACCAGCTGATTCGGTGCTTTGCGTGCCGTAAGGTAGCCTTCTTCCAGTGACTGGTTTGCCGACATCGGGAACACTTTACCGGTCACACAATCTTTAAACGAGGCAACGTCTGCGCTGTATTGCATCATTCCATTCATTGCCATCGGCGTCTGAGGCAAATGTTGCTGCACCGGCTTCAATGTATAGTTGAACTGAGAAGTTATAGGCTCACCGCTCATGTCCAGCATTTCCAGATTTTCATCTTTCGGATGGAAATAACGTTTATCACCCTTGTTGCCAGTCAGCACCAATTTGTCGGCAGTCCGTGCCCAACGTCCATAACTGGCAAATACCTGATCGCCCTCTTTGCTGCCCTGATATTTCTCCTGAAGAATGTAAGTACCATCCTGTTGCAGGAATAACGACGTCTTCAAACCACTGCAATCAGCACACGGCAATACGCCGCTGTAACTCTGCTGCATAGCCTGCAAAGGTTTTTCATGATTGAAGGCGGCAGTATGACAACCGAACAATGATAACGCCCCGAGCGCCAGCACTGCACTAATAATGATTTTTTTCACAGTTTCTCCCCTACTGCTTTTTCCTGGTGCTGCGATAAAAATTGTCCTGCAACACGAATTTAGGGCTAACGTATTTTGCCCCGTAATGCTTTCGTCGCACCCTTGCGAACCTTACTTTCTACCCGGCGAATTTTAGACCCGCGGGTTGGTTTCGTCGCACGACGCGTTTTTTCTACCACCATCGCCTGGGAAATCAATGCTCCCAGCCGGGTCAAAGCCGCTTCACGATTCATCTCCTGACTCCGGTATTCCTGAGCCTTGATAATGACCCAGCCGTCGGCAGTAACAGAATGATGATTAAACGCCAGTAACCGCTCTTTATAGTATTCTGGCAAACTCGACGCTTTAATATCAAAGCGCAAATGGATGGCCGTTGATGTTTTATTGACGTTCTGGCCGCCGTTACCCTGAGCGCGAATCGCGGTTAATTCGATTTCGCTGTCGGGTATTTCCAGTTTTCCGGAAAGAATTAACACACTGCTTACCTTGCTTCTTTAACAACAGACTCTTTCCATTCAGAAAAATGAATTTCTAAATTACTCTGAGCATCAGAAAGCCAAATAGTTCCGTCCTGCAAAGTCGCCTGTAAGTTCATGGTACGGTTGCCAAAAGCGGTCAACTGATTGAGCAACTCATCTTCTAAATAACGGATACGCAGGTTCTCAAAACCTCTGACTTTCCCCTCCATTTGTGACCACCAGACTTTTGCCGCACGCTCACCATACGCGTAAAGCACGACTTCGCGCGATTGGTTACAGGCTTTTTTCAGACGCTTCTCATCGGGTAGTCCTAATTCGACCCACAGTTCGATGCCATTGTGATCATTCTTACGCCAGATTTCGGGTTCGTCCTCTGCACTTAATCCGCGGGTAAAAGTCAGTCGTTCGTCAGCATGATAAATCCATGCCAGCAGGCGCAGCATCATGCGCTGTTCTGTTTCGGAAGGATGCTGTGCCAGAGTCAGGCTGGCGTCATGAAAGAAATTACGATCCATATCAGCGATGTTGACCGCTGCTTTATAAATGGTTGCTTTTAACGCCATGGTAAACCCCTTGATAATAGACGCACAGTGTACTTGAAAGCATCCTGCCGCGACCAGTTTTCCCCCGATGGTCATCCTCAATAATGGTTTTACACAAACGATTTACCTTTACAGGCCTGCTAATAACTCACACTCTCCTGTGCTATAGTCGGTAAATACTGAGAGCTTATCTTTCTGCGCTTTCCTCAGAGGGATACGCTTTTTAGGGAGAACTTATGCAACGATACTGTGAGTTGGTACGCCGTAAATATTCTGAAATCGCCAGCGGCGATCTCGGATATGTGCCCGATGCATTGGGCTGTGTATTGAAAGCATTGGACGAAGTCGCAGCGAATGCTGACCTTCCGTCTTCCGTTAGGGATCAGGCGGCCTACGCCGCCGCTAACTTATTGGTGAGCGATTATGTCGATGAATGATGAGTACCAACCCATCAATTGTGATGACTACGATAATCTTGAGCTCGCCTGCCAGCATCATCTGGTTTTGACGCTGAAGATGCGTAGCGGAGAAGTCGTTGAGGCAAAAGCCAACGATCTGTTAATGCGTAAAAAAGTGGAATATCTGGTGGTTGAGGTCAACGGCGAACAACGGGATCTTCGTCTGGATCACATTGAAAGCTTTAGCCATCCGGAAATTGGCACCGTTGTCGTCAGCGCTGAATAGCGATAACGATCGTCAATTTAACTCACGGGCAATCTCAGGATTGCCCGTTTGCATTTTACGATAAGCTTATTTTTGCAGCGGTGTCAGACTGGCGTAATAGGCCGACAAATCACTGATATCCTCATCAGATAATGACGAACTGAAAGCCTGCATCACACCCGCCTGCCCGCCACTTCTCTCACCTTTCTTATAAGCATGCAACGAAAGCGCCAGATAATCTTCATTTTGCCCTGCCAGATTAGGGTAAATCGAATTAACAGCTTTACCCGCTACACCGTGGCATGCCGCACAACTGGCTGATTTAGACTGCCCGTCAGTCACGTTTCCGCCTGCCAGGGCAGGTGAAGTGATTAACATTAACAGCGCGATTCCTGCCACCGTTCTTTCCCCGACTTGCATCACTATTCCCTCAGGCAAATGACCACAGCCCCAATAAAGTGCTCTTTTGTTTATTACGCAGCTGACCAGACGATCCGCCATAACGCTTCGTTATTTTCAGTAAGAGACTGGCGGGTAGTAAACCAACCCGGTGCAGCCATCAGTTGATCATTATAATAAATCAAAGGAATACGATCCCGCTCCCATGGCGGTACACCTAATTCAGACCACAATTTTTTTGCCTGACGGGCACGATCCCGCCCGACCTTTTCGATAATTCCCTGTACCTGAAATCGCACAGTGATCTTTTCATCAGCACGTGGCTGGCGGATCAAACAATCAGCCGTCTGCGCGGTAAGAACATGATCCGCTATCAGACAACCCAGACCGTCTGGCAGCACCAGTTTTTCGACCGGATCCCAACAGAGGATCTGATCTTTAAGAGGCTGGTGTTCCGGCAATACATACAGACGCTGACGGAAACGCCGGACCATCATTTTCCCCAGCACTAACTGCGCCTGCGCATCTTCGCGACTTAAAGCGACTTCGTCCCATATTCTCTGCAATTGCTCACGCGAAGGCATTCTTGCGCCACATGCTCCCAGCCAACGTCGTAATAACGCAGAGCGCCTCACCGCCGAGACATGTCTCAGCCCGTCTACCGACAAACTGCCTTGCTGGTCAGTGAGTGTTTTCAAAGATTCACTGAGTAATTCATCCAGCAATGCTTCCTGCTCTGCGCAAAGTAACGCGCTGCGGGCTGTAGCCTGAGCAAAGTGAGGCCAGCGGGCATAAAGATCAGGCAAAATATCCAGCCGCAAAAAGTTACGATCAAAGCGTGAATCCCGGTTGCTGTCGTCTTCGATCCAGGCAAGCTGATGCTGCGTGGCGTAAGCCTCAAGCTGGTTACGACTTAGATCAAGTAAAGGCCGTAACAAACGATATCCCTGAGCCGAACTGTCCGCGCTCATCGCCGAGAGACCAGCAGGCCCGCTCCCGCGTTTAAGCGCCAGCATAAAGGTTTCGCATTGGTCATTCAGGTGCTGTGCTGTCAGTAGCACTTCACCGGCCGTCAGGCTTTCAGAGAATGCCTGATAGCGTGCCGTTCGTGCCGCCGCTTCGATCCCACCATCCTGCGCATTGACCTGCACTTTAATCACGGAGAAAGGGATATCTCGCTGCAGACAAAATGTCTGGCAGTGCGCGACCCAGTCATCAGCAAACCGGCTTAATCCGTGATGGATATGCAATGCACGCAGCCTGATCTCCGGCAACGCTTTGTCGCGTAATTCTGCCAGGCCAGCGAGCAGCACGGAAGAATCCAGCCCGCCACTGAACGCCACGCAAAGTTTTCGTGCATCACCGATTTTATTGTGCAGGTGTTGTAAAAGAAATGTCGCCGGTTTTGAATTCATAAGATTATCAGGCTTCGTACAGTTCCAGCGGCAAGCCATCAGGATCGTTGAAGAAAGTGAATTTTTTACCGGTGTGAGGATCGGTTCTCACGGGCTCACAGATAATACCCGCTTCGGTAAGTGCGGAAACGGACTGGTCAATATTTTCAACGCTGAACGCCAGATGACGTAATCCGCATGCCTCAGGATGACTTGGCCGGGCGGGTGGATGCGGGAAGCTGAATAGCTCAATGGTGTATTGACCCTGGAGCGCAAGATCGGCTTTCCAGGAATCGCGTTCCTCACGGTAAAACTCACCCAGCAACGTGAACCCGAGAATGTCACAATAGAAGTGTTTGCTGGCCTGATAATCAGCGCCAATGATGGCGATGTGGTGGATCTGGCGAAGGTTAAGCATAGTCATGTCCTGTTGATTTATGATCTGCACGTTACTCAGCGCATCCGGACACGTCAATAAAAAGCCCTCCTGAAGAGGGCAGTTTGCTAGCTGGCTTCCGGAAGCTTTAAGACTTTGACCAGATATCGTCCGTCTTCTGTGAGCCGCGTTCCATGAATATCGGTTTCAAAGCCGGGATAACGCTCGCCTATCGAGCAAAGCATGATCAGGAAATCGAGCACGGCGCGGCTTTCTTCCGTGATCACCTCTCCCGGCATCACCACCGGTACTCCCGGCGGATAAGGCAGGATCATGTTTGCTGATACTTTGCCGACCAGTTCGTCAATGTCGCATTCATCAACATGGCCACGAACCTGATGCTGGAACATTTCGTAGGGCGTCATTTTCATTTCCGGCAGCACATCAAACGCCTCCAGCATTAAGCGTGGCAAATCGTGACGAACAATCAGTTTATGGATCCCTTGCGCCAGATCCTGAATACGCATATTGCGATAAAAATCAGGATCTTCCGCATATAAATCCGGCAGCATATTTTTAATGCGCAGGTTAAGATCATAACTGCGCTTAAAATCCGTCAGGCCGCGCATCAGACTCATAGATTTGGTTTTATCAATGCCGATACTGAACAGGAAAAGCAGATTGTACGGGCCTGTTTTTTCAACAACTACCCCACGTTCATCCAGGAATTTAGCTACCAGCGCCGCCGGGATCCCCTCCTCTTCCAGCTTACCTGTTTCATCCATGCCTGGTGTCAGGATCGTCACTTTGATCGGATCCAGAAACATATGATCGGCATCTGCGTGCGCAAAACCATGCCAGTTCTGATCAGGATTCAATGGCCAGCACTCGGCCTCATCAATATGCTCAGGCTGCCAGATATCAAAGAACCAACCCTCAGTTTCTTCGCGTAACCGCTGGATCTCTTTACGGAAATGTAGTGCACGTTCAACCGAACGGTTAATGAGACGTCGTCCTGGATTACCACGCAACATCGCGGCGGCCGTTTCTGCGGAAGCCACAATACCGTAATTAGGCGATGTTGTAGTGTGCATCATATAAGCTTCATTAAAGGTACTTTCATTGTAATCGCCCTTAATGTGAATCATTGAGGCCTGCGAGAAAGCTGCCAGTAGTTTGTGCGTTGATTGTGTTTCGTAAATGACTTTCCCCGGAATGCGCTCGCCGCTCATTCCGCTTTTACCGTCATAAATCGGATGAAAATTAGTGTATGGCACCCATGCGGAATCGAAATGAATCGACGGAACATCCAGTGTGCTTTTGATGTAATCTGTGTTGTACAGCAAGCCGTCGTAGGTAGAGTTAGTGATCACGGCGTGGACAGGCCAGGTAGCGCCCGCGGTCTGCGCAATTTTCTCTTCGATACTTTCGCGGGTGAATTCACGCTTAGGAATTCCGCCAAGAATGCCATACGCGTTGCGATTGGGCCGCAAATAAACCGGTACGATATTGGTCATCATCATCAGATGGGCGAGCGATTTATGACAGTTGCGGTCAATCAGTACCGTACTGCCCGCCGGTGCCGCATACATTCCGACGATTTTATTGGCTGTTGAAGTGCCATTAGTAACGATATAACTTTGCTCGGCACCGAAAGTGCGGGCGATATATTCCTCCGCCTCGAGATGCGGCCCCGTGTGGTCAAGCAGGGAGCCAAGCTCCGTCACAGAAATCGACACATCGGCTTTCAGTGTTTTGGCCCCGAAGAAATCATAGAACAACGTTCCGACAGGGCTTTTTAAAAACGCTGTACCGGCCATATGGCCGGGCGTACAAAAAGTATATTTCCCTTCTTCAACATATGTAAATAGCGCTTTAGTCAGCGGTGGCGTAATGGTATCGATGTATTCATCAGTGTACTGGCGGATGCGTTTGGCAATATCCTCAGCCGCACTCAGGGCATATTCAAAGAAATAGAGCACCATACGCATTTCATTAACGTCCACATCAAGCGTTGAATGCGTATTGATGAAAGCGTACAGCGGCAGATATTCATTCAGCTCATTAATGGCTGTACACAGCTCTTCACTGTGCTGATCCCAGTCAAAAATTGCGCCGCAAATACGGGCATTATTTTCGATGAGTTTGAGCAGATCTGCGCGGTCACGTGGATAAATGACCTGAAAACCAAGAAGCGTCAGCGCACTATCCAGTTCACGGATCGGCTCGTCTTTGTAGTAAGCCCCTTCCGGGCGCATGATAGCGATAATATTCATCTGACAAATCCTTCTGTTGTTTATTCTCTCAGGTAATTATAGAAACACGGTTAGTACCTGCTGTGTACCCTTTACCGATGCGTTTACAGTGAATGGAGGAATATTTAAGAATGCTGGAAAGATCCAGCGATGAAAACGGACAATAAAAAAGGCCACGCTTTGCGTGGCCTTTTGAAATAACGAACAAGATCAGCAGTAGCCGTAAGTCATCAGACGCTGATAACGACGGTTACGCAGTTCTTCTGTACTCAGAACATCAAGATCACTGAGGTCAGCTTCCAGCTGTGCACGCAGGGAAGCCGCCATTGCTTCTACGTTACGGTGAGCGCCGCCCAATGGTTCAGGGATAACGGAGTCGATCAGTTTCAGTTCTTTCAGACGCGGTGCAATGATGCCCATCGCTTCCGCAGCAAGAGGGGCTTTATCCGCGCTCTTCCACAGAATTGACGCACAACCTTCCGGTGAGATAACCGAATAGGTGCTGTATTGCAGCATGTTAACTTTATCGCCCACGCCGATAGCCAGTGCGCCACCGGAACCGCCCTCACCAATAACGGTACAGATAACCGGGACGTTCAGACGAGACATTTCGCGCAGGTTACGGGCGATCGCTTCAGACTGACCACGTTCTTCAGCACCCACGCCCGGATATGCACCCGGCGTGTCGATAAAGGTGATAATTGGCAGTTTGAAACGCTCAGCCATTTCCATCAGACGTAACGCTTTGCGATACCCCTCGGGAGCGGGCATACCGAAGTTACGACGAATTTTCTCTTTCGTTTCACGGCCTTTCTGATGACCAATGATCATCACAGCACGTTCACCCAAACGGGCGATACCGCCAACGATAGCTTTATCGTCTGCGAATGCACGATCACCCGCCAGTTCATCAAAATCAGTGAAGATATGTTTGATGTAATCGAGCGTATAAGGGCGACGAGGATGGCGTGCCAGTTGGGCAATTTGCCAGGCACCCAGATCAGAGAAAATCTTACGAGTCAGTTCAACGCTTTTCTCGCGCAAGCGTGCAACTTCTTCGTCCAGATTAATATCTAATTTTTCGTCTTGACGGCTGACTGCAGTCAGCGAGTCAATTTTCGCTTCCAGTTCCGCAATCGGCTGTTCAAAATCAAGAAAATTCAGACTCATAGCATTCCTATTTTAGTCAAATTCCAGTTCCACCTGCTCTGTACCGACCAGGCCTCGCAAATCCAGCAATAGTTTGTCCGTTGGCGTAACACGCCATGACGCCCCGAATCGTAGCCGGGCTCTTGCGTTTTCTCGTTGGTAATACAGATGCACTGGTATCGTCCCCGATCGATGAGGTTCCAACGATTGGCGGAGACGGTTCAAAAGCTGGTCATCAATTTGCCTGTCAGTCAGCGAGATAGCAAGACCGCGAGCATATTTTTCCCGTGCTTCACTGATGTCCATTATATCGCGGGCCATCATTTTAAGCCCGCCACTGAAGTCATCAAAGCTGACCTGTCCTGTGGCGATAAGGATACGGTCTTTTTCCAATAAATGCTGGAATTTTTCCAATGCTTCAGTGAACAACATGACTTCAAGACGACCGGAACGGTCGTCAAGTGTACAGATCCCAATACGGTTACCCCGTTTGGTGACCATCACGCGTGCAGCAAGGACAAGCCCGACCGCGACGGTCATTTTGCCCCGTTCCGTCGGGTGCATATCTTTCAAACGCTGGCCACCGCCATAACGTTCAATTTCTTTCAAATATTGGGTAATAGGATGGCCGGTCAGATACAGACCGAGCGTCTCACGTTCGCCATCCAGAACCGTTTGTTCCGGCCATGGCATTACATTCGCGTAAGATTTCTCAACCTGCTCAGGTGCTTCTGCCAGCACACCAAACATATCAACCTGACCAATTGCCTCAGCTTTAGCATGTTGATCTGCGGCTTTCAGTGCGTCGCTTAAGGAACTCATCAGCGCGGCACGATGGGGTCCCAGACGGTCAAACGCCCCGGACATAATCAGCTTTTCGAGGATACGTTTATTAAGCTTTTTGACGTCAGCACGCGCGCAAAGATCAAACAGTTCTTTGAAATAGCCACCTTCGTTACGCGCTTCAATAATGGCTTCAATCGGGCCTTCACCCACGCCTTTAATCGCGCCGATGCCGTAAACAATTTCGCCTTCATCGTTGACGTGGAAATGATAAAGGCCGCTGTTGATATCAGGCGGCAAAATTTTCAGCCCCATACGCCAGCATTCATCCACCAGTCCGACCACCTTTTCGGTGTTATCCATATCAGCCGTCATTACCGCTGCCATGAATTCCGCCGGATAGTGCGCTTTCAGCCACAGCGTCTGATACGACACTAAAGCATAAGCCGCTGAGTGAGATTTGTTAAAACCGTAACCGGCAAATTTCTCTACCAGATCGAAGATTTTAATCGCCAGTTCGCCGTCAATACCGCGAGATTTGGCCCCTTCTTCAAAGCCACCACGCTGTTTGGCCATCTCCACCGGGTTTTTCTTACCCATCGCACGGCGGAGCATGTCCGCGCCACCCAGTGAGTAACCGGCCAGAACCTGCGCAATCTGCATAACCTGTTCCTGATACAGGATAATGCCGTAGGTCGGCTCCAGCACAGGTTTCAGCGATTCATGCTGCCACTGGATATCCGGGTAGGAAATCTCTTCGCGACCGTGTTTGCGGTCAATAAAGTTATCCACCATGCCGGACTGCAACGGGCCCGGGCGGAACAGCGCCACCAGTGCGATCATATCTTCAAAGCTGTCAGGCTTCAGACGTTTGATCAAATCCTTCATACCACGTGATTCAAGCTGGAATACCGCCGTGGTTTCCGAGCGTTGCAGCATGTCGAAGCTTTTTTTGTCATCCAGCGGGATGGCCGCAATGTCCAGCGGTGCCTCACCGGCTTTCGCCCGGCGGGCGTTGATCATCTCCAGTGCCCAGTCGATGATGGTCAGCGTGCGCAGGCCGAGGAAGTCGAATTTCACCAGTCCTGCGTATTCCACGTCATTTTTATCGAACTGCGTGACCGGATGGTTACCTTCGGCATCGCAATACAGTGGCGCAAAGTCGGTAATTTTGGTGGGCGCAATCACCACACCACCGGCATGTTTACCGGCGTTACGGGTGACACCTTCAAGCTGACGCGCCATGTCGATAAGCGACTTAACTTCTTCGTCAGCTTCGTAGATCTCTGGTAATTGCGGCTCAGCGGCAAATGCTTTTTCAAGCGTCATCCCAGGATCAGGGGGCACCAGTTTGGAAATGCGGTCAACGAAACCATAAGGATGACCCAGAACCCGGCCCACATCGCGGATTACCGCTTTGGCCGCCATCGTACCGAAAGTGATGATCTGCGAGACCGCTTCGCGGCCATACATTTCTGACACGTGATCGATGACACGGTCGCGTTTTTCCATGCAGAAGTCGACGTCAAAGTCGGGCATGGAAACACGTTCAGGATTAAGGAAACGTTCGAACAGCAGGTCAAACTCGAGCGGATCCAGATCGGTGATTTTCAGGGCATACGCCACGAGAGAACCTGCACCGGAACCGCGCCCCGGCCCGACAGGCACGCTGTTGTCTTTCGACCACTGGATGAATTCCATTACGATCAGGAAGTAACCGGGGAAACCCATCTGGTTAATAACTTTAAGTTCGATGTCCAGACGCTCGTCATATTCAGGGCGTCTTTGTGCGCGCACTTGCGGATCCGGGAATAAAAACTCAAGGCGTTCTTCCAGTCCGATTTTTGATTTTTCGACCAGAAAATCTTCGGTGGTCATATCACCGGTCGGGAACTGCGGCAGAAAATACTCACCCAGACGGATGGTCACATTACAACGTTTGGCGATTTCCACACTGTTTTGCAGCGCTTCAGGCACATCCTCAAACAACTCGCACATCTCATCTTCACTGCGCATATATTGCTGAGATGTGTAATTTCGCGGACGTTTAGGATCATCGAGCGTAAAGCCATCGTGGATCGCGACACGAATCTCATGAGCATCAAAATCACCCGGCACCATAAAGCGTACATCGTTGGTTGCCACTACTGGCAAACCACGTTCGGTCGCCAGGGCGACTGCCGCATGCAGATAGTTTTCTTCGTCTGCACGGCCGGTGCGGATCAATTCGAGATAATAGCGATCGGGGAAATACTGCTGATAGAAATCCAGGCACTGGCTGACTTGCAGATCATTTCCGCGGGTCAGAAACTTACCGACATCACCCATTCTCGCGCCGGAGAGCAGGATGAGACCTTCATTCAGTTCTGCCAGCCATTCGAGATCAACGATCGGGCCGGCGGCGCCGTAACCGCGCTGATACGCTCTGGAAATTAATAACGTCAGGTTCTGGTAGCCCTGATTATTCATCGCCAGAACCGTCAGCTGTGCCAGTTCATCACCCAGGATTTCGCTTTGGACATTCACATCTGCACCGATAATCGGTTTTATGCCCGCGCCGTGTGCCGCGCCGTAAAACTTAACCAGTCCGCACAAGTTAGTGAAATCGGTAATCGCCAGAGCAGGCATGCCGAGTGACGCTGCGCATTTCACCAGCGGGCCTACCTTCGCAAGCCCATCCACCATGGAATAGTCGCTATGTACACGCAGATGAATAAAACGAGGTTCGGCCATATCCAGAGTCCAGAAATGAGTGAATTAAGGGTTTGTGTGCCTGTCTTTTTTAGCAATAAAAACGGGCAGGGACAAATGATACGTTATGCCAGCCCGAGCGCGCGTTTCACCGGAGAGAAACTTCGGCGGTGGTGTGTAGTGGCTCCAAGACGGGCAAGACTTTCAAGGTGCACCGGCGTCGGATAGCCTTTGTGCTTCGCAAAACCATATTCGGGGAACTGAAGATCCAGTTCAACCATTTCACGGTCGCGGGTGACTTTAGCCAGAATAGAAGCGGCGCTGATTTCAGCGACTTTACTGTCCCCTTTTACTACCGCCTGGGAGGCCATCGGAAGTGCAGGACAACGGTTACCATCAATCAGCACCATATCAGGCGTAATGCATAAACCGGCAACAGCTCTTTGCATGGCCAGCATGGTGGCATGCAAAATATTCAGTTCATCAATTTCATGCGGCTCAGCGCGCCCGAGACTCCAGGCCAGTGCTTTCTCTTTGATTTCGATATATAACGCCTCGCGGCGTTTTTCGGAGAGTTTTTTTGAATCTGCCAGCCCGGTAATCGGATTCGCGGGATCAAGAATCACGGCAGCGGTGACAACGGCACCGACTAACGGGCCGCGCCCTACTTCATCCACGCCGGCGATACAAACGGCTTGTGGATAGATAAATACATCGTTCATCGGTTTGCCAGCTCCATGACAGCCTGAGCAGCCTGTTCATCTGCGTCACGACGAATACTTTCATGTAATTCAAGGAATGTCTCACGCAGTGCCTGACTTTTCTCCCCCCCTGCCAGTAACGGCAGCAAGGCGGCGGAAAGCTTGTCCGGCACACATTCAGTTTGCAGTAATTCGGTGACAATTTCCCGTCGTGCCAGCAAGTTTGGCAACGAAACATAGGGCGTTTTCACCAGACGCTCAGCCAGCCAGAAAGTGAAAGGCTTCATACGGTAACCCACCACCATCGGACATTTGGCCAGCATACATTCAAGCGCTGCTGTTCCTGATGCCAGCAAAGCAGCATCACTGGCAATCATCGCTTCCCGACCTTTGCCATCCAGTAAATGCGCAGGTAAGTCAGGCGCAATCTCAGCCTTAATTCGCTCAAACTGCCCGCGACGTTTGGCATTGACCAACGGCACTACGATGTGTAAATCAGGATATGTTTGCCGCAGCTGTAAGGCTGTTTTCAGAAAATCCGCGCTGAGCATTTCTACTTCTGCATGGCGGCTTCCCGGCAATAACGCCAGACAGTGTACATCCTCTGGAATACCGAGTGACAAACGTGCAGCCTGTTTGTCCGGATGCAACGGCATTGCATCGGCCATCGTATGACCAATGAAACGACAAGGAACATTGAATTTGTCATAAAACGCTTTTTCAAAAGGCAGAAATGCCAAAACCAGATCAGTGGCTTTCCCGATTTTGAAAACGCGCTTTTGGCGCCAGGCCCAGACAGACGGGCTGACATAATGAATAGTGCGGATACCGCGCTGCTTCAAACGACCTTCCAGCGTGATGTTGAAATCCGGGGCATCGATGCCCACAAATACATCAGGCTTCAGCTCGCTAAAGCGTTTGGTCAGATCTTTGCGGATTTTCAACAGACGTGGCAGTCGTTCAAGAACTTCCACCACGCCCATCACCGCCAGTTCTTCCATTTCGTACCAGGCTTCGCATCCTTCCGCCTGCATCAGCGGACCCGCGACCCCAACAAAACGGGCATCAGGATGATGCTTCTTCAAGGCTCGAATCAGCCCGGCGCCAAGAATATCACCGGACGTTTCACCGGCCACCAGGCCAATTGTCAGAACAGGCTTTTGCATTGTTTTCCGTAGCGCAGATCAGCGAATAATGCCACGCGTTGAACGCGCAAAGAAGTCACTGAATGGTTTAGCTTTCGGGAATTCAGCCGCGATAGCAGCGATTTCCGGTTGTGCTTCTTCCAGTGTTTTACCACTGCGATACAGTAACTTATAAGCATTACGGATAGCATGCAGATCGGCTTTTTCGAAACCACGGCGCTTAAGCCCTTCGATATTGATGCCGAAAGGTGTCGCATGGTTACCTTGCGCAATGACAAACGGAGGAACGTCCTGAGCCACCCCGGAACATCCCCCAACCATCACATGCTCACCGATAATACAGAACTGATGTACCGCCGTCATACCGCCAATGATCGCAAAATCATCCACCTCAACGTGACCACCCAGGGTCGCGTTGTTCGCCAAAATACAGCGATTTCCAATGACACAATCATGGGCAATATGTGCGTTAACCATCAACAGGTTATCACTGCCCACTTTTGTCAGACCACCGCCCTGAACAGTACCACGATGAATGGTAACGCTCTCACGAATATTGTTGCGATCGCCAACTTCAACGCGTGTTGGTTCACCGGCATATTTCAGATCCTGGTTAATTTCACCAATAGAAACAAACTGAAAAATGCGGTTATCGCGACCAATTTTGGTCACGCCATTAAGAACTACGTGTGATTTAAGCTCGGTACCTTCACCAATTTCTACCTGAGACCCCACGTAGCAGAAAGGACCGATATGAACTCCGGCACCAATAATGGCACCGTCTTCAACAATAGCGCTTGGATGAATAAAGGCGGTATTATCAATCATGTATTAAGACTCCCGGCGACGGGCGCACATCATTGATGCCTCGCAAGCGATCTCACCATCGACTTTCGCGACACCTTTGAAACGAGCAACGCCACGACGCTCTTTAATGAATTCAACTTCCAGAACCATCTGGTCACCCGGCAAGACCGGACGTTTAAAGCGTGCATCGTCGATTGCTGCAAAATAATACAGTTCGCCAGGCTCCAGTTTCCCCACGCTTTTAAACGCCAGAATGCCAGTAGCCTGAGCCATCGCTTCCAGAATTAAAACGCCAGGGAAAATCGGTTTGCCTGGAAAGTGGCCCTGGAAGAACGGTTCATTAAAAGAAACGTTTTTCACAGCGCGCAAAAATTTCCCTTTTTCAAAATCCAACACGCGATCAACCAGCAAGAACGGGTAACGGTGTGGCAGTAAATCCAGTATCTCTTCAATACGCAGAGTATGAGTGTCAGTAGTCAAAATACTCTTCCTGTCTATAAAAACTGATGGCATCAATAACACGGCCTGCCAGACCCTAAAAGAAGGTCATCAGGCAGGCCGCAAATAGGAACGTATGTCGCAGGTTCACTCAACGAAGGGAACACAAAGCAGCACCGTAGGTGGTAATTAATCTTTTTCGATTTTACGCTCGACAGCTTTCAGGCGCTTATTCATCTCGTCGATATTCATTACCAATGCAGCCGTCTTACGCCAAACTTTATTCGGCTGTAATGGGATACCGGAGGAGTATACCCCAGGTTCAGTGATTGGTCGCATTACCATTCCCATTCCCGTCACTACAGCCTGATCACAAATCTCCATGTGACCATTGATAACACTGGCTCCGCCGATCTGGCAGTAGCGCCCAATTTTCAGGCTACCGGCCATAATAACACCGCCAGCAACTGCCGTATTGTCTCCAATCACGACGTTGTGTGCAATCTGACATTGGTTATCAATGATAACGCCATTGCTAATGATGGTGTCGTCGAGTGCACCACGGTCAATCGTGGTACAGGCACCGATTTCAACGCGGTCACCGATAATGACAGTCCCCAGCTGTGGAATTTTGACCCAGTTGCCACGATCGTTGGCATAACCAAAACCATCAGCACCGATCACGGTACCTGACTGAATCAGACACTGCTCACCGATTTCAACGCGGTGATAAATAGAAACATTGGCCCACAACCGTGTGCCTGCGCCGATTTTTGCCTCTTTACCGATAAAGCAACCTGCACCGATGACAACGTTGTCACCCAATGCAACGCCTGATTCGATGACTGCATTTGCGCCAACCGAGACATTCTTACCTAGTGTTGCACTGTCTGAAATCACCGCACTCGCTGCGATATCCTGTGCCGGTGCTGGCGTGGTATCCAGCAATTGCGCCATCCGGGCGTACGTCAGGTAAGGGTTTTTAACCACTAATGCCGCTGTCGGGCAAAATGGCAGATCCGCTTCGGTCAACACTACGGCACCTGCATTGCAGGAAGCCAACTGTTCACGGTAACGGCTGTTTGATAAAAACGTGATTTGCTCAGAGTGTGCGGAATGCATTGAAGCAACGCCGGTGATGGCAATTTCGCCATCACCGTGCAATTGTGCATCCAACTGCTGTGCGAGATCAGCCAGTCGAATTGAAGACATGTTTATTTAACCTGTTTCAGCACATCAGCAGTAATGTCTTTGCTATTGTCAGCATATGCAATGGCATTAGCATCGATAACAACGTCATAACCTTCTTTACTTGCTACAGTTTTCACAGCGTCCTGAATACGGCTCAGAATTTTGTTACGTTCTTCGCCCTGACGACGACGGTTGTCTTGATCGAATTGCTGCGCTTTAGCAGAGAACGCTTCACGCTGAGCCATCACGTCTTTTTCAAGTTTAGAACGTTCACTGGCTTTCATTGTAGAGCCATCACGTTGCAGACGTTGCATTTTGGTTTGCAGATCACGTTCCTGAGATTGCAAATCTGTCGCACGGCTTTTGAACTCGTTTTCCAGTTGCTTTGCTACAGCTTCACGCGCAGGCATTTGTTGGAAAATACTTGCTACGTTAACGATAGCAATTTTATCAGCAGCCTGAACGCTAGCTGAAGAAGCCATAACTAAACCGAGGCCTGCGGCATATAACCACTTTTTCACTATAAACTCCTTCCATCACCCGTTGTGCCATGTGGCACATTAAATTACACAAAACACCTGATACGAAAACAATACACGGGCCGAAACCCGTGTATGAGATTTTTCATCAGGCCATTGCGATTCCGCTGAACAACTTCTGCCCTGACAGAACGTTACCAGGTTTTACCAATGTTAAACTGGAACTGTTCTGCCTTATCGCCTTCATATTTCTTGACCGGTTGTGCGTAGGAGAACACCAATGGTCCAAGTGGAGACATCCACTGCAACGCAAGACCTGAAGAAACACGAATATTACCTGGTTTACTGTAATCAGGAACACCAGCTGCCAATGTCTGCGGCGTATTTTCCCAACCTGTATCCCACACAGTACCGCTGTCCACGAACAGGGAAGTACGCAATGAGTTAGCGTATTTCTCACTAACAAATGGAGTAGGAACAATCAATTCCGCACTCAATACTGCCATTGCGTTACCGCCAACTGCGTCGTTTGAATTATCAATCGGACAGCCACTGTAAGACGTATTAGCCGTAGTACACTTGTAATATGCCGCTTTAGGACCAATGGTATTCGATTGGAAACCACGAACACTGCTTGAACCGCCAGCATAGAAGTTGTCGTAGAACGGAACTTCTTTACCCCCAAGACCATCTGCGTAACCTGCACGCGCACGGCCCATCAGCACCCAATCACGGTCCTGATTCAGTGGCATATAACTGGTTGAATCAAATGTAATTTTGTAGTATTCGTTATCAGAACCAGGGACAGTCACTTTACCGTTCAGGCTGGCTTTCGTCCCGGATGTCGGGAAGTAGCCGCGGTCGAGATTGTTATAACCCCAGCCGAGATTGGCAAAGAAGTCATTCGCACTGAAGTCAGCATCCGCATTGTCACTGGTGGTCACCGGCGGTTTTAGCCCGACAGAGTTCAGATAACGGAACATGGCGATCTGTGGCTCCATATTGGACAGATCGTTATGGACGTAATCTATCCCTAACCGCAATGAGTTGTTCTCATTGATTGGGAAACCAAGATTACCGCCAATACCGTAACTTCTGTTGGTATAGCTGGAGAGGTCTGCATCATCTGCTTTAAAGTCGTTATAGAAGATGCGGCCGCCCAGACTTACACCATCGACCGTGAAGTAAGGGTCAGTGATAGTGAATTCTGCATATGTCTGGTAGTCATTTTTAGTCCCGCTGATGCCAACGGAATTACCTGTACCCAGCCAGTTATCCTGCTGGACGCCTACCTGGAAGCTGACACCACTCTCAGTACCGTAACCCACACCAAAGTTAAAGCTACCCGTGTTACGTTCTTTCACTTTGTAGACGACATCAACCTGATCAGGGGAACCTGGAACACGCTGTGTATCTACATCCACGGTTTCGAAGTAGCCCAGACGGTTCAGACGCTCTTTACCTTTATCGACCAGATCGTTGCCCAACCAGGCTCCTTCCATCTGACGCATTTCACGGCGAAGTACGCTGTCCTTACTGGTGTCATTGCCTTCAAACCGGATATGACGAACGTAGAAACGGTTTCCCGCATCAACGTTGATATGCAGTTTGACGGTTTTGTCTGCATCATTAATTTCTGGCTGAGTCGTCACACGAGGATAAGCATAGCCATAACGACCCAGCATCTGCTTAATGTCGTTTTCCATTTTGGTGACTTTGGCGCCGTTATACAACTCGCCCTTATCAATTTTAGTCAGGCTTTGAACTTCTGCCGAGTGACCAGCCATGCTGCCCGTTACTTCAACGCCAGAAAGTTTGTATTGCTCACCTTCTGTAATGTTGAGCGTAATATAGATGCCTTTTTTGTCCGGCGTCAGGCTGACCTGAGTCGAATCAATGTTGAAACGGGCATAACCGCGATCCAGATAAAAACTGCGCAAGGTTTCAAGGTCACCCGCGAGTTTTTGTTTCTGATATTTACGGTCACCGACTACGTTCCACCATGGCACTTCATCACGCAGTTGGAAGCGTGAAATCAAATCATCGGTTGTGAAGGCATGGTTACCCACAATGTTGATCTGCTGAATTTTCGCAGAAACACCTTCGGTGAAGACCAGCTTCAGATCAACACGGTTACGTGGCAATGGGGTCACAACCGCTTTTACCGATGCACTGTATTTACCGACGCTGTAATAGAAGTCTTCGAGACCTTTCTCGATGCTACCGATGGTTGTACGGTCAAGAGCTTCGCCAACACGGACGCCAGAGGCCTCCAGGTTTTGCTTGAGCATGTCATCTTTCACCGATTTGTTACCGGAGAAAGTAATGCTGGCAATGGTTGGACGTTCTTTGACCTGAACAATCAGAGAATTACCATCGCGCAGGACACGAACGTCCTCAAAGTTGCCAGTGGCAAACAAAGCACGGATGGTATTACTGATATCATCGTCAGTCACCGTATCACCGACGCGAACCGGCATATTGAGTAACGCCGCACCGACGGCAACTCGCTGCAGGCCTTCGAAATGAATATCTTTCACTACGAAACCGTCTGCACCGTATACGGTGGCGCTGCCAAACAGCAGCGACGCTATGAGCAACTTTTTGATCGCCATCGTTGTTATGCGTTCTTCCTAACCTAATCTCCGGTCTTAAAGACGGGAGAAATCATTGAAAAGTGCAAGCCCCATCAACAACACCAGCAAAACTGAACCAATGCGGTAACTGAAGTCCTGAACTCGCTCGGAAACTGGCCCACCCTTAAGCTTTTCTATTGCGAGAAACAGCAGGTGTCCACCATCTAATACCGGTAATGGGAAGAGGTTGATGATCCCCAGATTGACGCTAATGAGCGCCAAAAACGTGAGATAAGACACCAAACCATATTCAGCTGACATTCCTGCGCCCTGTGCGATGGAGATTGGGCCACTCAGATTGTTCAGCTTCACATCTCCGGTAATTAACTTACCCAGCATGCTCACAGTGAGTTTCATCAGTTGCCAGGTTTTATCCCCGGCTTCATAAAACGCCACAAACGGACCATACTGACGGATTGTTTTATACTCATCAGGCAGCGGTATCACCTTCGGTACCACACCAGCAAAACCCTGTATTTTGCCTTTGCCTGCGGACTTCGTGTCCGGCGTCAGTGTTAACGTGACAGGATTTCCTGCCCTTTCAACCTCCAGCGCGATGGGTTTACCCGGATTGTCCCTTACCTGGATGACAAAAGACTGCCAACTTTCCAGAATCTGACCATCGACTTTAACGATCCTGTCCCCGGCTTGCAAACCCGCCTTTTGAGCGGCTGAATCTGGCTGCACCTCCTGCAGAACAGATTCTATCTGCGGCCCTCTCGGAATCATACCCAGAGATACCACGGGATCCTGCTTTTCAGGATCAAAGTGCCATTGACGCAGATCCAGGGTTTTCTCAACGACCTGGGACGAGCCAAATTGCGCCACGCCAACCGTCGTTTGATCATCACCAATTTCGCCCATTAACGCCATGCGAACTGAATCCCAATCAGGCGTTTCGATACCAGCAACAGATTTTAGTTCCATTCCGGGCGAAATATTGGATTGTGCGGCAACTGAATTGACAGTGACATTTGCCACGACAGGACGCACGCTCGGCACGCCGATGACGAAAACCAGCCAGTAAGCAAAAACCGCAAAAATGAAATTAGCGACAGGTCCGGCACTGATGATAGCAGCACGTTGCCAGATTTTTTTGTTATTGAAAGATTGGTGACGAAATTCAGGCGCGACTGCCTCGACACGCTCGTCGAGCATCTTAACGTAGCCCCCGAGCGGAATGATGGCCAGAACATACTCGGTCCCCTGACGGTCAGTACGGCGCCATAGCGCACGTCCAAACCCGACAGAAAAACGTTCAACACGGACACCACAACGACGAGCAACCCAGAAGTGGCCGAACTCGTGCACGGTGATAAGCACCCCCAATGCGACGATAAAGGCGGCCAGGCTCCAGAGTATGTTCATCATATGTCTAACTATTCCTTAGAAAACTTCTACCGTCATGGACGGATTAATACACTAACAGCATCAGACAGGCGAATACAGGGACTGCAGCCGTCAGGCTGTCGATACGGTCCAGTATACCGCCATGACCCGGGATCATATGACCACTGTCTTTGATACCTGCCTCGCGTTTGAACATACTTTCCGTCAGGTCGCCCAGCACAGACGCCAGTGCAGCCACAACGGAACAAATTAATAAGGTTGAAGGTACCACATCAAGAGGCGCATAGCGGCCAAATAGCCAGGCTATCAGGGCTGAAGTCAGAAGACCGCCAGTAAACCCTTCCCAGGTTTTTCCCGGGGATACTTTAGGAGCAAGCTTATGCTTACCCAGTAATTTACCAAACAGGTAAGCACCGGAGTCTGCCCCCCAGACCAGTAGCATCACATATAACAACCACCATGCGCCAGTATGATGATTTTCCGCATAACCGTATTGGCGCAGTGCGACCATCCCCCAAAAGAAAGGCACAATGGTCAGTATGCCAAAGACCAAGCGCAGCATACGAGAGTGGCGCCAGAAGGCTGCCGAAGCCGGATACCCAACCACCAGCACCAGGGCCAGACACCACCAGGCAAGCGCTGCCCATAAGGAGCCTGCGACTTGCAACAAATGCACGCTTTGCTGGTAAGCCGGAATGCTCAGCATCATCGCCGCCAGCAGAAAACCACATAATATAGCCAGCCATATGCGCTGATTACGGCTTGCAAAACCGGCCAGTTGTCCCCACTCCCACGCAGCCAACATGCACACAACTAACGTCACGATGGCAAAACCGACAGGCGGTAACAAAAAGAGTGCTGCAATAACAATCGGTATTAAAATCAGAGCTGTGATAATGCGATACTTCAGCAAATGTTCTCCCTAGGACGCATCAGCGCCGATAGGTGTAGTCCCTCCGAAGCGGCGCTCACGATGGGCAAAAGCCGTCAGCGCACCTTCAAAGGTATTTTCATCAAAATCAGGCCAGAGGACATCGGTAAAATAGAGCTCCGCGTAAGCAATTTGCCACAGCAAAAAGTTACTGATCCTATGTTCCCCACCGGTTCTGATCACCAAATCGACAGGTGCCAGTTCACTCATACAGACCGCTGAATTCAGCAATTCTTCGGTAATCTGTTCTGCCCGCAGTGTGCCCGCTTCAACCTGACCCGCCAGCGTTTTAACGCCTTGAATAATATCCCATCGGCCACCATAGTTCGCAGCAATGTTCAGGGTAAGTCCGTCGTTATTTTGAGTAAGTGTTTCTGAACGACGAATGCGTTCCTGCAGACGAGCACTAAAGCGACTGACATCGCCAATGACCCGAAGCCTGACATTATGTTTATGCAGGCTTTTAATTTCACTGTCTAATGCACGGACAAACAACTCCATCAATGCAGAGACTTCCTGAGCCGGACGATTCCAGTTTTCACTGCTAAAGGCATAAAGCGTGAGTGCATCGAGATGATGACTGGCAGCAAAACTCACCGCTTTGCGCACCGACTTCACTCCCGCTTTATGACCGAACACCCTCATTTTACCCTGACGTTTTGCCCAGCGTCCGTTACCGTCCATGATAATGGCAACATGGCGAGGCTGAGCGCAATACATATCAGACATCTGTTGATTTTCGAGGGACATAACGCGTACTCATTTCCTTTTATCAGAACACAACGGTTTTCTGGCTGGCATAACATTCTTCTGGCTGACGCCCGCTGGCGGCCTACCTTTCTGTCGCTGATGCGACTACACGCGCAAAAAAGCCGTGTCTCCCTTGCAGGCACGGCTTACACAGACAGATCACCGATTCCACCTTTAACATTCAGGCTCTGAAAAGCCAAATCTACTGTCAGTGTGGCGCAGACTATACCATTTCAATGTGATGCTAACAAACTGCTGCATAAGTACAAAAATAGCCTTAGAGCGCAAATCTATGAAGTTTCTCACACGCACTGGCTCTCGCCTGTGCGTCGATCTCCAACACTTCCTCAACAGAATCAGGTTCAGCACTCACTATCTGCTCCATCACCTGTCGATTCAGGAAAGCAATGTCGGTAAAACGAATCTTGCCATTGAGGAACGCAGCCACTGAAATTTCATTTGCGGCATTCAGTGCCGTCGTTGCTGCCTGACCGGTGTTGCTGGCTTCAATAGCGAGTTGCAAACAAGGATAACGGATGTAATCCGGTGCACTGAAAGTCATCGCACCCATATTACAAAAATCCAGCGCTTCGACTTCGGTTGTGACTCTGTGCGGATACGCCATCGCATGCGCAATCGGGGTGCGCATATCCGGTGAGCCCAACTGAGCCAGCACGCTACCATCGCAATAACGCACCATGGAATGGATCACAGATTGCGGATGAATAATCACTTCCATTTCAGCCGCAGAGGCATTAAATAACCAGCGGGCTTCAATATATTCCAGCCCTTTGTTCATCATGGTGGCTGAGTCGACGGAAATTTTACGTCCCATAGACCAGTTAGGATGTGCACAAGCCTGATCAGGTGTGACATCACGGAATTTATCCAACGGCAATTCGCGGAACGGGCCACCGGATCCGGTTAAAATAATGCGAGAGATCCCATGGTTTTCGAGGGAAGCATATCCCAGTTGTTTCTGAACAGATTCAGGCAAACTCTGGAAAATCGCGTTGTGCTCACTGTCGATAGGCAATAGCTGAGACTGACTCTGGCGGACTGCGTCCATAAAAATGCGCCCGCAGGTCACCAGCGATTCTTTATTCGCCAGAAGTACCTGTTTACCTGCGCGCACAGCGGCGAGTGTCGGTAACAAGCCCGCTGCACCCACTATAGCCGACAGCACCTGATCCACATCATCAAGAGCAGCCAGTTCAGCCGCAGCATCAGAGCCAGAAAGCACCTCAGTACGGCTTGCGTGTTCTGCCAGAATGGCTCTCAGCGCGCGGGCAGACGGTTCATCCGCCATCGAAGCGTATTCAGGGTGAAACTCGAGACACTGCTGCGCCATAACGTCAACATTACGCCCTGCAACCAGTGCTTTAACGGAAAAATCGTCAGGATTAGACCGGACAACGGAAAGCGTGCTGGTGCCGACAGACCCTGTCGAACCAAGAATAGTCATTTTTTTCATGAAAATGCCCGGAATAGCGCTCGTAAATTTGGAAAGTGCACAGTCTGAAACCTCTTATCTGGCTTGTCTATGAGATTGTGCGAACC
>NZ_JAFMOS010000198.1 GCF_019049755.1 Rahnella perminowiae
TGGACGAATATGAAAAAGAAATTCAAAAAATAAGAAACAGAGAAATTTTGCAGGTCAACATTCCCGGCCTGAAGGTGCATATCTGTTCTCTTGTCGCACCCGATTCACCCGAAGGTAACTGGATGCCAGTCTATGTGCATTCCAAGCTGATGATCATCAACGATGTATTCACGACCCATGGTTCCGCCAATATCAATACCCGTAGTATGCAGGTCGACAGCGAAATGAATATTGCCCATGACTGGGCCAGCGTGACTAAAGCACTGCGGCAGCGGCTGTGGAAGTTGCATACAAATGGAATAGGAATGCAGGATGATCCTACTGATGCTTTCAGAGATTGGGGGTATCTTCTTGGTGATAATGAAGATCTTCAGGGAACAAAAAAGGATGCCCCCAAAGCGTCACTGATTAAGTTTCTTTATAGCAAAGTAACACTGAAGGATCAGGACTGATGCGCAAATTATTATTTTCATTCTGTCTATTGCTGACAGCCTGTGACCAGAGCAATGCCCTGACCGCTATAAAAGCTGTAAAAAAGGATGTTCCCATGGATTTACTTTCAAATATTAATGCCAAGCTGGCCTTTTCCTGCAAACACGAAATCATTCCAGCAGCTTCTGCCGATAGCGAAATATTATTCAAATACGCCCGCTGGCTACAGAAAAATAATCTGCTGAAACAAGACAAAACGGTGGATGCTGAAACTGAACGTTTATATCGCATCGCTGCCGAGAATGGTCATTACAAAGCAAATATTAACCTGCAAAATGGTTCGTTCCGTGGGCAGTTCACTCTCACACCACATGAGCGTTTTCGCCTTAGCCAGCAGTTGATAAACGCTAAAGTTGCCAGCGGTTACTACTTTACCGCCATCTACTTGCAGCACGGCGCAGCCGGTTTAAAGGAGGATCAGGAACTGGCTCTGCGCTACTACCGTAAAGCCGCTGATGAAGGGAATCCTCAGGCACAGGCCTATGTAGGTAAGAAACTATTCCCGGCAGATATGGCTCCTAACATTTCCCGGCAAATGTGTCGTTGTGCTGCCGAACAGGGAGAGGGGGAAGCAGCAAAAGCCCTAGGAATCAACCAAAAAAATAGAGCTCTATATCTGGAATCACTTGAGGCATTTCAGTTGGGAATTGCTGCTGGTGATGAAATATCAGCTTATGCCCTGCAAAAAGGATTTGGTGAGCCTGAATCTACAAGTATGTACTATCTTGACCAGAAAAAAGATCCTGAACGTGCCCGGCGTTATGAGAAAATTGGCGAAATGCTGGGTAATTATTCCTATGCCAGCCCCACCGTCCCAGAAATCAACGATATCGTCCCCCTCCCACCGGCCCCGCTGCCTGCCTGGGATGGCAAGATAAAATGGCTGGAAGATCGCAAAGCGAACATTCCGCCGACCAAACCCAGCGAAGCCCTGATTGAGAAGTTGGCGAAAGACAAACAGCTCAACCCTGAAACCGGCAGGCCGCTGCCGACGTCACCGGATTTTGATAAAAGTGCCTCACTAAGTCTGCTGTGTAAAACCGGTGAACCTTGTCCGAAAAGCGGATACTGGCAGATTGCATGGCTGCCGCGCGAAGGACTCAGCCGGAACGCCATTCTTGCACTCAGGGAAGGCGAGATTATGCCCACTGACCGGGTGGAGTTTTGCCGCTCACGCCCCTGGCCGCTCAGTGACCAACTGTTCCATCAGGAGCAGCACGTTGACTGGCGGTTT
>NZ_JAFMOS010000195.1 GCF_019049755.1 Rahnella perminowiae
ATAATTTACCTACTGACCCGCGGAACTCTGTAGGTAATATTAATACGAGTCTGACTCATTGATAATACATATATAATAATTTAAAACATCCAATCAAATGATAAAGGAATGACATCATGAAATTAAAAGCATTGGCACTTATTATCCCGGCATTACTGGTTGCAGGCGCAGCGCATTCTGCTGAGGTCTATAATAAAGACGGCAATAAATTGGATCTGTACGGCAAAGTGGATGGTTTGCATTATTTCTCTGATGATGCAGGCAAAGATGGCGATCAGACCTATGCGCGTGTGGGCTTTAAAGGCGAAACTCAGATTGCTGACCAACTGACCGGATATGGTCAGTGGGAATACAATATTCAGGCTAACAATACAGAGAGCAGCGGTACATCTGGCAACGCAACCCGTCTGGGCTTTGCAGGTCTGAAATTCGGTGATTTCGGCTCATTCGACTACGGCCGTAACTACGGTGTTGTGTATGATATTGAAGCATGGACCGATATGTTGCCAGAGTTCGGTGGTGATACTTACACCACGCCTGATAACTTTATGGTTGGCCGTACCAACGGGGTTGCCACTTACCGCAACACTGACTTCTTCGGCGAAGTAAAAGGCTGGAATTTCGCACTGCAATACCAGGGTGCAAATGATGGCGATAATAATAGCGAAGATTTCCAGTTTGGTGAAGGCACTAACAATGGTCGTGACGTGCGTCATCAGAACGGTGATGGTTTCGGTATTTCTACCACTTATGATTTCGGCATGGGTATTACGGCCGGGGCTGCCTATGCATCTTCTGATCGTACGAATGATCAAATTGCCTATACAAACGCTGATGGCGATAAAGCTGATGTGTGGACAGTGGGCGCGAAATACGATGCAAACAATGTCTATCTGGCTACCATGTATTCTGAAACCCGCAACATGACCCTTTATGGCAGTGACGGCGTGGCAAATAAAACTCAGAACTTTGAAATTACCGCACAATACCAATTCGATTTTGGTCTGCGTCCTGAAGTTTCTTACCTGCAATCCAAAGGTAAGAATCTGAATGAAGATACCAGCCGTACCGATAACGATCATGACTTAGTTAAATATGTTTCTGTGGGTACCAGCTATTACTTCAACAAAAACATGTCTACCTACGTTGATTACAAAATCAACCTGCTGGACAATGATGATGACTTCTATAAAACCAACAATATTTCTACCGATGATATCGTAGCGGTTGGTCTGGTTTATCAGTTCTAATTTCTGAAACTTCTTATTGAATGTTCTGAGTACAAAACCCGTCTTAGGATGGGTTTTTTTGTGCCCAAAAACGTGATTATCTGTGCCTTTGGGAGGTGTCTGCCTTCAATAATGCAACAGTGTTTGTTATATTATTGACCAGATCACGTACGGGGCAATTCCTCTGTGATACGGTGCTTTACCTAAGACTTGGTTTCTCAGGACAATGACATGTTAGATTATCGCTTTCCGACAGCTATGCAGATGGTGTTTTGTATCGCTCAGTCCCAAAAGGCTGGCCAGCGCTGCACCAGTGCGATTTTAGCAACGGGTCTGGAAGCCAACTCCAGTTTTATCCGCAAACTGATGGTGCCGCTGACGCAGCATGGCATCATCGTTTCCACTCTCGGCCGTACCGGTTCGATCACGCTTGGCCGCCCGGCGGAAGAAATCACGCTTCGCGACATTTATTGCGCAGTGATTG
>NZ_JAFMOS010000196.1 GCF_019049755.1 Rahnella perminowiae
ATCTTATTTTCGATATTATTCTCGTCTCCGTCGCTTTTATTTTTTTGCGAAGTTTCCGATGTTGCATCTAATGTCGGATAAAGGGAAGATTTGCTCATATTCGTTTCCTGATGCCGACGTTCGATATCAAGAAAAGAAATAGCCACCGAAGGCTGAGCTTCCAGCGCGTGTTTTACCAGGACCGTAAGAGGATAGGCTCCGCTGTCCTGAACCGCGCGCTGTGAAGCGAAAGCCGGCACAGACAATACGGTAATACCGATCATTAATGAGATTATCGAGATTTTCACGGTTTTTTCTTATCCTTCAATACCAGCACATCTTTTTGCAAAGAACATTGCATATCGGCAATTTGGGAGAACAGAGGTGCGAACGTTTTCAGATGTCCCTGGATATGGCTCTGAGTTTCACTGTGCAGGTCGGTATTTTTCAATTCATGAAGAACAATGTGTTCATCCATTTTGTTCAGCTGCAGATGATTCTTTTCATGTATGATTTGTGTGGTGGCATGCAGGTCGGTGAGCGAGTTTTGTAAACTGCTTGTTTCTTGCAAAAGCGTTTCCTGACTGCGCCCGATGTCTTGCTGAGAAAGGTTTAACGCTTTTAGCTGACCTTCCTGAGCATCAAGCTGTTCATGCTGACTGACCAGAAGAGCATGCTGACCGGAAACCTGCTGCTGTGTGGCAGTAATGGCTGTGTGCTGATCGGTTAATTGCAGATTTGCATTCATGACACCCTGATGGATTTCATTTAACTGGCCCGCGCCCCTTTCGCAGACGGTCAATAATGACGTTTCAAATTGTGCGCGCTGTGCATGGCTGATGTTGTCCTGCTCGACCATGCTGTGCAGGGTATTATTCGAGTCTGCGCACATATTCAGTAAACGATCCTGGAAGCTGAGCAGCGTATCTTTAATGTCACTGACCATTTCATCCAGCGATGAAACAATGCGCAGAGTGCGGGTCTTTGCGGGTTGATGTTTGCGCTTCATTTCACGAATGAATTCGAGCTTAGTATCGCGCAGCGTCACGTTGAGACGGACGAACGCATTGCGAACCAGCGAGCTCATGACGTTCAGAAGAATGGCGCTGACCACACCATAAATTGAAGAAACAAACGCCGTATTCATACCCCGGAGAGGTTCAGACAAAGAAGAGACAACGTTCACGATGATCTTCAGAGTATCCGCATCATTCCCTCCCCCTATTTGTGATTTATCAAGCAAGGAGATAACCGACGCAATGGTCAGCGAGAGACCCGCAAACGTGCCCAGCAGACCGATCATGGTGGAAATATTGGCGCAACTTAAAATCGCAGACATGCGTTGGTTGTGTTTACGGTTCACACTTTCATCAATGTTTTCATACACTGACAGTAATGTGTCATCGTCAAGACCGTGCTCTTTTTTAAAGACAATTTTATTCGCATCCCCTAACAGGTGAGCTGTTTTTTTATCGTCTTTTGTTTTTAATACAGTGTCGCATCTGTTTATTTCAATAAATGATGATAATACGATCACACAACCGGTGGCATACACAATGATGACGACAGTATTATAAAATGCTGCGACGGCATAAGTGCCGATAATATAACTTCGGACACCAGGAACGATCATGAGTATCAAAGGGATTAAGGCAATAAATAAAGCACCCAAAAAACCCATTTTATTCTTCAGGAAAATACCACTTTGTTTAATGTAATTCCTGTCTCTTATAC
>NZ_JAFMOS010000194.1 GCF_019049755.1 Rahnella perminowiae
GGATAATAACGGAACCGGTAATGGTGACGGTAGTGATAATGGCGGTGGAGACGGTGGAGACGGTGGAGCATAGTAGGTTTATTTAATTTTTAGACGCGGTGAATATTTTTCTCCGCGTTTTCATTATGGAGATATAAATATGAAATTTAATCCACTAGTCATTAACACTCTCATTCTCTCACTTCTAACATTCAATGCCATGAGCGCTCAGGCCTCGAATAAGCATCACCATAAACATAACGACTGCTCATATCTAAATGGAAAAAATGGCGGCACTACCGAAAATGGTAACGCTAACGGCCAAAATGGTAAGAAAGGGTCACCGGGAACTTTATGCACCGATGGCGGCAACGGCGGGAATGGCGGCAACACACGTAACGGAAACGCAAATGGCGGAAGCGGTGCGCCCGGTGCAAATGGAGCTAACGGATGAATAATAGAATGAATAAATATGTCAGGTTGAGTCTTTTTGCCGTAGTGGCTTTCAACTCAATTGCAAATGCTTGTGCAAATACAGAAGAAAAAAATCTATTACCGTTTTCCCACTTAATTCATCGAATAGCTGATGGCGGGAATGGTGGCGACGGTGGGAGTGGCTCTGCTGGGGGCAATGGCGGGAATGGAGGAGATGGCGGTAGCGGGCCTGATGGTGGTAACGGTGGCAATGGTGGCAACGGAGGAAATGGCAATAGTGCTGATTCGCCTGGTGGGAACGGCGGTGAAGGGGGTGATGGAGGTAATAGTGGTAACAATGGTAACAATGGGCAGGGAGGAGAAGGAGCTGCAGGAGCAAATGGAGCTGATGGTGGAAATGGAGGGGATGGCGGCAGTAATAATTCACCAGGAGGGAATGGTGGCGATGGTGGCGATGGTGGCGATGGGGGAAATACCTGATTAAATAAAATGATGAATTTAACGAAGGAGAATTTAAATGCGAATTTTTCCTCTACGTACGTTTGTAAGCTCATTATTAGTAATAGCGGTCGTAACACTACGAGTATTAATCTTCTACACACCTTCTTTCCTGCTTCCTGTTTTGGCTTTCACTGCGAGCTTTAATGCCATCGCAGACGACGGAGATGGTGGGGATGGAGGTAACGGGTCCAGCAATGGAGACGGGGGTGATGGCGGGAATGCAGGATCCGGTTCTAATGGAGATGGAGGAAACGGGGGAAGCGGCGGCGAGGAAGGAGGTAATGGAGGAAACGGCGGCAGCGGTGATGGAACGGGGAACGGAGGAAATGGGGGCGATGCTGGTCCCGGAGGCCAGGGCGGCCAGGGAGGAAGCGGCGGCAGCAATGGAGGTCACGACGGTTCTCCAGGCATGAGTGGAGCTGAGGCATCCAAGTAAATGGTTGCCGTAAGAATATTAAAATCAAGTCTGTGCGACGGTGCAACAGTTACGCCCCGTATCTGCCGCACCGTCTCTATCAGAAGCAATGTACTGATATTGAATTTATCTTAGCATTTACTGATTGCTTTAGTATCGCTAAATGTAATTATAACTTCCGCTTCATATTGTCTGAGTGCAGGTATATATAACTGGAATACTCCCTGAAATGCAGGTGTTAACCATAGAAGCATAAATTTAGAATCCGTCTGAAGACCTACTTGAACAAAGCAATTACCTCCGTTTTTTTCAATGTTTTTTACAATATAGTTGCGTATTCCCTGGGATGATAGCAAATGAGAGCGAAGAATGATTGG
>NZ_JAFMOS010000193.1 GCF_019049755.1 Rahnella perminowiae
GTGCATGAGCCATCAGAAATGAATGTCTGTTCGGTCGCTGTTGAATTCACTAAAAATTCACTTTGGCATATTGTTGGAAGTTCTTTAGCAGATCCGTCAAATCCAGAGGAAATTAGTCATAGATTATCTTTTTTCCGTAAAAATCATCCTAACATTCAATACAGAATAATCATATTAGGCTTTGTTATAGATAGTAGATTGAATTCCAATAAATCAAGATGGTTATCCAATCTTGAAATATCGGATGGTATCAACGTTGCGTTAAAGAATGATATAACGGTCAATATCATAGGTACCACAGTTCCTTGGTCTCTTCGACCTGGTTTCTGAACCGGCCTAATTGCTTAATACAGCAGAATGTTAAGTTCGCTCCTCGCGCTTAGCAGTCCTCTGGTGTTTATTCGGCTACTCTCTGCCAAACAGACGGCGCAACCATCACAATATGCTAACTATGGCGAGGCGAAATGTCAGCATGACTGCCAGTATGAGCAAAACTCAAACGCCTCAGAATTAACCAACCGGCCAACGTTAAAGGAAGATGTATGTCTGTTGATAATATATCCAGAATGGGTACCGCCAAAGTGGCACTTTTTGTGGATGAAACAGGTCATCAGGTAGTCGAGAAATTTCCTGTCAGTGATGTGGAGTACAGTTTTTATCAACACGCAGCCAAGAGTCTCGCTCAGGTTGACATTGTCACCCCAAAGCTCTTGTTCGCCGATCCATCCTTACGCAAGTTGAGACTGGAATATATCCCACATCAAGTTGGTCAGGACGCAGTTGCAGGAGATGACGTGTTGTCAATTCTGTGTCGCTTGCATTGCTATCCGCCTGACCCTTCGTGGGTTTATCACAATCACACCTGGTCAGAATCAGCGCTCGAAAAATCTCTCACTCTTTTGGCATTACCGGAAAGATCAGCACAACAGTTACGGCATTTCCAGCAGGCAAGTGATGCTCTGTTTAGTGGTCAGTGCTTAATTTCAGGTGATAGTAATGCGGGTAATTGGGGAAAAAGGGATGACGGTGATTTAGTTCTTTTCGACTGGGAGAGATTCAGCATTGGCAGCCCAGCAATTGACCTTGCCCCCCTAATAAAGGGAATGGGTTCTATACAAAAATTTATTGAGTTTTCAGAACGCTATAACTGTATATCTTGTCATTCTAAGCCTAATGATCTGGCTAAAGAAATTGCAATTGCCAAAGCATGGATTGTTACCGAGGTAGTCGTACTGCTTAATGAACGGCAGAAAAGTGATTTTCATTTCTATCTCAACTGGTACAGAGAAAATCTTCCCACCTGGTTAGATAACACTGTAAAAATGCTTTGATGTTCTTAAAACCACTGATCTACCAATAATGCTGATTACACAATGAGTAGCTATGTCGACTCATCGCTCTCAGCAGACCCTCAGCGTCACGTATTTGTCTGCTGTGTGCCCAGGCTGTGTGAAAACTGCTGATCACTTTTTGGTCTAAGCAGTGACTTAATATGATCAACCATTCTTGATAAACCCATGCGTAAACCCACTTTATTTATTAAAATTAGAAGGATACGATTACATATTGCGGGTGCAGATATGACCCATCACATTAAAGGTCAGGGCAGACATCAGGTGACGTTGCTGCCTGAAGTGCTGGATGATTTTGTCACCGAGGATAACCCAGTCAGAGTTGTTGATGTA
>NZ_JAFMOS010000192.1 GCF_019049755.1 Rahnella perminowiae
CAACTATACCGTTTTTATTATTACCGGGCTTTTCCCATGGCAATGGTTTGCAAGTTCAACGTCTAATTCATTATTTTCTTTTTTGGCTAATGCACAGATAATAAAGAAGACTGTTTTTCCGCGTTCTGTAATCCCCATGAGTAATGTACTAATGGAATGCTTACATTTCATTTGTACCATTCCTGTTATTATTATTTTTCTTTACGTTTATGATATGCGCCCGTCCTGGGATTGGATCTGGGGAATTCCGCTGATCGGTTTCGCGCAGATTATTCTTATGCTGGGTGTGGCGCTAACTTTATCTACACTCAATTTGTTTTTCCGTGATCTGGAACGTTTCATAACGCTTGGTATTATGTTGCTCTTTTATTGCACGCCAATATTATACTCTTCAGATATGATACCCCAAAAATACCGCTGGCTTATTGACTACAATCCTTTGGCTAATATGATTATCAGTTGGCGTGATTTATTTATGAATAATACGGTTAATTATACTGATATAGCCACTCTGTACGGCTATGGAATAGTGATGCTTATAATCGGTAGTAGTATTTTTAATAAATTAAAATATCGTTTTGCAGAGATTCTATAATGAGCGTTGTCATTGAGTTCAAGAATGTAACTAAAAGATACCCCCTTTATCATCATATAGGCTCAGGTATAAAAGAATTAATATTTAATCCTCGCAGAGCGCTAAGTCTGCTTAGTGGCAGAAGTTATCTGGCCATCGAAGATATTAATTTTGTCATTGAGAAAGGTGAATCTGTTGCACTGATTGGCCGTAATGGCGCAGGTAAGAGTACCTCACTGGGACTGGTTGCAGGTGTGATGAAACCCTCATCCGGGACGGTCAGTGTCACGGGCAGAGTCGCCTCAATGTTAGAATTAGGCGGTGGTTTTCATCCTGAATTAACCGGACGTGAAAATATCCGCCTGAATGCAACACTGCTTGGATTGCGTCGAAAAGAGCTTAAGCAGCGGATGGACAAAATTATTGAGTTCTCAGAATTAGGCGATTTTATCGATGAACCTATTCGTGTTTACTCAAGCGGTATGCTGGCAAAATTAGGTTTTTCAGTAATCACGCAAGTTGATCCTGATATACTCATAATCGATGAAGTTCTCGCTGTGGGGGATATTTCATTCCAAAGAAAATGCCTGGCAACGATTAATGACTTTAAAGCTAAAGGTGTAACCATTCTTTTTGTTAGTCACAACCTGGCAGATGTATCCAAGGTATGTGATCGCGTTATATGGATTGAAGATCATAAGCTTAGGCAAATGGGTAACTCTGCTGATGTCATTGCTGCTTATCAGGCAGTAATGGCCTGATATTATATATTTAATTATTGTGATGGAATAAAGGATGAAAACTGTATCAATCTATACTTGTCACCATAAACCGAGTGCGTTTCTCGATTCATCGGTGATAAAGCCTATACATGTAGGAAAAGCCAATTCACTGAATGTTATTTGTTGCGACGGTGATGATACTGGCGATAATATATCGTATAAAAACCCGTTCTACTGTGAACTTACAGCCCATTATTGGGTATGGAAAAATGCAATACCTACAGATTATGTTGGTTTTATGCATTATCGCAGACATTTTAATTTTTCTGATGATCAACAAAAGCCAGAAGATAACTGGGGAA
>NZ_JAFMOS010000191.1 GCF_019049755.1 Rahnella perminowiae
GACCTATTAACATCGTTTGCCGGTAGGCACTTTTTGAAGAAGTGAGGGGGTTTGGATAAGGGGTAATCATTTTCTCCCAGGTATCAGAATAAAAGAATAAAGTGGTTTCATAAGTTTTCTTGTCAATAATAGAGTCCCAACAAAAAACAATCATTTGAGGTGGAGACTTTGCTTTATTGAACTGTGTTCCGCCAGCTGAGTTTTGGTCATCCCATTTTCCCACACTGATGCCCTGTGGTTGGTTTATTGTTTCGAACACATAACCATAGCCTTCGGTGTCGAGTAATTTCACCAGGGTGACCTGAGCAGGCAGGGCCTTAGGGGTAGTAAATGCAAAGTACCATTCATCCCAGGGGGCTTTAATAGTGCCGTGTTGTTCTTCTGTATTACTGCCGGTGCAACCCGCTAACAGAAGAAGGGATAGCAGACCTGTTATTGCTTTCATGCCTTTGCTCCTTGCATATTCCACACGGCGCGTACCCAGCCGGGATTAGGGCGATTAACAAAGCCGACAAGTTCTGCTGATTTTACCGCGCCGTAAATCGCCTTGACCTTATTGCCATCGAGCCAGACGTCTTTAAATACCACTGCGTTCCAGTTCGCAGAACAGTGGATGTATTTCCCAATCAATTGCATTTCTTCCAAAGTAAAAGGTATGGATGTTGCCCCATTTAAAGCCGCTTTTCCTTGGTTAATGGCTTTTTGACTCAACGGTTCTAATTCTTGTGGCAATCTTAATGTGATATTCGTATCGCGAATTGGATCAAATATACATCCAGCGCTTTGAGCCGCGGCTAGCATCACGCGCAAGCTAACCTTTGACCAGTCATTAGTGACGGTACGTTCCATTGTCACCGCCGCACCAACACGCTTTTCCGTCACACCCATACGATTTTTATTCGCATTGACCAAATAGTCATACCATGTTCCCAGGGTTATCACCCCGGAAAGCATAATGGGACTCAGATTGGGCAGTACCCGCAGGTCAGGTATTTCCGCCGCTGAACTGCGATAAATATTCGTCATCTCGACGGGAATGCTATCCCTGACGGTCTCAAATCCAGGTTCAGAGAGGAACAGGTATTCTTTTTCCTGCGGATTATAGCCACCGCCAATATCCGAATGTACACCGGGCAAGGCAAGTTCTGGCCACGACTCTTTAATGCTGTTCAGGCTGAAGTTATAGCGGCATTCATGCATTGCGGTAATCTGAAAGACTTTTTGTGCAATATCTTTCGGAAGCGCCAGCTCAATGCCGGGATTTACACCGCCGTGGACGTCAAACAAATTTGTTACCCCACCGACTGCGCAGACAGTATCAAACAGTCCCAGAAAGCGAACTTCTCCTGAAGGTTTGCCATGCTGATTTCGGCCATCCAGCCCTTTCGTGATGGCTTCCTGTATCGCCTGATCGTTGTTTCTGACACGATTCGCAAGGTGACGTGCAGCCGCAGCGCCACGGCTGAAGCCGAATATATCAAACTGGATTTTTTCAATTGCGCATGAATTACTTTTGCTTTCTTTAAGTAATAATTGAATTTGTTCGCTAATTAATGCAATGCCTTCATTTGTTTTATCGACTACGCCATCAAACCAGACACCTATCCAATTTTTTTTAATAGAATCCACCCATTATGTGT
>NZ_JAFMOS010000190.1 GCF_019049755.1 Rahnella perminowiae
TCTTTCGCCAACTTCTCAATCAGGGCTTCGCTGGGTTTGGTCGGCGGAATGTTCGCTTTGCGATCTTCCAGCCATTTTATCTTGCCATCCCAGGCAGGCAGCGGGGCCGGTGGGAGGGGGACGATATCGTTGATTTCTGGGACGGTGGGGCTGGCATAGGAGTAGTCGGAAAGTATTTTCCAGATTGCTTTATAGCGAAGAGCACGCTCAGGGTCTTTTTGCTGTGCTACATAATAGGTACTTGTGGATTCAGGCCCATAAAACCCTTGTTCAAGCGCGAAGGCAGAAGTCTCATCTCCTGCCGCGACTCCTAATTGGAACGCCTGTATTGTCTGCTGAAACAGGCCTTCTATACTTAGCATCATTCCAAGAGATTTCGCGGCGTCGCCATTAGCCTGAACAGCTGAACATTCTAACATCTGCTTAGCTATATTTGGCGCCATTTTTGCCGGCGAAAGTTTGTCCCCAACGTAATTCTGAGCTTGGGGACTGCCCTCATCAGCAGCTTTACGATAGTAGCGCAGAGCCAGTTCCAGATCCTGCTTTAAACCGGTTGCGCCGTTCTGCAAATAGATGGCGATAAAGTAGTAACCACTGGCAATTTTAGCGTTTATCAACCGCTGGCTAAGGCGAAAACGCTCATCTGCTGAGAGAGAAAACTGCCCACGGATCGAACCATTCTGCAAGTTAATATTGGCTTTAAAATGACCATTTTCAGCTGCAATGCGATATAAACGTTCAGTTTCAGCATCCACCTTTTTGTCTTGTTTCAGCAGATTATTTTTTTGCAACCAACGGGCGTATTCAAACAATTTCTCGGTATCAGAAGAAGCTTTCGGGATAATTTCGTGTTTGCAAGTGAACGCCAAGTTGGTATTGATGTTAGTTAATGGGTCCATAGATACATCCTTGTTTACAACGCTAGGGGCAACGCTCTGGTCGCAAGCGGTCAGCAGCAGACATGTTAGTAATAGCAATCTGCGCATTAATCTTGATCCTTTAATGTTGCCTTATCGTAGGAAAATGCAATTAGTGAAGCCATAGGTTCTTCCTTACCACTGGCATGAAGCTTTTTATTCTTTTCAAGGATAAAGTCCCATACTGTGAACGCCGCAGCAGGATCGTCCTGCATTCCTATTCCATTTGTATGCAACTTCCACAGCCGCTGCCGCAGTGCTTTAGTCACGCTGGCCCAGTCATGGGCAATATTCATTTCGCTGTCGACCTGCATACTACGGGTGTTGATATTGGCGGAACCATGGGTCGTGAATACATCGTTGATGATCATCAGCTTGGAATGCACATAGACCGGCATCCAGTTACCTTCGGGTGAATCGGGTGCGACAAGAGAACAGATATGCACCTTCAGGCCGGGAATGTTGACCTGCAAAATTTCTCTGTTTCTTATTTTTTGAATTTCTTTTTCATATTCGTCCAGTTTTTCCTGCGCTGCCGGGTCTCGCGGATCATAATAAGCCGGGCGCGGGTCATTAACCTCCTCAACCTGCATTTCTTTTGTCACATTAGGGATGGTATCTGCACGCCCAAGGCTTTCGAGCATACGCTGTGTGTTGACGGTTCCGGCTCCGATGCCTTCGTCCGTTACATTGGTAATAACAAAGAGATACA
>NZ_JAFMOS010000189.1 GCF_019049755.1 Rahnella perminowiae
GAACGCCATTCTTGCACTCAGGGAAGGCGAGATTATGCCCACTGACCGGGTGGAGTTTTGCCGCTCACGCCCCTGGCCGCTCAGTGACCAACTGTTCCATCAGGAGCAGCACGTTGACTGGCGGTTTGTGGGTGCAGTGTAATTTCACGTAATAATCAGCGATTCAGAGCAGCAACGGATGAATTAACAGGGATGAACAAAATGACTCAACGTATTAAAAAGTATGGGTATTCACGACTGCCACAGCCACAGCCACACACTGAGCACCGCAATCTTTACAAACAACTCCTGGATGGCGCCGGTGATAAGGAAGAGTACTGATGAGTCAAAATGATATTGTTTCTCCCGTCTCTGTTGTTGATACCAGTCAGTGCACCATCATTCCGCCCTGGTTTGTGGAAGGCACTGAATACCCGCCAGCTCTCGCAACCTACAAGCCTTTGGTCAACGGCGAAGAAGCTTTCCGCGCGGTTCATGAAGCCATCGCCAATGCCAAGAAGACCGTCGATATCATCTGCTGGGGGTTTCAACCATCCATGTATTTTATTCGGGATGGTCAGGCTCCGTGCATCGGTGAGTTACTCATCAATTTGGCGCAAGAGAACAAAGTTCAGGTTCGTATTTTAGGCTGGGAGATGTTTTTAAATGCAACAGGTCTCGGCGGAGAGGCCAATTTACCCGGGTATGGCCTCATCAATTTAAAAAATCGGGCCGGGCAAACTTCTTCTGATGACCAATATGCTTATGACAAAAAGTGGTTCTCGAAACACTTGTACTCAGGCGGGATGGCTGCTCAGGCACTTCGCTCTGGTAAAAATTCTGAGGATTCGTTTCCAATATTCGTCGGCCGTGGATTTGATGCCAATGAGCGCGCCGAAATCGCCTATCAGGCTTCCCGGCAGGCTCTCGATAAAAGTGTCAGCGGCGGCACAGTTTTCGCATTAACCATGGCCGCAACGCATCACCAAAAGACCGTGCTGATTGACTACGAATTACCAGAACATGCTGTCGGTTTTGTCATGGGGCATAACATGCTTGATGAATACTGGGATACTGATAAACATTCGTCTATGCACCGCCCTTCCGCCCAGGACCATTGGGAACCATACGAAGGCCCGCGCGGATTTCTGCCCCGACAGGATATTTCCAGCCGGGTGACAGGTCCTATTCTTGAACATCTTCATGAAAATTTCGCCACCGCATGGTGTAAAGAGACCGGGGAAGACCTGATAAAGCACCGCAATGCTAAAGAAGTGGCTAAAAAACTTAAAACGCGGGCGGGTTTTGGCACTCCGATCATGGCCCAACTCCTGCGCACTCAGGCACAGGAAGGCAAACGGGATATCGAAAAGCTTTACCTGAAGACAGTGAATAACGCGACACAGTTTATCTACATCGAAAACCAGTACTTTCGCTGGCCACCGCTCGCCGAAGCGATAAAGAATAATATTTCCGCCCAGATTAAAGCGGGCCGTGTCCCTGAAAAAGACGGCTCTTTGTATCTCTTTGTTATTACCAATGTAACGGACGAAGGCATCGGAGCCGGAACCGTCAACACACAGCGTATGCTCGAAAGCCTTGGGCGTGCAGATACCATCCCTAATGTGACAAAAGAAATGCAGGT
>NZ_JAFMOS010000188.1 GCF_019049755.1 Rahnella perminowiae
TCGCTTTGCGATCTTCCAGCCATTTTATCTTGCCATCCCAGGCAGGCAGCGGGGCCGGTGGGAGGGGGACGATATCGTTGATTTCTGGGACGGTGGGGTTACTGTAGGAATAGTTGCTAAGTATTTTGCCAATTATTTTATAACGTTGGGTACGCTCGGAGTCTTTTCGCTGTCCAAGATAGTACAATTCGTTAGTGGGGGCTGGTCCATTAAAACCATTCGCTAAAAATCTTGCTGAACTTGAGTCCCCAGCTGCAACACCGAGTTGAAATGCTTCAAGAGCCTCCGTATATTGCTCGGTAATACTTAAGGCCACTCCCAAAGCGTTGGCGGCATTGTCATTACCTTGTTCGGCCGCACAGCGACGCAACTGTCTGGAAACTTTCGGCGCCATATTCGCTGGGGCCAGCTTATCCCCGATGTAAGCTTGGGCCTGAGGATTTCCTTCATCCGCTGCTTTACGGTAATAACGTAAAGCCATCTCACTGTTCTGTTTCAAACCGGCAGTTCCATTCTCCAAATAAATGGCGACAAAGTAGTAACCTGTTGCCACTTTCGCATCAATGAGTTGCTGGCTCATGTGCAGCTGTTCAGTTCTATTGAGATTGAACTGACCCCGGATTGCGCCGTTTTGTAGGTTTATGCTGGCTTTATAATGACCGTTGGCGGTAGCAATTCGATATAAACGCTCAATTTGTGCATCTACGGTTTTATCTTCTTTAAGTTGGTTATTCACTTGAAGCCAGCGAGCATACTTAAACACTACATCTGTATCAGATGATACCTGGGGAATGGTTTCGTGTTTGCAAGTAAAGGCCAATCTCGCATTGATAGTGGAAAGGGGATCCATGGAAACATCCTTTTTAATCAAAGTTGGTGCACTATTTTGGTCGCAAGATGCCAGCAGCAAGCAGGAGAGCAATAGTAGCTTTCGCATCAGTCCTGATCCTTCAATGTTTTTTTGCCGTACAGAAAATTGATTAGTGGAGCTAAAGGTCTTTCATTTTTAGTGTCCTGACGGCCTTTATTCTTGTTGAGAAGATCTTCCCAAGCATCGAACGCCGTCGCAGGATCGTCCTGCATTCCTATTCCATTTGTATGCAACTTCCACAGCCGCTGCCGCAGTGCTTTAGTCACGCTGGCCCAGTCATGAGCAATATTCATTTCGCTGTCGACCTGCATACTACGGGTGTTGATATTGGCGGAACCATGGGTCGTGAATACATCGTTGATGATCATCAGCTTGGAATGCACATAGACCGGCATCCAGTTACCCTCGGGTGAATCGGGTGCGACAAGAGAACAGATATGCACTTTCAGACCGGGAATGTTGACCTGCAAAATTTCTCTGTTTCTTATTTTTTGAATTTCTTTTTCATATTCGTCCAGTTTTTCCTGCGCTGCCGGGTCCCGCGGATCATAATAAATTGGTCGCGGGTCACTCATTCCCCCGACCTGCATTTCTTTTGTCACATTAGGGATGGTATCTGCACGCCCAAGGCTTTCGAGCATACGCTGTGTGTTGACGGTTCCGGCTCCGATGCCTTCGTCCGTTACATTGGTAATAACAAAGAGATACA
>NZ_JAFMOS010000602.1 GCF_019049755.1 Rahnella perminowiae
GCCTTGATTTTAAATAAAATTAATTTATAACGAAACGTTATGACGATCACTTGCTCTTTTTTTTGCACTTGATTGGCAAAGCATTTTTATTTTTATGCACAGAAAATATCGCTTTTCCAATTAACGCTTTGGGGAAGGGTTATGCATCCCTTGGCAGACCCTTTTCAACCGCACGGATCAGGCGCTTTTGCTGTGAAGATTGCACTTCCACCTGATGTTCACTTCTTCTTTCAACCTGCTGTGCAACCGCCCAACTGATATGTTCATCCAGCAACGCATTCTCACCTTCCCGCGATTGCAGTGTATTGAGCACCTCCCGGGAGTACGGGGCATTGCCCAACGCCACCGCAATATTGCGCAACCAGCGCAAATGTCCGATACGCCGGATTGGCGAGCCTTCCGTGATGCGCAAAAACTTTTCTTCCGTCCAGCCAAATAATTCAATCAGTTCAGGGGCATGAAGTGCGGCGCGCGGGCTGAAATCGTCTTCTCCGGTCAGTTGTGAATAACGATTCCAAGGGCAGATCAGCTGACAGTCATCGCAGCCGTAGATACGGTTACCCATCAGCGGACGGAATTCTTCCGGAATTGCGCCTTCCAGTTCAATGGTCAGATAGGAAATACAGCGGCGGGCGTCGACAGTATAAGGGGCAACGATCGCACCGGTCGGGCAGGTTGTCATGCAGGCCACGCACTTTCCGCATTTCTCTTCCTGAGGCTGATCCACGGGCAGAGGCAAATCAATCAGCAGTTCGCCGAGAAAGAACCACGAGCCGGATTCACGGTTAAGAATAAGTGAGTGTTTACCAACCCAGCCCAGACCGGCTTTCGCCGCCAGCGGGCGTTCCATCACTGGTGCAGAATCTACAAAAGGGCGGAAAGTCACGGTCTGATCAGCATGCTCAGTACAATATGCCTGAATCATATCGCCGAGTTTTTTCAGGCGCTGGCGCAACACTTTGTGATAGTCGCGTCCGAGGGCATAACGGCTGACATAACCCAGCTGCGGATTATTCAGGGTCTTGGCAAAAGCGGCCTTGGCAGGCAAATAGTTCATCCGCACGCTGATCACCCGCAGCGTACCGGGCAGTAATTCATGCGGACGGGCGCGTAACATACCGTGGCGCGCCATCCAGTCCATCTCGCCATGATATTGTTTATCAAGCCAGTCTTGCAGTTTAGGCTCTTCCACAGATAAGTCTGTATCGCAGATACCCACCTGCTGGAAGCCTAGCGATTGGCCCCATTGCTTGATATGTTGAGCCAGTTGAACGAGATCGAGAGGGAGTGTCATGACGAACCAACGTGAAAAACGAAACGAGGCGAGTTTACCACATTCCGTATTTTCTGCTGACTGGCTACGACAGGCTGAGCGACAGGCGGCGCAGGAAACGGGGATTTCTCTGTTTACACTGATGCAACGCGCGGCAAAAGCCGCTTTTTTACTGGCGCAGCGTAAGTTTCCGCAAACCCGTCACTGGCTGATTTTATGTGGTCACGGTAATAACGGTGGCGATGGTTTTGAAGTTGCACGACTGGCGAAAAACGCAGGGCTACGCGTAACACTGCTGGCTGTTCAGGGGAGTAAGCCGCTGCCTGAAGAAGCAGAGACAGCGCGTGAGGGCTGGCTGAAAAGCGGCGGCACGGTTAACCCGGTGGATTCACCATGGCCGCAGGATGCGGATCTGATTATTGATGGTCTGCTCGGTACCGGTTTATCTTCCGCGCCACGCGCGCCTTACGCCGCACTGATTGACGCCATCAACTCAGCGTCTTTACCTGTGATCTCTTTAGATATCCCTTCGGGACTGGATGCGCAAACCGGTCAGGCCGCGGGCAAGGCGGTGCATGCTACGCACACGATCAGTTTCATCGCTCTGAAACCCGGTTTGCTGACCGGGCAGGCACGTGACTATACGGGGAAATTACACGGCGATGCGCTGGGACTTGAAAGCTGGCTGGGCGGGCATCTGGCACCCTTACAGAGGCTGGATGCAACTCAGTTGGGCCAATGGTTGCACCCGCGACGTCCCTGTTCCCATAAAGGGGAATATGGCCGTTTGTTGGTGGTGGGTGGCGATACCGGCTTTGCGGGCGCGATCCGTATGGCTTCAGAGGCTGCGCTGCGTACCGGGGCCGGGTTGGTGCGAGTACTTACTCACAAAGAACATGCGGGACCGCTACTGACTGCCAGACCGGAGCTGATGGTGCAGGAACTCACGGCTGCGTCGCTGGATGCAGGGCTTGAGTGGGCAGAGGTAGTCGTTATCGGTCCCGGTCTGGGTCAGAGAGAATGGGGCAAACAGGCCGTGGAACGTGTGGCAGACTGGGATAAACCCGCCTTATGGGACGCCGATGCGCTTAACCTGCTGGCAATCAACCCGCGGAAACGGCAAAATCGTGTACTGACGCCTCATCCGGGCGAAGCGGCAAGATTGCTGGGTTGCAGCGTGAAAGATATTGAGAGTGACCGCTTACTTTCCGCCAGGAAGCTCACTGAGCGATATGGTGGCGTGGTAGTGCTTAAAGGTGCAGGCACGCTGATTGCCAGCGAACGTGGCGAGATGGCGATAGCGGATGTCGGCAATGCCGGAATGGCATCCGGCGGCATGGGCGACGTACTTTCTGGTATTATTGGCGGATTGCTGGCTCAGAAACTTAATGTATATGATGCGGCCTGCGCGGGCTCAGTGCTTCATGGCGCTGCCGCAGACGAAATTGCCCACCGGCAGGGAACGCGCGGTATGCTGGCAACTGATCTTTTAGCGGTGATTGCCCCGTTAGTTAATCCAGACCTGAAGAAATAGATATCACTGAATGAATCAACTTAATATCTCTTTACCCGACGAAGCGGCAACGCTGCAACTAGGTGCTTCACTGGCGAAAGCCTGCGAAGGCTCAGCGGTTATCCATCTTTATGGCGATCTGGGAGCCGGTAAAACGACCTTCAGCCGGGGGTTTCTTCAGGCATTAGGCCATCAGGGTAATGTGAAAAGCCCGACTTACACTCTGGTAGAGCCTTATCAGCTGGATAAGATTGCCGTTTATCATTTTGATTTATATCGCCTTGCTGATCCGGAAGAACTGGAGTTCATGGGGATCCGCGATTATTTCGCACAGGACGCCATTTGCCTGGTGGAATGGCCACAGCAGGGTGCAGGGGTATTGCCTGAACCGGATATTGAACTGACGCTGGATTATTCCCCAACCGGGCGCACCGCAAAGTTGGCGGCGGTTTCTGAATCCGGCATAAAATTGCTGCATCGTGTTCAACAGCAAGGATGATCACGCGATGAACTCACGTTTTACCTCTCTTTATATTTCAGCGACGATGATGACGTTGTTATCGGCGCTGATGTTGTTTGCCGTGCTGGCCTCGCCGGTTTTTGCGGCTGGCATGAAAAACATCAATGTTTCCAACGGTGCCACGCAATCTACCGTCACGATTTCATTTGATGGTTCACCGGATTACTCTTTTTTTCCGCTGCACAACCCTGAACGTGTGGTCATGGATATCCGGCAGGACGGCGTGATGAAAGGCCTGCCGCTGAATTTTAACGGACAGAATCTGGTGACGCGTGTACGTGCCAGTACGCCGCCCAATGCGCAGAGTCAGCGTCTGGTATTTGAACTGAATCAGAAAGTCCGAACCAACGCCACAAAACAGAAAGATGGCAACCAGTACACCGTGGTGCTGACCATGAACGCCGCTGCTCCGGCACGTCGGAGTGCACCGGTTGCCGTGGGGACCAACACGTCCTCGCCAAATGTGGGCAGAATGGTTACGCCTTCCGCGAAATCAAATCCGTTTACTCATGATCAGACCAAAGTCGTCGCGACGACGGTGGCGCCGGATAATTCACGTTCTTCTACCGTGTCGACCAGTGACAGCAGAATTATTGTCGCTATTGACGCCGGTCATGGCGGGCAGGATCCGGGCGCAATCGGCGCTGGCGGGCTAAAAGAAAAAAATGTCACTATCTCAATTGCCCGTAAATTACAGGCGATTCTTAATGCAGACCCGATGTTCCAGCCGGTATTAACCCGTGACGGGGATTACTTTATTTCGGTCATGGGCCGTTCCGATGTAGCGCGTAAGAAAAATGCTAATGTGCTGGTTTCTATTCACGCTGATGCCGCGCCGAGCCGCAGTGCGCGCGGTGCATCAGTCTGGGTGTTATCGAATCGTCGTGCTAACAGTGAAATGGGGAACTGGCTGGAGCAACACGAGAAACAGTCAGAACTGCTCGGCGGCGCTGGGGATGTGCTGGCAAATACCGCTTCAGACCCGTATCTCAGTCAGGCGGTGCTGGATTTACAGTTTGGTCATTCACAGCGCGTGGGCTATGACGTTGCGACCCGTGTATTGCGCGAACTGCGCTCTGTTGGCTCTTTGCATAAAGCGAAGCCGGAACATGCCAGTTTAGGTGTTTTACGTTCGCCTGATATTCCTTCCCTGCTGGTGGAAACCGGCTTTATCAGTAATTCAACTGAGGAGCGGCTGCTGGGCAGCAGCGCGTACCAGGATAAAATTGCGAGGGCTATCCACATCGGCCTGCGTAATTATTTCCAGTCGCATCCGATACAAAATGGCCCAAAGGTCGAAAACCGTCCGCTGCTGGCCTCATCAGCAGCGGCGGCAGACAGTAGCGCGACAGCCAGTACTGCCGCTAACCAGCCTGGCCCGATTGAAGTGACTGCCGGTGCAGCCGGTGCCACGCAGATCCACAAAGTGACCCGGGGTGAAACCCTGACCGGGATCGCGAACAGCTACGGCACGACAAACGCGGCGCTGCGCGATCTTAATAAACTGAAAAAAGACGGTGTCTGGGTCGGTCAGCGATTGAAAGTCCCTGCGGGAACCCGCACATCTTCAACAGCCGCCGCACCTGCTTCGACAACAAAAACGTCGAAGAAGCCCGCGAAACATAAAGTGAAACGCGGCGATACGCTGTCGGCGATCGCCAGCCAATATGGTGTCAGCATGAATGACATCAAAACCGCAAATCATATGAAGTCTGGCGAGGTACAGCTCGGCCAAACCTTAACTATTCCTCAGTCATAGGCGGTAAATGACCGCTGCCACAGGAGCCGCTATGCCAATCAAGGTACTGCCGCCACAACTTGCTAACCAGATAGCAGCGGGTGAAGTTGTCGAAAGACCGGCTTCCGTGGTGAAGGAACTGGTGGAGAACAGCCTTGATGCGGGCGCGACGCGTATTGATATTGATATCGATCGTGGTGGTGCCAAACTTATCCGCATTCGCGATAACGGCTGTGGGATTGGCAAAGACGATCTGGCTTTAGCGCTGGCACGTCATGCCACCAGTAAAATTACCTGTCTTGATGATCTGGAAGCCATTCTGAGCCTCGGATTCCGCGGCGAAGCGCTGGCAAGTATCAGCTCTGTATCGCGCCTGATCCTGACATCACGCACCGCTGAACAGCATGAAGCCTGGCAGGCGTATGCCGAAGGGCGTGATATGGCGGTAACCGTCAAACCGGCGGCACATCCGCAAGGCTCGACGGTTGAAGTGCTGGATCTGTTTTACAACACGCCCGCCCGCCGCAAATTCATGCGTACTGAGAAAACCGAATTTACCCATATCGATGAAGTTGTCCGGCGGATTGCACTGGCGCGCTTTGACGTTTCTGTAAACCTCAGCCACAACGGTAAACTTATTCGTCAGTATCGTGCGGTGAAAGACCCGGCACAGTTCTCCCGTCGTCTGGCCAGTATTTGCAGCCCGACATTTGTCGAGCACGCACTGGCCGTGGAATGGAGTCATGGTGATCTGGCGATCCGTGGCTGGGTGGCGGATCCGGCCGGTTCACGCAGCCTGAGTGATATGCAGTATTGCTATGTGAACAACCGCATGATGAAAGATCGCCTCATTAATCACGCGATCCGCCAGGCGTATCAGGATCAGCTCAAAGACGATCAGCAGCCCGCGTATGTGCTTTATCTGGATGTCGATCCGCATCAGGTGGATGTGAATGTGCACCCTGCCAAACACGAAGTGCGTTTCCATCAGTCGCGGCTGGTGCATGATTTTATTTATCAGGCGGTGATGTCCGTATTGCAGCAGACGGGGGCTCCCGTGCTTGATGAACCACAACTTCAGGCAGATACACCGCGCTGGCAGCAGGAAAACCGTCAGGCTGCGGGCGGCAATCATTTCTCGCAACCGGCAGAACATAAAACGCCGGCACCGCGGGAAAATAATCCGCCACGTGAAAACAATCCGCCACGTGAAAATGTATTTCCTGAAACAGCCCGCGTCAGCCAGCCCCGTGAACCTGCTTACCGCAACACGGAGCCCGCTTACAATCCCTCAGAAAGCCAGGCTTACGGACGTTTGTTGCAACCTGCGCCGGCGTCGTTTTCTTTACAGGAACCGGCACCTGCTGCGGCACCGCCCGCTAAGCCAGCCATTCCGGCGGCCCGTACACTGACGGAACCGGCACTGGAATCACACAGCCAGAGTTTCGGGCGTGTGCTGACGGTATGTTCCTCGGAATATGCGTTACTTGAGCGCGGCAAAAATCTGGTATTGCTGGCATTACCGGTTGCTGATCGCTGGCTGAAATGGGCGCAGCTGACACCACCCGAAGAGGGGTTGCGACCACAACCGTTATTAATTCCGCTGAAGCTGACGCTGAAAAAAGAAGAGACGACCGTGCTGGCACGGCATCAGGCGCTATTACAGCATTTTGGTTTAGAAATGCTCAGTGAGTCACAGCGTGTGACGGTTCGCGCGGTACCTTTACCATTACGCCAACAAAATTTACAAAAGTTGATACCTGATCTGTTAGGTTATCTTGCTGTTCAGCAGGAGGTGACTTCTGATGCGGTAGCTATGTGGTTTGCCCGCCACTGCGGCTGCGAGCATGAGGTCTGGACAATTTCACAAGCCATACAATTACTCACGGATGTTGAGCGTCTTTGCCCGCAATTGGTGAAATCGCCTCCGTCCGGCCTTCTGCAACCTCTTGATTTACAGCCCGCACTGGCGGCTTTTAAGCATGACTGATTCTGAAAAACACGCAGTTCCCCCGGCCATCTTTATTATGGGGCCGACCGCATCCGGTAAAACAGCACTGGCGATATCGCTGATGAAACACCTGCCTGTCGAGCTTATCAGCGTCGATTCTGCCCTGATTTATCGGGGGATGGATATTGGTACGGCGAAGCCCACGGCAGAAGAACTGGCGGAGGCGCCGCATCGGCTGATCGATATCCTCGACCCGGCACTGGCTTATTCGGCGGCTGACTTTCGTCAAGACGCATTGCGGGAAATGGCAGAAATAACCTCGCGCAATAAGATCCCGTTATTGGTAGGTGGGACTATGCTTTATTTCAAGGCGTTGCTTGAAGGTCTTTCCCCGTTGCCACCGGCTGATCCTGCCGTGCGCGAACGTATTGAAAAGCAGGCGGCGGAACAGGGCTGGGAGGCGTTACATGACCAGTTGCGTGAAATCGATCCCGTTGCGGCTATGCGAATTCATCCGAATGATCCACAGAGACTGTCCAGAGCACTGGAAGTTTTTTTTATTTCGGGTAAAACTTTAACGGAACTGACTAAAATTTCGGGTGAAACATTACCCTATCGTGTCCATCAGTTTGCGATTGCGCCGACCCGCCGTGAACTTTTACATGCGCGGATCGAGGAACGTTTTAGCCAGATGTTGTCCAATGGTTTTGAAGACGAAGTCAAAACGCTGATAGCCCGGGGCGATTTGCATACAGATTTGCCTTCCATTCGTTGTGTGGGTTATCGCCAGATGTGGTCATATTTGTCTGGTGAATTCGATTACGATGAAATGGTTTATCGTGGTGTTTGCGCGACACGACAGCTGGCCAAACGTCAGATGACCTGGTTACGAAGTTGGGAGGGTGTCGAATGGCTCGATTCTGAGAAGCCAGAAGAAGCCTTAAACCGTGTAATTCAGGTTGTTAGTGCATAGGTTGGGTGATTGTGTACAATTGATCAGTACTCAGCGCGCAATTTTTTATGTGATTTATTTTCGAGCTGATAGGCTCAAAGTTACAAACAACAAACTAATAAGGAAAAGATAGAATGGCTAAGGGGCAATCTTTGCAAGATCCGTTCCTGAACGCATTGCGTCGTGAACGTGTTCCGGTTTCTATTTACTTGGTGAATGGTATTAAGCTGCAAGGCCAGATTGAGTCTTTTGACCAGTTTGTCATTCTGTTAAAAAATACGGTTAGCCAGATGGTGTATAAACACGCTATCTCCACCGTAGTGCCTTCCCGCCCGGTGTCACATCATAGCAATAATCCAGGTACGGGCAGCACCAACAATTATCACCATGGTAGCACTCCGTCTGCGCAACAGCCGCAGCAGGAAAACGATGACGCTGAATAAAGCGCAACGTTGGTCAACCACGAAGGGGTTCATAAGTATTCCGATTATGCTTATGCACCCCCGGCTGGCGAATTTTTTCCCAATGAGAGGTCGCAAGCTTGTTTGACCGTTATGAAGCCGGTGAGCAGGCCGTACTGGTTCATATCTATTTCTCGCAAGACAAAGACACGGAAGACCTGAGCGAATTTGAATCGCTGGTATCTTCTGCAGGTGTAGAGGCGTTGCAAGTCGTCACCGGGAGCCGCAAGGCACCGCACCCAAAATACTTTGTCGGTGAAGGAAAGGCCCAAGAAATCGCAGATGCCGTCAAAGCAACGGGCGCCTCTGTCATCCTGTTTGATCACGCCTTGTCTCCCGGCCAGGAAAGAAACCTGGAAGCCTTATGCGAATGTCGCGTTGTCGACCGCACCGGATTGATATTAGATATTTTTGCCCAGCGGGCCCGGACACACGAAGGTAAGTTACAAGTAGAACTGGCGCAATTACGCCACATCGCTACCCGACTGGTTCGCGGCTGGACCCACCTTGAACGACAGGGCGGCGGCATTGGTGCGCGTGGCCCGGGTGAAACCCAGCTCGAAACTGACCGCCGTTTACTGCGCGACAGAATCACTTTGATCCTCAGCCGGCTTGAAAAAGTGGCTAAGCAGCGTGAACAGGGTCGCCGTTCACGTGTTCGTGCAGATATTCCGACGGTGTCGTTGGTGGGGTATACCAACGCCGGGAAATCTACACTTTTTAATCGTATTACGCAGGCCGATGTTTATGTGGCCAATCAGTTGTTTGCTACGCTCGATCCTACACTGCGCCGTATTATGGTGGCAGATGTCGGGGAAACCGTGTTGGCGGACACCGTAGGGTTTATTCGTCACCTGCCCCATGATTTGGTTGCGGCTTTTAAGGCAACATTGCAGGAAACCCGACAGGCATCTCTGTTACTCCATGTAATTGATGCAGCGGACATCCGGGTTCAAGAAAATATTGACGCGGTGAATACGGTGCTGGCAGAGATCGAAGCAGATGAAATTCCTGCGCTGTTAGTGATGAACAAAATAGATATGCTGGATGACTTTGTCCCGCGTATCGACCGCAACGAGGAGAATTTGCCGGTCAGGGTCTGGCTCTCAGCCGTGACAGGTGAAGGTATTCCGTTGCTTTTTCAGGCATTAACGGAGCGACTCTCTGGCGAAATCGCGCAGCATGAATTGTGCTTGCCGCCGGAAGCAGGCCGCCTTCGTAGCCGTTTTTACCAGCTTCAGGCCATTGAAAAAGAATGGATTGAAGAGGATGGCAGTATTGGTCTGGTGGTGCGAATGCCCATCGTTGACTGGCGTCGCCTCTGCAAACAAGAGCAGGAACTGGAAAGCTATGTCCGCAACCAGAGCCTGTCTGATTTAGCCTGAAGAACACCAATCATAGAATAATGGAGCTATAACATGGCGTGGAATCAGCCCGGTAATAACGGACAGGACCGCGACCCCTGGGGCAGCAGCAATAATAGCGGCAACTCTGGTGGAAATTCTGGTGGAAATAACGACAACAAAGGCGGCCGTAATCAGGGGCCACCTGACCTGGATGATATCTTCCGTAAGCTCAGCAAAAAACTGGGTGGTTTCGGCGGAAAAGGTTCAGGTAACAACAATAACAACAACGGTACGCCAACCGGTTCCGGTCATGGAATGAGTGGCACCCGGATTGCTGGCATCGCGGTCGCTGCGGTGGTGGTTATCTGGGCTGCAACGGGTTTCTATACCATCAAAGAAGCTGAGCGTGGCGTGGTAACCCGTTTTGGTAAGTTTAGCCATCTGGTTGAACCGGGCCTGAACTGGAAACCAACCTTCATCGATCAGGTGCGTGCGGTGAACGTAGAATCGGTACGTGAACTGGCTGCGTCTGGTGTAATGCTGACATCCGATGAGAACGTTGTGCGCGTTGAAATGAACGTGCAGTACCGCGTGACGGATCCTGAAGCCTATCTGTTCAGCGTCGCCAACCCTGACGATAGCCTGAGCCAGGCAACGGACAGCGCACTGCGTGGTGTTATCGGCAAATATACGATGGATAAAATCCTGACTGAAGGCCGTACCACCGTGCGTAGTGATACCCAACGCGTACTGGAAGAAACCATTCGTCCGTACAAAATGGGTATCACCATCCAGGACGTCAACTTCCAGACTGCGCGTCCGCCGGAAGAAGTGAAAGCTTCCTTCGATAATGCGATCGCTGCCCGTGAAAGAGAGCAACAGTCTATTCGTGAAGCAGAAGCTTATGCGAACCAGATCCAGCCTCTGGCAAACGGTGAAGCACAGCGCTTGCTGGAAGATGCTAAAGCTTATAAAGATCGTACGGTTCTGGAAGCACAGGGTGAAGTGGCCCGTTTCTCCAAACTGTTACCTGAATATAAAGCTGCGCCTGAAATTACCCGCGAACGTCTGTATATCGAAACCATGGAAAAAGTGCTCAGCCACACCCGTAAAGTGCTGGTGAGTGATAAAGGGAATAACCTGATGGTCTTGCCGTTGGATCAAATGTTGCGCGGAAATAACGCTGCTGCAAATGATACCAGCAAGAATGATGAAACAGGTCTGTTGCCTTCCGTTCCTGGGTTGACCAGCAGTAATAGTAAAAGCAGTGCCGATAACAGCAGTTCCCGTTCGTCTGGCAGTGTCATGGACCAGCGCCGTGCAAATGCACAGCGTGACGATACACTTCGCGTAGGGAGAGAATAACAATGCGTAAGTCATTTTTACTTATCGTCGTTGTGGTGCTGGTGGCGCTTTATGCCTCACTGTTTGTGGTCCAGGAAGGTCAGCGTGGCATCGTGCTGCGTTTTGGCAAAGTTCTGCGCGACAGTGATAACAAACCGCTGGTTTATGCACCGGGCCTGCATTTCAAAGTTCCATTCGTGGAATCCATTAAAATGCTCGACGCGCGTATCCAGACCATGGATAACCAGGCTGATCGCTTCGTGACCAGCGAGAAGAAAGACTTAATCGTCGATTCTTACCTGAAATGGCGTATCAGTGATTTTAGCCGTTACTACCTGGCAACGGGCGGCGGTGATGTGTCTCAGGCAGAAATCCTGCTGAAGCGTAAATTCAGTGACCGTCTGCGTTCTGAAATTGGTCGTCTTGACGTAAAAGACATCGTGACCGATTCCCGTGGTCGTCTGACCCTGGATGTGCGTGATGCATTGAACACCGGTAGCGTAGGCGATGAGCCTGAAGCAACCACTGAAGCCGATGATGCGATTGCCTCTGCAGCAAAACGTGTTGAGCAGGAAACCAAAGGTAAACAACCTGCGGTGAACCCGAACAGCATGGCGGCATTGGGTATTGAAGTGGTGGATGTACGTCTGAAACAAATCAACTTGCCGGAAGAAGTGTCCAGCGCGATTTACGATCGTATGCGTGCTGAACGTAATGCGGTGGCATTGCGTCACATCTCCCAGGGTAAAGAAGAGGCGACTAAAATCCAGGCGGCTGCGGATTACGAGAGAACACGTACCGTTGCTGAAGCAGAACGTACTGCCCGTATCACCCGTGGTGAGGGGGATGCCGAAGCGGCGAAACTGTTTGCTGACGCGTTCAGCCAGGATCCTGACTTCTACGCATTCATCCGTAGCCTGCGTGCTTACGAGGCCAGCTTCAAGAGCGGCAACGACGTCATGGTGTTAAGCCCTGACAGCGATTTCTTCCGCTTCATGAAGTCACCTGAAAAAAATAAATAATTGCTTCTGCAATTTCCAAAAGGTCCCTTAGGGGGCCTTTTGTCTTTTCTGAAACCCTCTCTTTTAAGAAGGGATGTTGCGAGACTGACTCATCATGAATTCGACAATCTGGCTGGCGCTGGCATTAGTTTTGGTTCTTGAAGGCCTGGGACCAATGATTTATCCAAAAACGTGGAGAAAAATGATCCTTTCGCTGGCGAATCTTCCGGACACGGTTTTACGCCGTTTTGGCGGTGGTCTTGTGGTTGCAGGCTTCGTAATTTACTACATGTTGCGTAGTCGTGTGGGAGGGTGAGGTTTTGTTACATGCGGTGTGTCACGTCTCGCTGAGACCGGTAGCACGCAATTAAAATTTTTCCCGCAAACGTGTGCTAAAAGTGCTGGAAAGCACAGAATGAGATGTTAGAATCCTTTTTTAAGCAACCTGGTGATTCTTGAGATGGGTAAGAACGTCGTCGTACTCGGCACTCAATGGGGTGATGAAGGGAAAGGCAAGGTCGTAGACCTGCTTACTGAACGGGCTAAATATGTTGTGCGCTATCAGGGCGGTCACAACGCCGGTCACACTCTGGTTATCAACGGTGAAAAAACCGTTCTTCATTTAATTCCGTCTGGCATTTTGCGTGAAAACGTGACCAGCATCATCGGCAACGGTGTTGTTCTGGCTCCTGACGCCTTAATGAAAGAAATGGGCGAACTTGAAGCTCGTGGCATCCCTGTACGCGAACGTCTGTTACTGTCTGAAGCTTGCCCGCTGATCCTGCCTTACCATGTCGCACTGGACATGGCGCGTGAGAAAGCGCGTGGCGATAAAGCGATCGGTACGACCGGTCGTGGTATTGGCCCGGCTTATGAAGATAAAGTGGCTCGTCGCGGTTTGCGCGTAGGCGATCTCTTCAACAAAGAAACTTTCGCTATCAAGCTGAAAGAAATCATCGAATACCATAACTTCCAGTTGGTTAACTACTACAAAGTAGAAGCCGTTGATTTCCAGAAAACGTTGGATGATGTGATGGCGATTGCCGACATCCTGACGGCTATGGTTGTTGACGTGTCTGAGCTGCTGGACGGCGCGCGTAAGCGTGGTGACCTGATCATGTTCGAAGGCGCGCAAGGCACGCTTCTGGATATCGACCACGGGACTTATCCGTACGTCACCTCTTCCAATACCACTGCTGGCGGCGTTGCCACCGGTTCGGGCATTGGTCCACGTTATGTTGATTATGTGCTGGGCATTGTGAAAGCCTACTCTACCCGCGTGGGTGCAGGTCCGTTCCCGACTGAACTGTTTGATGAAACCGGCGAGTTCCTGCGTAAGCAAGGTAACGAGTTTGGTGCGACCACTGGCCGTAGCCGTCGTTGTGGCTGGCTGGACATCGTAGCGGTGCGTCGTTCTGTGCAGATCAACTCCCTGTCTGGTTTCTGTCTGACCAAACTGGATGTGCTGGACGGTCTGAAAGAAGTGAAGCTGTGTGTCGGTTACCGCATGCCTGATGGCCGCGAAATGACCACCACGCCGCTGGCTGCTGAAGGCTGGGAAGGTATCGAGCCAATCTACGAAATTATGCCAGGCTGGACCGAAACCACCTTTGGCGTGAAAGAAGTGGAAAACCTGCCACAGGCAGCGCTGAATTACATCAAGCGTATCGAAGAACTGACTGAAGTGCCGGTTGATATTATCTCTACTGGCCCGGATCGTAGCGAAACGATGATTCTGCGTGACCCGTTTGATGCATAACAGCCAGAGCTGATTGTGTAAAGACGTCATAACCGGGCAAAATTGCCCGGTTTGTTTTTTTCTGACTCCCTTCGCTTGTTTACTTTCTATAAACCATCCACTATCTAAATGATTAGCTGCAAAGTTCGCGGCTGGTTTATCATCAAAGTGTCATAATAAACAATCATCTTCACCCTGTTGTCATTGCTGACGTGGAAAGACCGGGTAATAGCTACCCAGAGGTATGTGTGCAGTTAACGAGTTTTACTGATTATGGTTTGAGAGCCTTGATTTATATGGCGTCATTGCCGGACGATCAGATGACCAACATTTCGCAGGTCACCGAGGTTTACGGTGTATCGCGTAACCACATGGTGAAAATCATTAATCAGTTGAGCCGTGCTGGTCTGGTCACAGCCGTTCGCGGAAAGAACGGGGGTATCAAGCTGGGCAAGCCCGCAGAGACCATTCGCATTGGCGACGTGGTGCGCGAGCTGGAACCTCTTTCGCTGGTCAACTGTGCCAGTGATTTTTGTCATATCACGCCTGCATGCCGGCTAAAACAAGTCCTGCACACTGCTGTAGAACATTTTCTTGATGAGCTGAATCAGTACACTTTGGCCGATATGGTCAAAGATAACTCAACGCTCTACCAATTATTGCTTGTTGAATGAAAGACTTTCAACAAACTGCTGATGACAACGGAGGAACCGCTATGTCACAAGATCCATTCCTGGAACGAGAAGCAGAAAAATACGAATCACCTATTCCCAGCCGTGAATTTATTCTGGAACACCTCGCCAAACGTGAAACCCCAGCCAGCCGGGAAGAAATTGGTAACGAACTTAATCTCTCCGGAGAAGAAGCACTGGAAGCCCTGCGTCGCCGTCTGCGCGCGATGGAACGTGACGGGCAGTTAGTCTTTACCCGTCGCCAGTGTTACGCGCTGCCTGAGCGTCTCGACTTGCTGAAAGGGACGGTCATCGGTCATCGCGATGGTTACGGTTTCCTGCGCCTTGAAGGCGTAAAGAAAGACGATGTGTATCTTTCTGCGGAACAAATGAAAATGTGCATCCACGGCGACGTGGTACTGGCACAGCCAGTCGGAACCGACCGTAAAGGCCGCCGTGAAGCTCGCATCGTGCGTGTTCTGGTGCCGAAAACCAGCCAGATTGTGGGTCGCTACTTTACTGACGCTGGCGCCGGTTTTGTGGTGCCTGACGACAGCCGCCTGAGCTTTGATATCCTGATCCCGGCTGACGCCATTAATGGCGCACGCATGGGCTATATGGTGGTCGTTGAGCTGACACAGCGTCCGACCCGACGCACTAAAGCGGTCGGTAAAATCGTTGAGGTCCTCGGGGATAAAATGGGTACCAACATGGCGGTAGATATCGCTCTGCGTACTCATGAAATCCCCCACGTCTGGCCGCCACAGGTGCTGAAACAGGTCGAAGACCTGAGCGAACAGGTGCCGGAAGAAGCGAAAAAAGGCCGTGTCGATTTACGCAGTCTGCCGCTGGTCACCATTGATGGTGAAGATGCGCGCGACTTCGATGATGCCGTATATTGCGAGAAAAAACGCGGCGGTGGCTGGCGCCTGTGGGTGGCCATTGCCGACGTGAGCTATTACGTCCGTCACGGCACGGCGCTGGATGATGAAGCCCGCAGCCGTGCTACGTCGGTGTACTTCCCGTCGCAGGTTGTCCCGATGCTGCCGGAAGTGCTGTCCAACGGCCTGTGTTCCCTGAACCCACAGGTAGACCGCCTGTGCATGGTTTGTGAGATGACGATCTCCGCCCAGGGTAAGCTGACCAGCTCTAAGTTCTACGAAGCGGTAATGAGCTCTCATGCACGTCTGACATACAACAAAGTCTGGCGCATCATCGAAGGCGATCCGGAACTGCGCGAGCAATATTCGCCGCTGGTTAAGCATTTGCTTGAACTGCACACCATGTACAAAATGTTGGATCAGGCGCGTGCAGAGCGCGGCGGTATTGCGTTCGAAACCGAAGAAGCGAAATTTATCTTTAATGCTGAGCGTCGTATCGAACGTGTCGAGCCGACTGTACGTAACGATGCTCATAAACTGATTGAAGAGTGCATGATTCTGGCGAACATCGCTGCCGCACGTTTTGTTGAAAAACATAACGAACCGGCACTGTTCCGTGTGCATGACCGTCCAAGCGATGACCATATCTCCGCGCTGAAAAGCGTGTTGGGTGAACTGGGTCTGGTGATGGGCGGCGGCATGAAGCCTGAGCCGAAGGATTATGCTCAGATCATGGATGAACTGGCCGGCCGTCCTGACCGCGAAATGCTGCAAACCATGCTGTTGCGTTCGATGAAACAGGCGATTTACGATCCGGAAAACCGTGGCCACTTTGGTCTGGCGTTACCGTCTTACGGGCATTTCACTTCGCCAATCCGTCGTTATCCGGATCTGGCATTGCACCGTGCGATCAAGTATCTGCTGGCGAAAGAGCATGGCACGCTGAAAGATCGCTGGACGCCGACCGGTGGCTGGCACAGTGATTACGAAGATATGTTGCAACTCGGTGAGCATTGTTCGATGGCGGAACGCCGCGCGGACGAAGCCACCCGCAACGTGGCTGACTGGCTGAAATGCGATTTCATGCAGGATCATGTGGGTGAAGTCTTCACCGGCATTATCGCCAGTGTCACTGGCTTCGGTTTCTTCGTACGCCTCAACGATCTGTTCATTGACGGTCTGGTGCACGTCTCATCGCTTGACAACGATTATTACCGTTACGATAACATCGGCCAGCGTCTGGTGGGCGAATCCTCCGGTGCGGTTTACCGCCTGGGCGATACGGTAGAAATTCGCGTCGAAGCGGTGCACATGGACGAACGTAAAATCGATTTCGCGCTGGTGTCCAGCACCCGCAAAGCGCGGGGCGAAGGCAAAACCGCGCGTGACCGCGCGAAAAAAGGGGGCGAACGTACCCTGCGTTCTGCTGCGCCAGCCAACGCTGGCCGTCGCCGCAGCGCTAAGAAAAACGTGAACTTTGAACCGGACAGCGCATTCCGCAAAGATGATGCGAAACCGGCAAAACCTAAGAAAGAAAAAGCAGTCAGTGCTGTGGGTAAAGACGGTAAGCCGAAGAAAGCCAAAAAGCCTTCTGACAAAACCGCAAAAATTGCGGCGGCGACCAGAGCCAAACGCGCGAAGAAAAAGCAGTCTGACAGCTAATCCTTTCTGACGATTCTTCTATGATAGAATCGTCTGTAACTATCCTTACTAAATTGCGGACAGCATGCTGTCCGCAAGTCTATTTTAAAGAGCATCATGAGCGAAATTATTTACGGTATTCATTCCGTTAAAGCCTTACTCGACAACGATCCGCAACGCTTTCTGGAAGTTTTTATCCTGAAAGGCCGTGACGATAAACGCCTGAAACCGCTGATCGACGAGCTGGAAGCCAGCGGTATTGTCATCCAGGTGGCGAGCCGCCAGTGGCTGGATGAGAAATCCGAAGGTGCTGTGCATCAGGGGATCATCGCGCGTGTGCGTGAAGGTCGTCAGTATCAGGAAAATGACCTGCCTGCGTTGCTCGAAAGCCTTGATTGTCCGTTCCTGCTGGTGCTTGATGGCGTAACGGACCCGCATAACCTGGGCGCCTGTCTGCGTACTGCGGATGCCGCCGGGGTTCACGCGGTAATTGTTCCGCGTGACCGTTCTGCGAAACTGAATGCCACTGCGAAGAAAGTCGCCAGCGGTGCCGCTGAAAACGTGCCGCTGATCAACGTGACCAATCTGGCGCGTACATTGCGCGTACTGCAGGAACATAATGTCTGGATCGTCGGCACGGCCGGTGAGGCCGATCATGATCTGTTCCAGAGTAAAATGACAGGCCCGATGGCACTGGTGATGGGGGCGGAAGGTGAAGGCATGCGCCGGCTGACCCGCGAACACTGTGACGAGCTGATCAGCATCCCCATGGCGGGGAGTGTCTCTTCCCTGAACGTTTCTGTAGCCACCGGTGTTTGTCTGTTCGAAGCGGTTCGCCAGCGCGGTCTGAAGAAGAGTTGATTGTTATTTTTTGCGCTGATTAAAACGGGAGCCTCAGGGCTCCCGTTTGCATTTCTGCGTTTGTGATCTGTCCGCCTGTTAATTCCCCGATTTTTACCATACTTACGCCATATCCTTTTGACAGGGAGCAGGCGATGGACTGGGAAACACACCGGGTTTTCAATCAACCCAAGCCGCTGAGTAACAGTAATTTATTTCTTTCCGATACGCCGCTGCGTGAAGCGGTTTCCCGCCAGCAGGCGGGCTGGGATGCAGATGTGCTGGCGTCCCTCGGGCAACAATTAGGTTCTGCGGAATCGCTTGAGCTGGGAAGGCTGGCGAATGCTAATCCGCCTGATCTTTTGCGCTATGACGCTACCGGCGAGCGTCTTGATGACGTGCGTTTCCATCCGGCGTGGCATCTGCTGATGCAGGGGCTGATCGCCAACCGCGTACACAATTTACCGTGGCAGGAAGAGGCGCGTGTGGGAGCAGTAGTGGCGCGTGCAGCGCGTTTTATTCTTCACGGCCAGGTTGAAGCGGGGACGCTATGTCCGGTGACAATGACATTTGGTGCGATCCCGCTGCTGCAAAAATATCTTCCGCCGGAATTCAGTGGCTGGATGAAACCCCTGTTATCTGACCGTTATGATCCGCATCTGCAAGCCGGCGATCAGAAGAAAGGCGTGCTGATCGGCATGGGCATGACGGAAAAACAGGGGGGCTCGGACGTGCTCAGTAACACCACGCGGGCGACAGCGCTGGAAGGCCGCGGTAGCGGAAAACCTTATCACCTGGTGGGGCACAAATGGTTTTTCTCCGTGCCGCAAAGTGATGCACATCTGGTGCTGGCGCAGGCAGGTGGCGGACTTTCCTGTTTCTTTTTGCCACGGATTTTGCCTGACGGATCACGCAATGCTATCCGCATTGAGCGGCTGAAGGACAAACTCGGTAACCGTTCGAATGCCAGCAGTGAAGTGGAGTTTCAGAACGCCACTGGCTGGTTGCTGGGAGAGGAAGGTGAAGGAATTCGTCATATCCTCAAAATGGGCGGTCATACACGGTTTGACTGTGCGCTGGGCAGCCACGCCATGATGCGCCGGGCATTGTCCGTAGCGTTGTATCATGCGTTCCAGCGACAGGTGTTTGGTAAGCCCTTAACCGAACAGCCTATGATGCGTCAGACACTCAGCCGGATGGCGTTATATCTGGAAGGGCAAACCCTGCTACTGATGCGTCTGGCTACCGCTTGCGGAGAGCGCAATAATCCGGCGGAACAATTGTTATGCCGCCTGCTCACGCCCGCTGCGAAGTTCGAAGTCTGCCGTCAGGGGATGTCGTTTGTAGCCGGGGCGATGGAAGTGCTGGGGGGGATTGGCTATTGCGAAGATAGCGAGTTACCGCGTTTGTATCGCGAAATGCCGGTCAACAGTATCTGGGAAGGGTCGGGAAATATCATGTGTCTTGATGTGTTGCGCACGCTGAAAAAGCTGCCTGCCAGTGCGGACATGGTTCAGCAGATTTTGCAGCAGGTGCGCGGACAAAACCGCATCTTTGACCGGGTGTCACGCCAGTTTTTACACCGGCTGCATGCGCCGGAAGAAGCGCAAGGGCGCTGGCTGACCGGCCAGCTATGTAACCTGATGACAGCGACGCAAATGCTGGCGTTTGCGTCGCCACCGGTGGCAGATGCGTGGTGTCGCATGGTGCTGGATCCGCGCGGAGAAACACGACTGCCGGAACGGCTATGTCAGTTACTGCTCAACCGCGCCATCGGCGCTGAATAACGAACGTTTAGCGGTAAAGTATGGCCTGAGAATACCAGCGGCCTGGCATGATGGTTTCGCTGTTAAACATAATCACGTAGTAACGGGCACCCGCAGCGTCGGCTTTGCGCTGGATTTCGGCTTCGGCATCCATCGGGCTGCCAATTACGTCAGCAGTAACATTACCAATTTTGGTCAGCGTGGAGGTTTGCGCCCGGGTAATTTCCTGCGCTTTGTCCGTCGGTGCAGGCGGTGCAACCGGTACGGTTTGCGTCAGATGACTGCAACCATTCAGTGCCACCAGTAAAAGCAGCAGGGCAGGGCGTCGGAGAAATGTCATCGTGATTTCCGGTAAAAGGGTAATGATCAAAGTGTAGCCCTTTCACCGGTATGCTGGCGAGTCTGCGTGGCATTTATTGCCGCGCAGACTCGCATTCTATCGTTCGGAAATTTTAAAGACGCTGACCAGTTGTGAGAGATGGCGACCTTGTTCACTGAGTGCCGCCGCAGTTTGCTGGGAATTTTCCACCAGTGTGGCGTTTTCCTGCGTCGCTTTGCCAATCTGCATAATGGCAATATTTACCTGCGAAATACCGGAAGACTGTTCGTGTGCTGCCACATCGATATCGCTCATCAGCACTTTTACCTGATTAATACCCTGTAAGATATTGCGCATGTTTGCCTGCGTTTTGGCCGCGCTCTGATGGCCGTCTTCGACTTTATTCAGGGAATCTGCGACCAGATTTTCAATCTCTTTCACGGCATTTGAACTGCGCTGCGCCAGTGCCCTGACTTCCGAGGCGACAACCGCAAATCCGCGTCCGTGCTCACCGGCTCTGGCGGCCTCTACGGCGGCATTAAGGGCCAGGATATTAGTCTGGAAGGCAATGCCTTCGATAACGGTTGTGATATCCGCGATGCGCGTTGAAGCGTGTTTAATCGCCTCCATGCTCATGACCGACTGATTCACCGCCTCCGCGCCAACGGTGGCCGCTTTATCGGTCTGTTGCACCAGCTGTGTGGCCTGTGTGGCGTTGTCCGCAGTGTTCTGAACGGTAGCGGTAATCTGCTCCATACTGGCCGATGTTTCTTCAAGACTGCTGGCTTGTGTGCCGATTTGCTGAGTGATCTGATCGCTGTCGTGCGCTAATCCTTGGGTATTCATCATGATTTCAGACGAAACCTGCCGTACCTCGCCGACAATTTTTTCCAGCCCGTGACCAATACCGTCCATGGCATGCATCAGTGCACCAATTTCATCGATGCGCTGCGTCTCAGCGCGCGCGCGCAGGTCCCCGCTGGCATATTGTTGTGCGATACGCACGACCTCGCTCAGCGGGCGGCTGACCAGTTTGCGGGTCAGTCCGATAAACAGAGCCGCAAAACACGCCAGCGCCAGCAGGCTTATCAGCAGAAACTGATTGCGCGTACTGTTGACCTGTTCCATCAGGCTGTTTTTATCTGTGCTGCCCACGACCACCCAATGCCAGGCCGGAACATTCGCATATACCATAAATTGCTGATGTTGGCTGGCCGCATCCATGTATTCGCGCTGGCCTTTTGGCTGCGACATGACCTGTTGTAACTCGCCGTCAGGCCACGCAGGGGTTTTACCTTCCCCGGTCGGATGAACCAGATATTTACCCCGATCTTTCCCCGGTGCGCTGTTGAGCACAAAGAAATACCCTTTCTCACCAATACGTTTGGACAGGATTTTCTGGCGCATATCGGCATATTCTGCCGTGATATCGACACCCACGAACAAAATCCCGATCACATTGCCCTGCGCATCGCGCACCGGCTGGTATTTGGTAATGTATTGTTTACCAAATAACGTCGCCAGCCCGTTAAAGGATTGTCCGGCCATGATCTGTGCATAAGCCGGGCTGGTATTGTCGAGCAACGTGCCAATAGCGCGGTTGCCGTCCTGTTTTTTCAGGGACGTGGTTACGCGGATAAAGTCATCGCCGCGTCGGGCAAATATCGTAGAAATTGCGCCGGTGCGTGCCAGAAAATCATCAGGGATTTTACTGTCCAGATTCAGTGGCGTACCACCTGCTTTAATGACCGGTGTGGACTGATTACCCACCATGATCGGGCTGGTAGTGTCCAGTTCGAAATCCGACGGCAGAAAATGACTGAACAGACGCGTATAGCTGTCCACTTCCGCATTCAGGCTGGCGTTGTACATTTCAATCATATCTACCACGCCGGTGACCTGTTCAGAAATGGCGTTAACGGTCAGTTCACTGACCTGCTTTCCGGCAGAATGCGTCAGTGACAAAGTGAAAATAATAAATAAGGTTCCGACGAGCAGAGAGGCGATGCTGGCCAGTTTTGCGCCAATGCTCCACCGTCGAAATGCACGTTTTGATGTTTTTTTCATGGTTTTTTCCCGTTAGCTTCTGATAGCGCACTAACGGCGGAGAACGGGAAAGGATTAATGTTCAAATGTAACTATTTATTTCATTTTAAATTGATCTGAATCAATGAAATAAATGCGAATGTGTGAATTTGGATTAAGGCTGGCCCACTGAAAAAGCGGGTTTCGAATAACGGGTTATAAACCATACGAAAAAGGTTGTGGTCGCGATTTTTCAGACCCGTAGAATATCAACACCGACAGAGACCGAAATTTTTTCTAAATACGCAGGGGAAGATACGATGGTTGAGATGTACGAAGAAAATATTGACGGGATCCAGGTGATTCATGCCGTGCCCGCCGGCCAGTATCAGCAGCAACTCCCGACGATTTTTTTCTATCACGGTTTTCTGTCTTCTAAAGAGATTTACTCGTATTTCGGCTACACACTGGCGAAAACGGGTTTTCGAGTGATCCTGCCTGATGCGTTAATGCACGGCGCACGTGCGGAACACAGTGAAGAGCGCTGTCTGGCGAATTTCTGGCATATTTTACAGAACAATATTGATGAGCTGGCCTTGCTAAAAGAAGCGTTTGTCGGACGGGGTCTGGCGGATCCGCAGCGTTTAGGCGTCGGCGGCGTTTCTATGGGCGGCATGACCACCATGGCAGCGCTGATCAAATTCCCGTGGATTAAAGCGGCGGCAAACCTGATGGGTTCTGGTTATTTTGCGCGTTTATCCCACCATCTTTTCCCTGCTTACAATGCCGGTGGCATTGTGCAGCGTGACATATTTGAACGCGAGATTGCGCCTTTACTGCGTCTGGATTTCAGCGGTAAAGCAGCATTAATCGCAGATATTCCTTTGTTTGTCTGGCATGGTGAAGAAGATGATGTGGTGCCGTTTGGCGAAAGCCAGCGTTTGCGGCAGGAGCTGGCTGAAAGTGGCGCGGATACCCATCTGACTTTTATTTCTGAGGCCGGTGCAAAGCATAAAGTCTCGGTTCATGCGCTGGCTGAAGCCACAGCTTTCTTTGCCGAAAAGCTGTAAAGAAATTAATCTGCCTTTCTCCTTGAGTTTCCCACAGGCTGTACATATAATTGCGCGTCATTTTTTCGACCGCACACAAACACGTTCCTTGCTTCCATGGGCCGCGGTTGACCCTGACAGGAGGCTGAATAATCCGTAAGGAGCAATTCGATGCGTCATTACGAAATCGTTTTTATGGTTCACCCTGACCAAAGCGAACAGGTTCCGGGCATGATCGAGCGTTACAGTGCAGTAATCACTAACGCTGCGGGTCAGATTCACCGTCTGGAAGACTGGGGCCGCCGTCAACTGGCTTACCCGATCAACAAACTGCACAAAGCGCACTACGTTCTGCTGAACGTTGAAGCGCCGCAGGAAGCGATCGATGAGCTGGAAACTAACTTCCGCTTCAACGACGCCGTTATCCGTAGCATGGTTATGCGTACTAAACACGCGGTAACTGAAGCATCTCCAATGGTTAAAGCAAAAGACGAACGTCGTGATCGTCGTGAAGATTTTGCTGAAGCTAATGATGATGCTGAAGCTGGGGATTCTGAAGAGTAATTGCCGTGACGGCGAATCGTCTGGTGTTGTCAGGCACTGTGTGCAAGACCCCCATTCGTAAAGTCAGTCCTTCGGGCATTCCGCATTGCCAGTTTGTGCTAGAGCATAAATCATCGCAGCAGGAAGCCGGATTCAACCGACAAGCATGGTGCAGAATGCCCGTGGTTGTCAGTGGACAAGCGTCACAAGCATTAACTCACAGTATAACGGTCGGCACGCAACTCACTGTTACCGGATTCATTAGCTGCCATCAAGGGCGCAATGGTCTGAATAAAGTGGTGTTACATGCCGAGCAGATTGATTTGATAGATTCTGGAGACTAGCCTAATGGCACGTTATTTCCGTCGTCGCAAGTTCTGCCGTTTCACCGCGGAAGGCGTTGTAGAGATTGATTACAAAGACATCGCTACACTGAAAAACTACATTACCGAAAGCGGTAAAATTGTCCCGAGCCGTATTACCGGTACTCGTGCAAAATACCAGCGTCAGCTCGCTCGTTGCATCAAGCGCGCTCGCTACCTTTCATTGTTGCCATACACTGATCGTCATCAGTAATCGGCCACTGTCTATTAACGACTTTGAGAGGATAAAGTAATGCAAGTTATTCTGCTTGATAAAGTAGCAAACCTGGGCAGCCTGGGTGATCAAGTTAACGTTAAAGCGGGCTACGCTCGTAACTTCCTGGTACCACAGGGCAAAGCTGTTCCTGCTACCAAGAAAAACGTTGAATTTTTCGAAGCACGCCGTGCAGAGCTGGAAGCTAAACTGGCTGACGTTCTGTCCGCTGCTGAAGCTCGCGCAACTAAAATCAACGAACTGGGTTCAGTAACCATCGCGTCTAAATCAGGCGACGAAGGCAAACTGTTCGGCTCTATCGGTACCCGCGATATCGCTGATGCAGTAACTGCTGCTGGCGTTGAAGTTGCTAAAAGCGAAGTTCGTTTGCCGAATGGCGTTCTGCGTACCACTGGTGAACACGAAGTTGAGTTCCAGGTACACAGCGACGTATTCGCTAAACTGAACGTAGTTGTGGTTGCTGAAGCGTAATAACGCGTCAGTTAACCCGTGAAACGCCGGCCTTGTGCCGGCGTTTTGCTTTTCTGCGTTCAGGAAAATGTACAGACAGGGAAAGGATAAAAAACGGATCAGTTGCCGCGCTGGAAACTGCCGTCCGGCTGACGGGTAAATGTCACCGTAACATTTTGATCAGTTGTCACTTGCAGGGCCATGACCACTCCCTGTGCATCACGCTGTATCTTCACTTCCTGCCCGGTCTTCAGAGTGCTCAGCGGTTTGTCCGCTCCTTCTACCCGTGCCATCGAAAATACATCATTGACCGCCATATTATTATCGCGGAACAACTGTGCCAGCGTCTGACCCGATTGCACCTGATAACTGCGCCATGTACCGCTGTTGTCATTACTCTGCGGCTGAACAGGCTCAGGCTGCGCCATTTGCGTAGTACGACCCTGATCGTTACGCAAATCGGCCTGCATGGGGATGCTGGTCGGTTGTTGCGATTGCGACGGTGTATAGGTATTTTCTGGCGTATACGGCCACAACAACGCCAGCAGAATCACCAGGACAGCGAGAATAATGCCGCGGCGGTGTGCATATGGCAGGGGCGACAACCAGTGAAAATCGTCACTCATATGCCAGATTTTGCTCAGCAGCGTTTTGCCCCGGGTTGAGGCGGAAGTTCCGGTCTCCGTTTCTGCAGACGTGATTTCACTCTCACTTTCACTCTGCGGCGCTGTGGTGTCGCGCATCGGCCTTTTCATAATGGCAATCCAGGATCTCAACATGGGTTGATAAATACGGATGGCTTTCCTTCTCCTGGGCGGGATTCTGCCCATGACGACCTCTCTTGTTAACTGTCGTAATGTCGACTGCCTGTTGCTGCCTAGTATAGCTGTTTAACTGCTTGATGCGGAAAGGGACAAAGCACAAATATCACCCAAACGATGCCCTGAAGGCTATCAAATGCGAAAAATTTCCCGAAAAGGGGAAGGAACTGCGTCTGCTGTCATGTTGCCTTACAGAGGATTTTACCCAAAAGCCTTGCGCTGCTATGCTGCGCCTTCGATATTTTTAAGAGCTAAGGAAATTTCATGACTACCCCTTCATTTGACAGCGTAGAAGCGCAGGCAAGTTACGGTATCGGCCTGCAGGTCGGTCAACAATTGCAGGAATCAGGTTTGCAGGGCTTAGAGCCTGACGCACTGCTGGCAGGCTTACGCGATGCGCTGGAAGGGAATACGCCAGCCGTTCCTGTTGACGTGGTTCACCGCGCGCTGCGCGAAGTCCACGAACGTGCTGATACTGTTCGTCGTGAACGTCAGGAAGCTCTGGCTGTTCAGGGGCAGGAATTTCTGGCGGCCAATGCACAGCGCGAAGGCGTGAGCAGCACCGAATCCGGTCTGCAATTCTCTGTCATCACTCAGGGCGAAGGTTCAATCCCGGGCCGCCAGGATCGTGTACGTGTTCACTACACCGGTAAACTGATTGACGGCACTGTGTTCGACAGTTCCGTACAGCGTGGTGAACCGGCTGAATTCCCGGTCAATGGTGTTATCGCAGGCTGGATCGAAGCACTGACCCTGATGCCGGTAGGTTCTAAATGGGAATTGTATATCCCACATAACCTGGCTTACGGTGAACGTGGTGCGGGTGCTTCCATCCCTCCATACAGCGCACTGATCTTTGAAGTTGAGCTGCTGGAAATTCTGTAATTCCTCAGGGATAACAGCA
>NZ_JAFMOS010000187.1 GCF_019049755.1 Rahnella perminowiae
GATTTTGAGCTGTGCATGAAAAGAGGTTTACGAACAGGTAGGTGTAAGTAATCGTAGAAAGGAATGTTCAGTTTTTAATTAATTTTATTTCAAATAAATCTTTTGATGGTGATTATAACTATTGGGAGAGATGAAAGGTGAGCGCATAGGCGGTCACCTAGTTGATGATAGCTAGCCGATTTTGAATATGATTATTTATCAAATTAACGGTCTTCGATTAATGGTATTTCATTGTAGTGGACAACGATCTTGGCATCTTTGGCAACATAGTAGTTTGGTACTGAGTAGGCGATAGTGGCAAAGTCAATCTTTCCACGGTTCTTGAAATCAGCGATAGCTATACGCGCAACGGATTCATCTGATATACGCCATTTTGCGAAAATCCCTTTACTAATATCAATAGCTTTGTAATAAAAAACTCCTTGCCACGGCCAGGGGCCACGCAAGCCAATTATAAATTCATCCTCACCATCTCCATCAAAATCGGCACACACTACTTGATGCCCTGGCCCTTCCCCATTTTCATTTGGGTCACCATAAATATCCAATAATACTCGCTGCCATTGAGCATTCTGAGGTGGCAGGGTATCCTGTTTATAATATACTGCCACAGTATTACCATGAAAAGGCTCAATTGCTGCAACATAGCTGAATGGGTCACTGCCTATGCGGCCAACATCCATATCACCGCTACCCTTAAATCCAGTTTTCTCAAACTGGGTCAGTTCCCCTGTTCCGATCAATACACGACGCCAGATATGCTCCTCCTCATCATAATATAGCCAAGTTACTCCCTCATCAGAGGCTAAAATTACAGAGTCTCTTGATGAACCAGAAATCAGGCCTTTCTTCTTCTCTGCACCATGAATCATACGGAATGTACTATCGTCGATGACCGTCATTTTCCATTCATCAGCGTTGAAAACGTCATCAGGTTGAGTAAATAGAACCACAGGCAAAACCGCATGAACATCTTCTTTGGCAACAATAGGGAAACCGAGAATTTCGATCTTCTCATTCTGAGTAAAATAACCAGCCCTCAGACGGTGCATCCCAGTTGTTCTGCCTACATAATGCCTTTTCCATCTATCTCCCTTGCTCAAATCAGCTCCAGGGTTTTCAATCCAATCTATTTTTCCGCCAGCAGTATCAGGATCATAGATAGTTCCAATCGGTCCATACAATTCATAGCAAACAATCGCATCAGGATAACCATTGCAAGTGATATCAGCATAATCAGCGCCAACAGGCATTTTGATTTTGTCTATGATAAGATGCTTCTTCCATTCGGGACTCTCATACCAATAAAGTTCCCCAAGTGTTAGTCCATAGCCAAACAAATCTATATTTCCATCTTTATTTAGATCTGCGGCCTCCAGCCAATACCCATCCCGTAGGTTCTTAGCTACGATTTCCTTAGTGAATTCTGGGATTGCAGGAATTAATGCATGTATTTTATCGGACATTTCTTCACCTCATCAATTTAAATTGGATGATATTCTAATGCTAACCACACGCAGGGAGTATCAGCGTAGTATTGGTGATATGGATAGATATAC
>NZ_JAFMOS010000186.1 GCF_019049755.1 Rahnella perminowiae
GCGATGCGCTCATCACCGCACTTTCGAGCCCAATTTGGGCATATGCTTTTGCTCCTGAATTTTGGTACATACACATTCCTTATGAAGAAGAGCCCGACGATGCAAATTGCTGTGTCAGGTAATTACCTGTACTGGTCAGTTTATTGACGAGTACTGATAAATTTGTAAACTGAGTTTTATACAGCGCAAGGTTATTGTTAATACTGGTTGTTGTCGATGTAATGCTATTTGCGATATTTTTCAGCGATTTATTAATACCGTCTTCAGCATTTTGAATGGAGCCGTTTGTCGTATCGAGCATTTTCGTCAGCATGGCAGTGGCCTGAGTACCAAAGCCGGTTGTTTTACCGTCGCCCTGGAAAAAACTCACTACGCTGTCAGGCTTGGTGGTCAGCGCCGTATTGAGTTTGGTGCTATCTACCTGCAACTTACCGTTGATATCCTGGGTAATACCGAGGTTGGCCAGGGTGGCGTAATCAGAATTGGATTGAACTGAAGACAACTGGCTGCGTACCTGTGTGGCAATTGTGCGAACAGTACCATTGCCAAACAATGCGCCATTGCCGGAATCTTGCGAGTCAGCCCCTTTAGCTACGGACGTATAAGCTGTCTGGTTGGCAATGGTCGTTTGCAAGGAGTTGTAAGTATCGACGTAATTCTGAATAGCGGCCTTCATTGCCGTAGTATCTTTTGTCACGCTCAATGTCTCTGGCGTGGTACTCGCTGAGACAGATTTTAGGTTTATGGTCAGTCCTTCCAGCGCATCTGTGACGGTATTGCTGCTGCGGGTGATTTCGAGATCGTTAACGGTAAACTTGGCATCCTGAGCTTTAGTCGATACGGTCATACCATTTGTGGAAGATGTCGCGTCATACCCGATCAACTGATTCAACGTATCATCACCAGTGACGCTGACTGTCATTGCATTCGCTGTACCCGTATCGTTCGCAGTCAATGCCAGATGGTAACTATTATCGTTTGCTTTGATGATGCTGGCGGTAACCCCACTTTGTTTAGCATTAATCGCGTCGCGAATACCGGTAAGCGTGGTCTGATCTTCAGTCAATGTCACTGTTAACGGTGTTTTATCTGCTTGCGCGATAGTAATTGTCCGGCTCGCCGTTCCTGCAGTACCCACATTGGTTGTGGCGCTACTGACTGATCCCGTGAGCAAAGATTGTGCCTGAGCCAATTGTGTCACTTTTACATTATATGAACCTGCAGGTGCCGTTGTGCCACTGGCTAAGGTCGCAGTGAAAGCGGTGTTTGTGCTGCTGATAGCAGTACCGGCAATGGTCCCGGCTGACTGTAATGCGGTGGTTGCCGTTTTCAGCTTATCAAGCGCCGTTTGCAAAATACCAAAGGAGGTTAATTTGGCTTTGTAGGAGGTTTGCTGAGTAGTGAATGGAGTCAGACGAGCATTTTCTGACGCGGTCAATGAATCCATCAAACTGGTGAGATCAAGACTGGTCCCTGCACCGAGTGAACTTACGCTAGCCATTTTATATTCCTTAAATAGAAGGG
>NZ_JAFMOS010000185.1 GCF_019049755.1 Rahnella perminowiae
CCATGGTATATAGCGGTAAATCACAGTCCACCTGAAAATGTTTATTTTATTGATATAAATGAATTATTTCATAAATCACGTACATCCTTGTATATGTCGGTACAGGCTCATACACTTGACGGTGTATCACGTGGTGTATCACGTGGAAAATATGAACTGAGTTTTTGGGCGGTAAAATGGCTGGTGGCACAAACAAACTGAGCGATAAAAAGCTGAGGTCAATCCTGAATGTCCCGAGGGATGGTGAAGCACTCATATCTGATGGCGACGGGCTAAGCGTTCGAGTGTCCAAAACTGGCGTGATTAGCTGGGTGTACGCTTACCGGTTGGGCGGGCGTGGGGCAAAGCTGGAACGGCTAAAGCTCGGTAATTATCCTGATATGCCTTTGAAGCTGGCACGTGAGAAGCGTGATCAGTGTCGTGCCTGGCTGGCAGATAGCAAAGACCCGAAGCACCAGTTGAGTTTTACCACCGCGGAAACCCTGAAGCCGGTCACCGTCAAGGATGCGCTTGTTTACTGGATAACTGAGTACGCGACCGATAACCGCGCCAATGTCGCTCGTCATAAAGCCCAGCTCGAGAAGCATATTTATCCGTACATTGGTTCCCTGCCGCTGGCGCAGTGTGAAACCCGCCATTGGCTTGAATGCTTTGACAGGATCAAGAAAGATTCGCCGGTTGCAGCTGGTTATGTCTTTCAAATGTCCAAGCAAGCTCTGAAGTTCTGCCGGGTTCGTCGCTATGCCGTGAGCAATGTCTTAGACGACCTGACCATACCTGATGTAGGTAGTAAGCAGGAAAAAGGGGACAGGGACCACTCTGATGACGAAATAGGCCAGATCTGGCAAGCCAGCCAGCAATTTAAATTTAAACCTTACTACGCCTCAATGTTGCGGGTACTGGTGACGTTCGGTTGTCGTTCGCAGGAGGCGCGTTTATCCACCTGGGATGAGTGGGATCTCAAGAAATGGGTATGGACGGTGCCAAAGGCTCATAGTAAAGGCGGAACAAAGATTGTTCGCCCCGTTCCTGATGCTATGCGACCATTTATTGAAGACCTTCACCGCCAGCATAAGGATAGCGGCCTGTTGCTGGGAGAGATAAAAGAATCATCTGCAGTGAGCCAATGGGGACGCCTGATCTGGAAACGGCTGGGGCATGCTGAACCATGGTCACTTCACGACATCCGCCGTACATTCGCCACCAAACTAAATGATTTGGGTGTCGCTCCTCACGTTGTCGAACAGCTTTTGGGGCACACCATGCCGGGAGTTATGGCTGTGTATAACCTGAGCCAATACATGCCGGAGAAGATGGAAGCGCTGAATATGTGGTGCGAGCACCTATCTTTACTGTCTGGTGAGCATGAAAACGTTATTTTATTGCAGGTGAAAAAATGAATTTACCAAATAGACTTTATTATCCATTAGAATTAGCTGCAAAAGAGCTTGGCTGCACCTCTGCTGATCTTATTCATTTTGGAGCTACTTCCAATATTGAGATTTGCATAC
>NZ_JAFMOS010000184.1 GCF_019049755.1 Rahnella perminowiae
TTTTTATCCTTAGCGGGGTTTTCGGCGCAAGGGGGAATTGCCCCTCTAATTTAAGCAATTGCACCGCAAGGTTATCTACAGGAGCGACGGAAGTGTATCCAACAATCACCAGGCGTCTCTGAGAAAACTTTTTCAGATAATATAAATCCCACTCCACGCACTGCCTTTTAACATCATAATAGTATCCCTCAACAGAGAGAAACATACCCGCATAGCATAAGCATGTTGTAATAATGACAAAAGGCACCACCACAGACTGGAGAAAAAATATGTCCTCAACGGGTTTATTGTCAGGCCAGGACAAAGCCCTTATCAATACCGCTACAACAATGACCACAATATATATCAGTAAGATAGGGAGCCAGGGGAAACGAAACTTTTCTCTCTTTTTAAGGGGTGGGTATAGTTTCCACTGACTCATTGACAGGCTCCGGCAATTTGCAGCGTGGTTTTAATTGCGCAACCACAGGCTGCCCTGCAATCATCGACAACAACGCCACGCCCGTTCATCGTCCAGGTTTCGCAACACTCTGTAATGGGAAATGTCCCTTTGTGTGCCAGACAAATGACCGTATCACCTTTGAGAGCAACGGCGATGCCCATAAACTGCGATCCGGAGGCCTGATTAACATATCCCCCGTTGACCAGAGGATCGTTCAAACGAATAACGCCTTTCATATTATTTCCCCGCATCCATATCGCAGCGCATGTGTTCCCATCCCAGGTAGTTCTTCACTTCAGGGACCTTATCGGGTAAGTCCTGCCAGTTGGTTTGCCCCCTGAGTGACGTTTGCCGCAGTTCATCTGCGGTAATATATAATGTCCCCCAGGACCAGCCACGAAAACCACCCGGCATCGCGACGGGTTTATAATCAGGACCTACGTCAATATTGATTGGCTTATCTGTATTCATTTCTGGTGCATCAAAAGGTTGTGACGACATAAACATCCACTTCTTTTGCTTCTCGCGAGGATTGTTATAGGGTCTGGTCAGTAAATAACCCCGTTGATTAACGACGGTAAAAGATATCGTATTTTCCCTGTCAGGATGCACGGGTTGATTTGACCATTGCTTAAGGCGCCACTCTAAATTCTCAGGCGCAAATACCGCTGTTTGCCAGGTTTTTCCATAGTCTTTCGATACAACAAATTCAGAAACATTCAATCCGGGAATGGCGATGTATTTTTCTGATGGATGAATAAATGGTTGGGTAAAAATCTGGTAAAATTGCTTAACAACTTCAGTATGAATCGTTTTTTGAGTATCGGTATACCAAAGCGCTCCGACACAATCCCACCCTTTTAATTCCAGATACCGGTGATCGTCAAAGCGATAAACCACCTGCGTCGGAGGCTCTTTTGCCTGCGCTGCGCCCACCACCAGCGTCATCAATAATCCGCCTAAAACTTTTAGCCCTTTCATTGCATGCTCCCTTTTATTTCCCTGCATCCATATCGCAGCGCATATGATCCCA
>NZ_JAFMOS010000183.1 GCF_019049755.1 Rahnella perminowiae
CAGATTAATATTGTTTGTCATATTCTGCGCTTTTATTAAACAAATGAGAAACTAAGGTCTTTAATTTGTTTGAAGCGCATTCTATTGATCACTTTTAGCGAGAATTAACAATACACTTAGTTTGATTGAGGGCAAGGCTTGAATGGAGAGGGCAATCCATCAGTTAATTTCCTGCTACCAAGATCAATTGATCGTTAAGATAAGCCACTCTGGACAGAGAATTGAGAACCATTATGAAACGTACAGAATGCTATACCGCTCAGCGAGCTGGCTCAACATCCCATGCTTGCTGAAGTGGATCGTTATTCCTTTCGTCCTGGTTGCTGTATTGATGAAAGGCCGTTATTTAATACGCCTGACATGAACTAAAGAGCCGATCAACATTTTTTTATCCGCATCTGTCAGATGCGGTGCCTGCAATAGACTAAATATTTCTGACTTGTCTGACTCACGGAAGCCGCCAGCAAGTAATTTCTGACTGATAGCTTCAAGAATCTTTTTATCCTGCAGAGAAATGGACGCCCTGACGTCATCCAGGCTTCTTTGCGTACCCGTGCGGTCGGGTGGTTGAGATAACCACTGGGCAAAGTAACGATACTGAATCGCCTTTGCGACATCCATTTGCGCCTGAATAAAGGGCTGTATTGAGCTGCCGTCGAGCCCTGACTCTTCAGCCTCCTCACGGGTACGGGTTAGGACACTTTGTTCCCGGATCATATCTTCTACAGGCAGATGGTGTGCGGCTTTATAATCCGCGACATCTTTCATGTCCAGCATGCGCTGATTCATGGCTGAAGTGAGGGTGGAAATCGCAACGGTGGACACGGAAGCCGCAAATACGGAACCCACCATGAACAATGATGATAAAAAAACCACGATGTAAGCCATAGAACCCTCTGACGCAACAGTAAACATGAGTTAGGTACTCTACTCAGGTAATAATACCGTTCCGTGACAAAATACCTTCCGTTAATCCTAAAAGTGAGTCATCAGTTGATGAAGTGAAAGAAATTGTCGGAGAAAATCGCCGTTTTTGTTGCCCGATTATATTTATTTAATATGACTTCTCATCGGGAGAGGAGCCGTTAACATAATGACCCACCACAGAATTTCATTTTAAAGCAGGTTTCCCCCTGACTTTGAATGAACTCATGTCCCTGAAATTTATCAAGGCAGCCAAACACATCATTGAAGTAATGCAAATCCGCATAAATACTTTCTCTGGGCCCCCTGATGGGATAACGATGATCTGCCTGTCCACGGTTCTTACGCGCAATAAACCTGAGATTACGCATTGTCCTCTCATCCAGGGACGGTATTGTGGCACCGCCATTAAATTGCATACACCAAATTGGATTATTGTTTAGCGAGATAATTATCTGTCCGAAAACTATTTTACCTTCCGTAAAGTAGTTTCTGTACGAATAATTATCCCTACTGTAT
>NZ_JAFMOS010000182.1 GCF_019049755.1 Rahnella perminowiae
GCAGGGCGATTATATCAATTCACTTTCAAAAGGAATAGAGCAATGAAAAAGACTTATGCTAAACCACGCTTGGTTCAAATCCGTCGCTCAGTATCTGCTGGCGGTCATTGATTTAAGAGTAAATAAAAGGGGTGTCTCTGGACGCCCCTTTTATCGTCTGGTTTATCCTCATCGTTTAATAAAAGGATTTTGTAATGAAAGAGATATTTTTTGTTATTTCAGGCGGGGTTAAGTGGAAAGAAGTGAATGAATCTATCATTATTGAGCCAGATTACGCGCTGAACGCCACGGCGGCGTTCGTTTTCAAGAAAATAACCGACGGGCTCAGTAATGTGCAGATCGTTGACGCTTTATCGCAGGAATATGATGCCGACATTTCCGATATAACATCTGATGTTGAAAGTCTGATCCAGGAGATGCAGGAAGAGGAAATTATTGAAGATGTGACCTTGAGGAACTGAACATGCTCAGTCAAAAGGCCTGCATAAAATACAACGATTTTGTACAGAAATATCAGCGTCATATCTACCCTATGCTAGCGGCAAGAATGCAGCGACTGTGCGCCGAACGTGACGTCACAAGAGCTCTTGATTTGGGTATCGGTCCCGGCGATCTGACCGTTTTTTTCGCGAAACAGAATGTCTGTCAGATTGATGGCTTAGACATTAACCCCAGCATGCTCGAACTTGCCAACAATAAAATTGCCTCTCTGGATTTGTCCAAGCGCGTAAAGCTGGTTCAGGGCGATGTACATTCACTGCCTTATCCTGATGCGTGCTTTGACCTGATTTTTTCCTACTCCTGCTTTCATCACTGGCAAGATCCGATCCAGGCTCTGCAAGAGTGCGAGCGCGTACTGAAGGACGGCGGGGTGCTTTACTTAGTCGATACCTACCCGGATGTAAAAGCATTACTTCCCCAGTTTGAGCAACAGCTGGATGAATACTCTTACCGGGAAATTGTAAAAAAAGCGGTAGAAGAGAGTATTGGGATCTCGGCTATTGAGCAGTTCCTGGCGTGTGCCAACATGAATGAGTATGAACTTCAGCCTGTCGACTTTAGTGAAGAAGAGCTAGTGGCTGGCATTGACTATATCAATTACGGCCACCAGCTCATCATTGACAGTCCACGACCAACATTGTGGGAGTTAATCTACAGGAAGCCATATGTTAACCAACAGCGAAAAGAACTATTATAGATACAGCTCATGCTGGTATTTTATGGAAACGGCCAATGCCTATTTTCTGCCGTGGCTCATCGTGTTTTTGGGCGCGGGAATGATGGATAAAACGGCAGGTGCGTTTTCTTTATTTTATATTTCCATTGTGATTGGGATCCTTGTCGCGGGATTTATCAGCCATATTATCAGTGCCAGAAAGTTAGCTATTTTTGGATTTATCGTGCTATCGGCCGCTGTCATTTCTCTTATATTATACCGGCCT
>NZ_JAFMOS010000181.1 GCF_019049755.1 Rahnella perminowiae
GGATATGGAACGGTTGGCGGCAACAGGCTATATTAAATAAGTAAATCTAATCATTTAGCCTTTGTGGGGAATTATTATGCACAGGTTTAATGACCGAATGCCCACAATGTTGAAAACTTGCATGCACAAATATTTCTCAATTTAGGTTATCAAATGAGTGAGTATCCGACATATCTGGTATTCTGCTTTTTGCGGGTACTTTGACGCACCATCAGGGTAGCTTGTTATTAGATTCTATAAAGTGAAGAAAAACTATGACAATTGCAAATCGTCCAATCCTCAATCTCGATCTTGATCTGTTGAGGACATTTGTAGCTGTTGCTGATTTAAATACGTTCGCTGCGGCTGCTGCTGCGGTGTGTCGTACTCAGTCGGCGGTAAGCCAGCAAATGCAACGTCTAGAACAACTCGTTGGAAAAGAACTGTTTGCCAGACATGGACGCAATAAATTATTAACTGAACACGGTATTCAGTTGTTGGGTTACGCACGCAAAATCCTTCGTTTTAATGATGAAGCCTGCACATCTTTGATGTATAGCAATGTTCAGGGTGGGATAACGATTGGCGCGTCAGATGATACGGCTGACACCATTTTACCCTTCCTGCTCAGTCGTGTGACATCCGTATATCCGAAGTTGTCTATTGATGTCCGCGTTAAACGCAGTCCTTTCATGTTGTCGATGCTCGAAAGTGAAGAAGTGGATTTGGCCATCACGACGATGACGAATACCGATCACCCGCACATCGTTCTGCGTACATCGCCCACACTCTGGTACTGCTCAGCTGATTTTGCGTATCCTTCCGGCGATAGTGTTCCGCTGGTGGTGCTTGATGAGCCAAGTCCGTACCGGATGATGGCAATAGAGCATCTGAGTCAGGCGGGGATCCCGTGGCGTATTGCTTATGTCGCCTCGACATTATCGGCAATTCGTGCGGCCGTGCGTGCGGGACTGGGCGTGACAGCCCGTCCTATCGAAATGATGAGCCCGGAGTTGCGTGTTTTGGGTGAACAGGATGGTTTACCACGTTTGCCGGATACGCAGTATGTGTTGTACAAAAATGCCCGTTGTGAAAATGAACTGGCAATGGCGATTTTCAATGCCGTTGAGCAAGGGAATGATCCATATTCTCTCAGTGCCTATGGTCCCCGTCCGGTAGCGGATGACGATCATGAGTTCCTGGCAGACTCTCAAAGTTAAGATAATCCCCCGGCTTTACCTTCCGCCTCCGTCTGACGGGGCGGGGGTAAAGGTTTCTCCCTCTTTAGAAGTAGCAAAATGATTACTTTTAGTGATTTTGTTTACTATCCTTTCTAAAACCCCTGTTTTGATTTGTTTACCTTCCGTGTCCCTTGTAACGACTGTTATCATCATCACCTATCACCGCAGTAAACCACGCAAAATGCTGGCTTTTCC
>NZ_JAFMOS010000180.1 GCF_019049755.1 Rahnella perminowiae
TAACCCTGAGGCGTGATAACGAGCCACTACGGTGGTGAAGTAGCTGATGCCATGCTTCCAGGAAAAGCCTCTAAGCTCCAGGTAACACGAAATCGTACCCCAAACCGACACAGGTGGTCAGGTAGAGAATACTCAGGCGCTTGAGAGAACTCGGGTGAAGGAACTAGGCAAAATGGTGCCGTAACTTCGGGAGAAGGCACGCTGGCGCGTAGGTGAAGGGACTTGCTCCCGGAGCTGAAGCCAGTCGAAGATACCAGCTGGCTGCAACTGTTTAATAAAAACACAGCACTGTGCAAACACGAAAGTGGACGTATACGGTGTGACGCCTGCCCGGTGCCGGAAGGTTAATTGATGGGGTCAGCCGCAAGGCGAAGCTCTTGATCGAAGCCCCGGTAAACGGCGGCCGTAACTATAACGGTCCTAAGGTAGCGAAATTCCTTGTCGGGTAAGTTCCGACCTGCACGAATGGCGTAATGATGGCCAGGCTGTCTCCACCCGAGACTCAGTGAAATTGAACTCGCTGTGAAGATGCAGTGTACCCGCGGCAAGACGGAAAGACCCCGTGAACCTTTACTATAGCTTGACACTGAACATTGAGCCTTGATGTGTAGGATAGGTGGGAGGCTTTGAAGCGTGGACGCCAGTCTGCGTGGAGCCAACCTTGAAATACCACCCTTTAATGTTTGATGTTCTAACTCGGCCCCCTAATCGGGGGTGAGGACAGTGTCTGGTGGGTAGTTTGACTGGGGCGGTCTCCTCCTAAAGAGTAACGGAGGAGCACGAAGGTTAGCTAATCACGGTCGGACATCGTGAGGTTAGTGCAATGGCATAAGCTAGCTTGACTGCGAGAGTGACGGCTCGAGCAGGTACGAAAGTAGGTCATAGTGATCCGGTGGTTCTGAATGGAAGGGCCATCGCTCAACGGATAAAAGGTACTCCGGGGATAACAGGCTGATACCGCCCAAGAGTTCATATCGACGGCGGTGTTTGGCACCTCGATGTCGGCTCATCACATCCTGGGGCTGAAGTAGGTCCCAAGGGTATGGCTGTTCGCCATTTAAAGTGGTACGCGAGCTGGGTTTAGAACGTCGTGAGACAGTTCGGTCCCTATCTGCCGTGGGCGTTGGAAGATTGAGAGGGGCTGCTCCTAGTACGAGAGGACCGGAGTGGACGCATCACTGGTGTTCGGGTTGTCATGCCAATGGCATTGCCCGGTAGCTAAATGCGGAAAAGATAAGCGCTGAAAGCATCTAAGCGCGAAACTTGCCTCGAGATGAGTCTTCCCTGTGGCTTTAAGCCACCTGAAGGGACGTTTAAGACTAAGACGTTGATAGGCTGGGTGTGTAAGTGCAGCGATGCATTGAGCTAACCAGTACTAATGACCCGAGAGGCTTAACCTTACAACACC
>NZ_JAFMOS010000179.1 GCF_019049755.1 Rahnella perminowiae
TTATTACTATTTTGATCGGAGATTTGTATTAGATACAGAAATTTTATTTATTATTAAAAAAACAGACAAGCACATACATAATTAATATACACAACAGAAAATTATTCGCACAATGCATTATTTCGGCCATCTGAAAAAGCGCAATTTATACCATGCGATGTTTGGTTAAGTGTTAATGCTCCCCCTGCACACGGGGGAGCCGTTACAGCAATTACTTCACCGTTTTACTGAATGCATCCACCGCCAGAATAGCGTTCGCCACGTCTTCGGCGGAAAGATTGTGGTTAAGGTTACCCAGCGTATCGCCCTCGCCGCCTGCCAGCGCACCGATTTTCACCAGACTGGCAAAAGATTCGTTTTCCAGATGCATTTCTTTCAGCGTGGTTGGCATTTTAATGGCACGGTAGAAACGGACGTATTTCGCGATTTCTTCGCCCGGGCGCTGTTCCAGCACCATCTGCGTCAGTGTACCGTAGGCCACTTTTTCACCGTGGGTCAGATGATGAATATCACCTGAAATCGCCGTAAAACCATTGTGGATCGCGTGCGCACCTGCCAGACCGGCATTTTCAAAACCCAGACCGGAAAGCAGCGTGTTGGCTTCCACCACGGCTTCAACGGCTGGCGTCACCAGTTTCTGCTCAACCGCCGTATAGGCACTGTAACCATAGGTCAGCAACGTTTTCTCGCAAGCTTCGGCAATCGCCATCCCGGCGATAGTCGGGTCACCCCCGACCATTGACTGAGAATGCGAACGCAATACCGCCTGTGCTTCGACAAAGGTGGCCAGGCCGTCAGCGATCCCGGAGGCAAACAGGCGTACCGGTGCCTGAGCACACACATGGGTATCTACCAGCACCAGATCCGGATTTTTATTGTAGAAACGGTAAGATTCGAAAACACCTTCATCGGTGTAGATAACCGACAACGCGCTGCACGGTGCATCGGTTGAGGCCACGGTCGGCACGATCACGACGTTTTGTTTCAGTTCATCGGCAATCGCTTTCACGGTATCCAGTGTTTTACCGCCACCGAGGCCGACCACGACCTGGGTTCCCGCATGACGGGCAATGCCGGCCAGACGGGTAATTTCGCTGGCAGAGGCTTCACCGTTAAAGCGCTCATAATGAAATGCCACGTCAGCTTTTTTTAATGAATGCTGAACGCGCTCGCCGATAATTCCCCAAACAACATCATCAGCAATCAGGAATGATTTCCCTCCCAGTGCGGGCAGATAATCTCCTAACTCATCCAGCACACCGCTGCCCTGGACGTATTTTCTTGGCGAAGAAAAGATAAATTTACTCATGATAAAAACCTCTTTTCGTGGATAATGTGGATGTGAATAACTGCCCGAGCGTACCGCAGTGCAACAGCGAGCCCAACTGATTTGATTCACTTTAACAA
>NZ_JAFMOS010000178.1 GCF_019049755.1 Rahnella perminowiae
TGATAATCTTCTGGAAGATTAACGACGTCAATATGAATGATGCATGAGACGATTTTATGGGTCATGCCGATAGTTTATATTCATGATATCTATGATTGTTTCATAAAGTCTCAAACAAAATCACCATGATTAACCAAACAAGGATGGATATCATGACATGGGAATATAATAAAAGTACCGGGGAGTTGAGCCATAACGGACAACTTTTTAGGCAGGGCTATAGCGGACATGGTGCAGGGATAAATAATCCAGTTATGGAGTCTGTGAGCAGTCAGGGTTCAATCCCAAAAGGTTATTATCGTATAACAGAAGCACATAATACCGTTACGCCTGTCACCATCATATTGGAACCTATTTTGGGGACTAATACATATGGGCGAGACCTGTTCAGAATCCATGGCGGTTCAAGGGGAGGCGGACGCAATGCATCGAATGGTTGCATCATCATTGATGGCGTAAGTAATCGTGAACAAATCATGAATAGCAGTGACACGATTCTGGTGGTCAGATGATGAAAATTTTACTGTCTTTTTTATTAATATTTTCATTTTCGGTAGCCGCCACGATGCAAAAAACTTCCATGCAGTTAACTCATCAGATAAAAAATCAGGGTGCTCTCCCTTCTTAAAGGTGGGGCTTTACCCTTCAGTACCGATAATGTATGTGCTTTACCCTTTTATAGCATCAAAGAACCGGAATTTAACCAATATGTCGTTGATGCAATTCAGGCTCTTTATAAGGTTCCGAACAGCAAAGCGTGTATTGATACTATTGTAAATACTATCGGACAATCAAATGGATTTATAGATGACAATTAATATGGGCATTCCTGTTTATATGTTTTTGTATGATGATGGCGGCAATATTATTAAGGGTGGCGTTGACATTCGAGGCCGTGAATACAGTGTGGAAGTGTTAGGACTGCATCACAGTGTACATATACCAACCGATAACCATAACGGTAAGTTCACCGGAACCTGCCAGCACCTTCCATTCCTGATAGAAAAAGAAATCGATTCATCTTCCCCCTATCTCTACAAAGCGCTTTCTACGGGGCAAACGCTGACGCGTGTGGAACTGAAATATTATCGAATCAACGATGCAGGGCAAGAGGTGGTATATTTTACTATTCTGCTGGAAAACGTGAGAGTCGTTAACCTGATGCCCGTGATGTTTGATATCAAAGATCCCGCGAAAGAAAGATTTAATCATATGGAAATCGCAGAATTCCGTTATGAGAAAATCACCTGGAAGTATGTGGATGGTAATATCCAATACGCAGATGCCTGGAATGAAAGGGCGACGGCATAGTTAGTGTGCAGATAATGGCATAAAAACTACGCAAAAAACCTCCTATTCTTGGACTTAGGTAACGATATTAATCAATTAAATTATATGG
>NZ_JAFMOS010000601.1 GCF_019049755.1 Rahnella perminowiae
GACGCGCTGTATCCAGGATGTTCTTACGTTTCGCATTATTCGATTAACCCGGGTAATGTATGTTTTCTCTGGTTAAATAACATAAACACTATTCAGTGTAGATGTGTAGCAGCAAACATGTTGTTTTTTATAGTCAAAGTTTCGTCTTTAACCTCGAAATAACCCGTTATAAGGTATACTGCGCACAAGTACCGTTTCAGCCCGGGGGGCGCGGAAAATCATGTCAGTGGTTGACGGAGAATAAAGTTGCGGGTCAGGCGTTCATTAACGATTAAACAGATGGCGGCTGTGTCGGGCATTGCGGCCATCACCATTTGTATTTTTATCGTCATCCAGCTGTTCCACTTTGTACAGCAGCGGAGGGATGATTACGCCCAGCAACTTGAAAATATTGCACATTCTGTCCGTGTTCCGCTTTCGCAAGCCGTGCTGGACGTTGATCTGGAAGAAACGCAGGACATTCTGAATACGCTGCAACCCGTGGGCATTCTGAGCCGCGCTGACGTTGTGATGCCAAACCAGATCGCCGCGCTGCATACGCATTTCCCCCCCGGCCGGCCGGTACCACAATGGGTGACCCGGGGTTTCAATCTGCCAGTGACGATCTCCGTTCCTCTCTATTCTGCGGCTGCCAGCCCTAAAGCTCCCAAGCCTCTGGCGTATCTGGTGCTTCAGGCTGATTCCTATCGCATGTATCAGTTTATCGTCAGCGCACTCTCGACCATGCTGACGACGTACCTGCTGCTGGCGCTGATCCTGACCATTTCGTTGAGCTGGGTTATCAACCGTTTGATTGTCAAACCGCTTCGCGCAATTGCCAGTGAGCTGGAAGCCCTGCCCGAAAGTGAAGTGCCATATCATCAGCTGACCTTGCCGCAACACCACGAAGACGATGAAATCGGCATGTTGGTGCGCAGCTACAACCGCAACCAACAGCAGCGGGAGAAGCCTCAAGACCAGGCCACTAATGCCTGGCTGCCTTCACAAAATATGCTCATCAATGAAGAACAGTTTATGCAGCACCTGCAACACCGCCTGCATTCTGCCGAGCCGGAAAAAGGGTTTCACTTGCTGTTAATCGGCATTGAAAGCTTGCGTGACGACGGCCATGTTGATTGCCCGCTGGTCTGTTCCATCATGGAAGCGTTGCCCGAGAACAGTCTGCTGGCACGTCTGAGTTACAACGAATTTGCCTTGCTGGCGGGAGATATTCCCCGGCCCTTTATGGCGATGCGCCTGGCGCGGAAAATCATGGAACGCATCAATGCACCCCAGGAAAGTCATGCTGGCAATATGTCCCTGCACCCGACCGGCAGCATTGGTATCGTGCAATACACCGGCGAATTCCCGGTCAGTGCGCAGCAACTGATGGTGAACGGTCGTGCGGCCAGAGTCTCGGCCTATCAGCAGGGGAAAAACCAAATCCTGTTCTTCGAACCGGAACTGACCGCAAAAATTCAGAAACGCTTATTGCAGGAAAACGAAATCCTGCATGCGATGGAACAAAATGATTTCACGTTGTTTATACAGCCGCAGGTGAATATGGAAACCGGCGCGGTGGTCGGGGCGGAAGCCCTGCTGCGCCGTAAAATGGCTGACGGGAGTTACGGGCTGGAAAGTGATTTTATTGTGCTGGCCGAAGAAATTGGCGTTATGAGTTTGCTCGGGTACAAAATTCTTGAGCTGGGCTGCCAGATCCTGGCGGACTGGCAGCAACGGGGTATTCTACTGCCACTGTCAGTGAATCTCTCCGGCGCTCAGGTACAGCAGCGTAACTTCCTGCCGGAGCTGCGCAGCCTGCTGAGCCGCTACAAAATTAACCCGGGACAGCTGGTGCTGGAAATTACGGAAACGGCCCGCATTGACGATCTTGACCGCGCGCTGGTGTTGCTCAGCGAACTTCGCGCCGTGGGTGTTTCCATAGAGCTTGATGATTTTGGTCTGGGTTATTCCGGGCTTGAATACCTCAGCAGGCTGCGTACGTTGCCTATTGATGTGATCAAAATTGATCGCAGCTTCGTCAGCGTTCTGCCGCAGGATGAGGTAATGGTGAATATAGTGGCCTCGATTGGCCGCGCCATGAATATTCAACTGGTCGCTGAAGGCGTAGAAACTGAGGAGCAGCGTCAGTGGCTACTTAAGGAAAATATCCGGCTCGGGCAAGGGTATTTATTTTCAGCGCCACTTTCCAAAACTGACTTTGAACGGAAATTCTGCCCGCTTTCCTGACCGGTACAACGGACAGGAAAATCTCTTTCTGTCCGGCATTTCTCCCGCCTGATGATTTTTTTACTTACATTAGTTCCTGCTGAATGCTTTCCGCTCCGGTTTTTCATGAACCGTGATTGCAGAGGGAAACGAAATATTTCCATCATGTTGTGCGTGTGTTATTTCCCTGCTGCCGCTCATTACCTTTGACCTTACAAAAACAGAAGGCGGCGCATTCACTTCAGGATGGGTATTCATGAAAAAATCACTCTTCAGAAGCCTGTATTTTCAGGTGCTTTTAGCCATTACCGTCGGTGTTCTTCTGGGGCATTTCTACCCTGAGCTGGGTGCTCAAATGAAACCACTTGGTGATGGTTTTGTTAAATTAATCAAGATGATCATCGCGCCGGTGATCTTCTGTACCGTTGTCACGGGTATTGCGGGCATGGAAAGCATGAAAGCGGTCGGCCGTACCGGGGCGATTGCGCTGCTGTACTTTGAAATTGTCAGTACGCTTGCGCTGATCATCGGGCTGGTGATTGTTAATATCGTTCAGCCGGGTGCCGGAATGAACGTAGATCCTGCTGCGCTGGATGCTAAAGCCGTGGCGGTTTACGCCGAGCAGGCGCAAAGCCAGGGCATCATTCCGTTCCTTCTCGACGTGATCCCTTCCAGTGTGATTGGCGCGTTCGCCAGCGGGAACATTCTTCAGGTCCTGTTGTTTGCTGTCTTGTTTGGCTTTGCATTGCACCGTCTGGGTCACAAAGGGCAGTTGATTTTCAATGTGATCGAGAGTTTCTCGCAGGTTATTTTCGGCATCATCAATATGATCATGCGTCTCGCACCGATTGGTGCATTCGGGGCTATGGCGTTCACCATCGGTAAATACGGTGTCGGTTCGCTGGTGCAACTGGGGCAACTGATCCTGTGTTTCTACCTGACCTGTGTTCTGTTCGTGGTGGTGGTGCTCGGTCTTATCGCGCGCTTCAACGGTTTCAGCATCTTTAAATTTGTGAATTACATTAAAGAAGAACTGTTGATCGTGCTGGGCACTTCATCTTCCGAATCCGCGCTGCCACGCATGCTGGATAAAATGGAGCGTCTGGGTTGTAAAAAATCAGTGGTCGGGCTGGTGATCCCAACCGGCTATTCCTTCAATCTGGACGGTACTTCGATTTATCTGACGATGGCCGCCGTATTCATCGCGCAGGCAACCAATACACATATGGATATCTGGCATCAGATCACCCTGATTGTGGTACTGCTGTTGTCTTCAAAAGGGGCGGCAGGTGTGACAGGCAGCGGATTCATTGTGCTTGCGGCCACGCTGTCTGCGGTGGGGCATTTACCGGTGGCGGGACTGGCACTGATTCTCGGCATTGACCGTTTCATGTCCGAAGCGCGTGCGCTGACCAACCTGGTCGGTAACGGCGTGGCCACCATCGTGGTGGCTAAATGGTGTGATCAGCTGGACGAAGGGCAGTTAAAAGCGACGTTAAACGGCCAGAAAGGTCTGACAGAAGCTGAGAAGTCCGCCTGAAATTTCTGAGAAATGATGGCTGTATGGCAGAAAATAGTGAGAAAGCTGTGTAAAAACGCATTTATTTAGCCCCAATCCTGCCTAATATCCACCGGTTACTTGATGTAACCGGTGGATTATCTTCATAATATGTCCCTCAAACGCCTCACAGGGCGTTATTTCCCATAATATTTTTGCGGGCTGCGTGACATTGCGAAAAATGCGCGGTCTAACGAAGGGCTGTATTTTCTGTCCTTAAACTTACGCATTCAATTCCTGTGGGCCAGTCGACTGACACCGGCAGGACAGTATATTGAAAATTGGATTGTCATTACGTAGGGGTTCACATGCAGGGCACCAAAATCCGTTTACTCATTGGTGGATTGTTGCTGGCAACAGCCGCAAGTCATGTGCAAGCTGAAGCATTACAACCAGATCCGGCCTGGCAGCAGGGGAAACTGGACAATGGATTTACCTGGCAGTTGCTGACTACACCGCAACGCCCGAGCGATCGCATTGAATTACGCCTGGTGGTTCGCACCGGCTCGCTGGCTGAATCAGCCCAGCAAACGGGCTACGCCCATTTCCTTCCCCGTCTTGCGCTGATGCACAGTGAAGGTTTCAGCACGGCTCAGCTCCAGTCTCTGTGGCAGCAAAGCATTAATCCGCAGCGGCCATTGCCGCCGGCTGTCAGTTCTTATGATTTCACGATGTACAATCTGAGCCTGCCAAATAACCGCCCTGATCTTCTTAAAGATGCGCTGAACTGGCTGGCAAATACGGCCGGTAAAATGACTGTCACACCGGCGCTGATCAGTGCAGCCCGGCAGCAATCGGAAGATCCGGTAGGTTCACTGCCACAAAATACGCAGGATGCCTGGTGGCGTGCACGTATGGCCGGCTCGACGCTGGTCGGCCACAATCCCCACCAGTTGCCCACTAAACCCGTCAATATCGATGCATTAATCAAATTTTATCATCAGTGGTATACACCGGATGCGATGACCTTATTTGTCGTCGGTAATGTCGACAGCCGTGGCCTGAGTGAACAAATTAACCGGACGTTTTCATCACTGAAAGGCAGTCGCCAGACTCCGCAGACGTTGCCGACGCTGTCTGAAGTCACGACCAAATCCATGACTGTCATGGATGAAAATCTGACTCAGGATCGTGTCTCATTAATGTGGGATAACGCCTGGCAGCCCATTCAGGATTCTCAGGCCATTGCCGCCTACTGGCGCAGTGATTTGGCCCGCGAAGCGCTGTTCTGGCATTTGCAGCAGCAGCTGAAAAGTGCGTTTGAAACCAAAAAAGACGTACCGGCAGCGGGGCTGGGTTTCGACTGCAATGTGCAATACCAGCGCGCCCAGTGTGCCATCCGCATCGACGCACCGCAGGCTAAGCTGGCGGAGCTGTTTAAACGTCTGGCAGAAGAACTTCTGGTTGTTCGCGATAAAGGCATTTCTCAGGCTGAATTTGACGCCCTGATAGCCCAGAAAAACGATCAGCTGAGCAAACTGTTCGCGACTTACGCCCGTACCGATACCGATGTGCTGATGAGCCAGCGTTTGCGTTCCCAGCAAAACGGCGTAGTGGATATCGCCCCGGAACAGTATCAGCAGCTGCGTCAGCAGTTCCTTTCCACGCTAACCCTGCCGGTGCTGAACCAGGAACTGAAGCAACAGCTTTCCCGTGAGCCGGCGTTATTAGTGGCGCAGCCAAAAGGGGAACCGGAGATGAATGCAGCTGAACTGCGGGCTGTGTATGACAAAGTGATGGCCCCGGCGGAGACCTCTCCGGCGGCGGAGGCACCTGCTGCGGATGTGCCAGCGGCATCCGCTGCGACGAGTGCGCAATAAGGGAGAATCCCTTATTTATTCCCGGTTGGGATGGGTGAAAGTTTCGGTTTCTTAAGTGCAGTGATCACTTATCGTGCTGCGCCGAAACCGCCCAAAAGGGGCCATGACGGGCCCCTCTTGGATCTCCCACGTCTTTTTACTGCGCGCTATCGCAGGCACGACGAACATGTTCTGTTACTTAAGCGAGTGGCGCAAAATGTCATCGCTGCGCGATTCCCGAATTTCAGGTTTCGAGCCATAGGTCTCGAACCGTTCATTCGGTGCCATTTTTGAGCACGCCAATCCACTTTTCTAAAAGATAAACATCAGCTTGCTATTGAATTTAAGATCGTGCGGGCGATTCAGAAATCTTGCTGAACGGAGCGGCTTCGAGACCTATGGCTCGAAGACCGAGAGAAGGAACCGCAGAGCGGCAAGATTTCCAGCCTGTCACTGCGGTTGCTGAAACATAGCCAGCAAGCGGTAGCGCGGAGTAAAAAAGCGAGAAGAGATTAAAGAGAGGAAAAGCACTTTCCTCTCTTTATCGGTTTCGGCGCAGCGAGTTAAGTGAGCGCAGCACTTAAGAAACCGAAACTTTCACCGTCTTACGACCCAGCCTTCACTGCAAGTGAAAAACCGTTATGCCCGGTCTGGCATAAACTCCCTCGGGATGATCGCCCCGCGATGCTGAATTACTGTACTCGCAGTCTCATGCCCGCGCACTGCCGCTTCTGCCGCGCTGCCACCGGTGAGTCTGACCGCCAGATATCCGGCGCTAAAGGAATCGCCTGCTGCCGTCGTATCGATAACTTTCTCTTTCGGTAATTTCACCGCTGGCACATCATGCAGTTCGCCTTCAGCGCTGGAGACGATGCAACTGTCGGCACCGCGTTTGACGACCACTTCGCTGACGCCCAGCGCATGGGTGCGCGCAATCACCTCATCGTACGGCTTCTGGCCCCACAACATATCTTCGTCATCAAGGGTCAGGAAGGCAATATCGGTGCAGGAAAGCATGGCGTTATACGCGGCCTGCGTTTGGTCTTTGCTGGCCCACAGGCGCGGACGGTAATTGTTATCGAAAATCACTTTACCGCCGCGTGAACGGCAGGCTTTCAGCAAAGTCATCAGACGGTCGCGGCTTTCATCGCTGAGGATCGCCAGGCTGATGCCGCTCAGATACAGATAATCGAATTCTGCCAGTTTCTGACAAATCTCTTCGGATTGCGGGCTGTCGAGCCAGTAGCGTGCAGCCGCATCATTGCGCCAGTAATAGAAGGTGCGTTCGCCGGTGCTGTCCGTTTCAATCACATACAAACCAGGTAACTTGTTTTCAAGGCGCTGGGTCAGGTCAGTGTGTACCCCTTCCTGCTGCCATGCCTGTAACATCTCATTGCTGAAACTGTCATTGCCGAGCGCCGTGACGTAATGCACTTTCAGCGCATCAGGGGACACCTGGCGGGAAATATAAACAGACGTGTTCAGCGTGTCGCCACCAAAACCGCGGTGTAGCGCATCGCCTTTCTGAGATAATTCGATCATGCATTCGCCGATAACGGCAATGTTTTTGCTGGTCATTGTACCTGGCCTATGTCTGAAGCATTAAAACGAAAGGAAAGAAAAGACGGTCATTATTACGCTCTAGTCTCTTCATAAGAATGCGGTCAGTCAAACAAATTAAAACAAGGTTTTATTTTTTGTAAGCGGCGGGCAAAAAAAGGCAGTAAAACGAAGGGAAAAGTGGAAGCGACAGTACTTCCACCTGAAGCCGTTACTTATTTTCCTGACGCAGTTCGGTCACCGGACGGCCACCCAGGCCCCAGTTATCGGTATCGACCTCGTCAATGATGACTGTGGTCGTCGCAGGATTTTTGCCCAGTGTATCCACCAGTAATTGCGTCACTCCGGCGATCAGCGCTTTCTTCTGTTCGGCCGTCGCACCCTCGCGGGTGATTTTGATATTAACGTAAGGCATTGTTTCTCCGGATTGTGAATGAGCGTTAATGAAATGTTTCAGCGCTCCCACTGTAGAACGTGCGTAAAAGAACTTCCAGTCAGGCTTTTGACGCATTCAGCACACAGATTGCAGGGGAGCGCAGAGTGATTAAAGTTTCTCCGCGCAGCGCCGATAGATAACCCTACTAAAGAAAGCCAGGAAATCAGGCTACTTTGCCTCCATGAAACACAGTGTGCTGCGAACACACGTTGTTGACATGAATTACATTGTAGTCACGCAACATAGGTTGCCGCATATCCCTGGTGATCTGACTCTTATTCATGACGGCAGAAAAATATGATAACTAAGATGATGTTAGGGCTGATTACGCCTTCTTTTACCGCGATAGAGCGCGTAAAAGCACAGTCTTACTGGCGTCAGTGTCAGAGAGTGTACCGTTTTCAGCCCATTTATCGCACGACCGGAAAGCTGTTAGGAATTGAATTACTGACTGGGGTATTTCACCCTGCGGACCCGCACAAATTTATTTCACCGGAAGAATATTTTGTCGCGATTGCGGTGGGTAAACGCCTGCAAATCGTGCAGGAACAACTTGATCTGTTGCAGCGCTGTCAGCATCTGTTCATCGAACACGAATTACTGGCGTCGATTAACGTCGATGGTCAGGTCCTGGAAATGCTGCAAACAGATTCGGCGCTGCGCACACAAATCAGCGCGATGCCGTATGTGCGTTTTGAACTGGTTGAAAGCGCCGAAAATGCGCTGAGTATTCCGCTGTCGCAAATCGAGCAATCTGACCGGTTATGGCTCGATGACTTCGGTCAGGGTATCGCTAACTTCTCCTCCTTCACCACATGGCATTACGAATACATCAAAATCGCCCGTGATCTGTTTATTTTGCTTGGGCAGAGTGAGGAGGGATCCCGGCTATTTTACACGCTGGTGACGCTGATGAACCGCTACAGCAAAGGCGTGATTATTGAAGGGGTTGAAACGGCTTCGGAATGGGCAATGGTCTGCAATTCTGATGCGCTGGCTGCACAAGGTTATTATCTGGCACGTCCCACCGTTTTCGATAATCTGAATAATCTGCCTATACATTTTAAAGGATAATGAATCACACCTGACCTGCTGAGGCGAACCCTCAAAGGTGCCGCTGAGTCGTTGTGGTGTGATACATCTCCATTTGCCTGATTTTAAAGCATTATTTCCGACCTTCCTGCCTGTTGTTCACCCCTTCGCGGATGCCGTTTCCGGCAAGCTGTTAAGAATTCTACTATGGTTAAACTCTGGGATTCGTTAACTGTCTGAAAGGAACAGGTTTATGACGCGCACAGGTAAAGTGATTTCCTGGGTTGCGGGTGTGATTATCATTGCGTTGATTGCTATCGTGATTTTCATTGCGACATTCGACTGGAACCGCCTCAAACCGACCATCAATCAAAAAGTCAGCACTGAACTGAACCGTACATTCGCGATCCGCGGCGATTTAGGCGTGGACTGGTCGCGTCAGAAAGACGAAGCGGGGTGGCGCGCGTGGGTGCCCTGGCCGCACATTCATGCTGAAGATATCGTGCTCGGTAATCCTTCCGACGTGCAGACCGGCGGAAAAGATGCACAGATGGTGAAACTCGCCCGCATTGATGCCAGCATTGCACCACTCGCCTTATTGCATAAAGAAGTGCTGATCCCACGAGTCTGGCTGAAACAGCCCGATGCTTCATTGCTGCGTCTGGATAATGGTAAAAATAACTGGACGTTCAATCTCGACAACAGTGATACCAAAGATCCGGCGCAGCCGCCGTCAGCCTGGTCATTTACGCTTAATGATATCGTGTTTGATCGCGGACAAATCGACTACAAGGATGCAAAACTGAAAGCCGATTTCCGGGCCGTGATTGACCCGCTGGGCAAACCGCTGCCGTTCACGGAAGTGGTCGGTGATAAGAAAGATGCACCGAAAACCAAAACCCCGCCTTACGTGTTTGGCTGGAAAGTTGACGGTAAATATAACGGCGAATCGCTTTCCGGTAGCGGTAAAATCGGTGGCATGCTGGCATTGAAAGACCCGGATGCGCTGTTCCCGCTGCAGGCAGATGTGCGTTCCGGTAATACACGGGTGGCCGTCGCGGGGACATTACAGGATCCGATGAATCTCGGTGGTCTGGATTTACGCCTGAAATTCTCCGGCCAGACGCTTTCTGATTTGTACGGCCTGACCGGTGTGCTGTTACCGCAGACACCGCCATATTCCACCGATGGTCATTTATCGGCGACATTGCAGGGGAAAAACGGTGCAATTTACCGTTATCAGAACTTTAACGGCGAGATTGGCGACAGTGATATTCACGGCTCACTGACTTATCAGGCCAGCAAGCCGCGGCCTAAACTGGCCGGTGATGTGGTTTCAAAACAACTGCGCTTTGCGGATCTGGCTCCGCTGATTGGTGCCGATTCCAATCAGGACAAAGCCAAACGCGGTGAAACTACCCGTCAGCCTGCAGATAAGGTGCTGCCGGTGGAGAAATTCAATACCAAAAGCTGGCGGGTCATGGACGCCGATGTGAAATTCAGCGCCAGGCGCATCGAGCATGGCAAATCTCTGCCACTGAGCGATTTGAGTACTCATCTGAAACTGACCGACGGCGAGATCCTGCTGGACCCGCTACGTTTCGGGATGGCAGGCGGCAATCTGAATTCCACCATCCGCCTCGAAGGTGACAAATCACCGATGCAGGCGCGCGCCGATATCCATGCCCGTAAGCTGAAGCTGAAACAACTGCTGCCAAACGTACAGGCGATGGAACGCAGCCTGGGTGACCTGAACGGTGACGTCACGCTGACCGGCACCGGTAATTCAGTAGCGGCACTTCTCGGCACCAGCAACGGCGACATGAAAATCCTCATCAACGACGGCGTGATCAGCCGGGGTCTGATGGAACTGGCGGGACTGAATGTCGGTAATTACGTGGTGAGTAAACTGTTCGGCGACGATGAAGTCGCGATCAACTGCGCGGCTGCCAACGTCAATGTGAAGAACGGGCTGGTCACGCCACGGCTGTTTGTGTTTGATACCGAAAATGCGGTGATTAACATTACCGGCAATACCAATATGGCGACCGAACGGCTGGATCTGTCGGTTAACCCGGAAAGTAAGGGGGTGCGTATCCTGACCTTACGTTCGCCGCTGTATGTTCGCGGCACCTATAAAAATCCGGATGCCGGTGTGAAACCCGGGCCGCTGATCGCCCGTGGTGCTGCAGCGGTGGCGCTCGGTGCTGTCGTTGCGCCCGCCGCAGCTCTGCTGGCGCTGATTTCTCCAAGCGACAATGAAGAAAACCATTGCGGTCCGATTTTGCAGCAGATGAAACAGAAGTAATCGTGTTGGATTAACGCCTCCCCTACGAAGGGGGAGGCCGGGAGGAGGTTTTAAGGCTGAGGCAGCGGATCCAGTACTGCACATTTGTGGTCCTGGATTTCTTCGGCGGAGGCATTATTGAGTTTGAGTAAGTCACGCTCACTGGCCAGCAGCAGGAAATCGCCGCCCGGCAAACTGACCATCGCCATACCGAAGTGACCCATTTTTTTCTGTGCGTCCGGTACGCCCTCCGCCAGAAGACGGAATGCACCTTTCTCATTCAGTTCGGCCTGCGTGACTTTACGCGCCAGATAGGTGTGGCCAAGCAGCTTATCGGGCAATTCCTGCCAGTTATATCCCATCTGCCCGCCATCTTTACTCAGCGTGGTTTTCACCTGCGGTAAAAGACATGAAATATGGATGTGCAGCTGGTTCTGCGAACGTCCGTATTGCGAGTTAATCGCCAGCGAAACATTGCTGTCATCAATCGGTTTACCGTATTTATCCGCCATAAAATGCCGCGCATTCCATGCCTGACTGAAAAAGTTCGGCGTTGACGGTTCGAGCAGTGCGGGGCTTTCCATACCGGTGATGCGCGCACTGGGCATCAGCAAATATTGCAGCGGACCGTTCAGATCTTTGAGCACCACAAACCCTTGTTGTTCATCCACCTGTGCGCAGGGAGCGGGCTTTCCGCTGCCGCGCTGATTAGGCACGCATTTCGTACTGATGATGTTCCACAGGGCGTTCGGATTGGAGGAGTGAGGCCAGAAATACCAGAAGGCCGCGGCAATAACGATTAGCAGGATCAGGACGGGCAGGATAAATCGACGCAAGCGCATAAGAAACCTTCGCAGAAGGCACCGTGCCGGGCGCAAACCGGGCACGGTGTCCGGGTCAGTTACAATGACTGATGGGCGGTCTCTTTGGACAACAGCAGTGCGATCAGCGTCAGCGTTGCCATTGAAGCCAGATAAACGCCCACATAGAACAATCCGTAATGGGTTGCCAGCCAGGTGGCGATGTACGGCGCAACGGACGCGCCCAGTATCGAAGACACATTATAGGAGAAGGATGCGCCGGTATAGCGAACTTCTGTCGGGAACAGTTCCGGCAGCAGCGCGCCCATCGGACCGAAAGTCAGCCCCATCACCATGAAACCACACAGCAGGAATACCATCACCAGCGCCTGAGAACCCGCACCCAGAATGGTCGGGAAGCACAGAGCGAAGACAATCATCAGCAGCGTAATACAAATCATGGTTTTGCGACGGCCAAACTTATCTGCCAGCTGACCGGCAACCGGCACCATGACACCGAAACCGACCACGCCGATCATCAGCATCAGCAGGAATTCATTACGCGCAATACCCAGACCCACCGGCTTGGCCGCTGTGCCGTAACCCAGTGAGTACACGGTCATGATGTAAAACAGCGTGTAAGTGGCGACCATGATGAAGGTGCCGAGAATCGTCGCTTTTTTGTATCGGGTAAACAGTGTACCGATCGGCACCTTGACCTGTTTCCCGGCTTTGGCGATTTTGGCGAACACCGGCGTTTCGTGCAGGGAAACACGCACATACAGACCGACGATAACCAGCACTGCCGAAAGCAGGAACGGCACACGCCAGCCCCAGGAAATAAACTGTTCGTCAGTCAGCAGCCAGGACAGCAGCAGGAACATGCCGTTTGCGAAGAAGAAACCAATCGGCGCGCCAAGCTGCGGGAAAGAACCGTACAGCGCACGTTTCTTCGCCGGTGCATTTTCAGTCGCGAGCAGCGCCGCGCCGCCCCATTCACCGCCCAGCCCCAGACCCTGGCCAAAACGCGCCAGCGCCAGCAGCATGGGTGCAAATACGCCAATTGTGGCGTAAGTCGGCAGAAGGCCGATCACCACGGTGGAAACGCCCATTGTCAGCAAAGAAGCCACCAGCGTGACTTTACGCCCGACGCGATCGCCGAAGTGGCCGAACAGCGCAGAGCCGATTGGCCGGGCGATAAAGGCGATGGCGAAGGTGGCAAGAGACTGTAGCGTGGCGGCCGTCGGGTCACCCTGCGGGAAGAAAATATGCGGAAAAACAATCACCGCAGCGGTGGCATAGATATAAAAGTCGAAGAATTCAATGGCCGTACCGATAAGCGATGCCACGATGACTTTGCTGCGGGAGTTCTGACTCACCAATTGCGCGTCAGCTTCTAATTCTGGAGTGATAGTGGCTTGCATAAGTGTTTCTTATTTGTAATGAGTGGGAGGGATCTAATGTAAAAAAATGTATATCGAAAAGGCATCTTATGCAGAGCGTGGCGGTATTTCAACGCAGCGGAAGCAGGGAAATAAAGCGTTTAAAGCGCGATCGGGGGATTATTTTATCCGGGCAGGATTTCGCCAGTCATAAGTTTGATGAATGGATAAAAGTCAGAGTAACTGACTGCAAAACCGCGAAATAAAAGTGCGGCCCTCAGTCAGTTATTCTGGTTTTCAGGGCAGTGCACAGGATTGTTTGGTGTTATTCACTGCTTTTCTGCTTTGTTATCAGCATTAACTCCGGTTATATGCATTTCGTCTGGCATGATGAGGTTGTCTGGCGTGTATTCACTGTCGTTTCCGGTCGATTTTGGGTTTGCGTCTGCGGCTTTTGGATTACGATCCGCTACCGGCGCGTCATCCTTGTATTTCGCCGTCGCTATCCACGCGGCGACGAATAACGTCAGCCGGGCGAAGAAATAAAAGAAAGCCATCAGGCCGATTACGGAACCAAAGGCTGCACCGGAAGGCGAGGTTGCCAGCTTTGGCAGCGTCATGGTCATCACAAATTTAATCACCTCAAAACCTATCGCCGCCAGCAATGTTCCGCGCAGCAGGGCTTTTTTACGGGGTTTATGGCGCGGAAGCATCCAGAAAATCCACAAAAAAAGCAGGTAGTTGGCAGCAACGGAAATCACCAGCGTGATGCTGGTCATGACAGGACGAAGCCAGTCGATACCCCCCAGCCCCAGCGCATCGACAATGGTTTTTTGCGCCGCCCCGGCGATTGAGGTCAGCGACAGCGTGATAATCAGCGCCAGCACCAGTCCGGTCAGTGAAATAAAATCGCGCAGATAGCGGCGGTAAATTTTCTCCTGATCCTGCGGGTTACGTTCCCAGACATCGCGCGACTGGGCACGGATCGCCTCGCGCAGATTACCCATCCAGCTTACGCCGGAGTAAAGCGCAATCAGTAAACCGGATAATCCTACGGCGGTACGCTGCTGGATGGCGGTATTCACTGTGCTTTTCAGCGTATTTGCCAGATTCGGGTCGCTGATGCTGTTGACGATTTTGTTGATCAGTTCTGCCAGTAAATCAGGATTGGAGGCCAGCACAAACCCGACTGCGGCGAAGGACACCATCAGTATCGGGATCAGTGACAGAAAGGAGAAATAGGTGATGGCCGCGCCAAACTGGCTGCCAAGGCGATCATTAAAGCGTTCCGTGGCACGCACTAGATGCGCCACCCATCCCCAGGACTGAATGCGTTCCACCAGCCGCGAGAAACGGCCAATGTTTTTATCCACCGCCTGATTACCGGTTTTGATGTTGATCAGCGGGGTCGGTTTTGCCTGCGTTTCGGTTTTTTGCGTGGAAACTTTTTGTTTGGAAAGATTGGGCATTGATCCATGTTGTCCTTAAAAGTGCATCCGCCTTTAAGTATAGACGCCTGAGCGGCTCAGGGGGCGGGGCGGTGGTTTAACCGCTCAGGCGATGAACGTTTGGGTGATGTCGGTCAGCCAGTCCATAAACACTTTGACGCGGCGTGACAAATTCAGGCGGTGCGGATAAACCAGCGTCACTGGCATCGGCGGCGCGCGAAATTGCGGCAAAATGCTCACCAGCTGCCCTCCTGCCAGTGCGTCTCGCACGCTAATCAGCGGCACCTGAATGATACCCAAACCGTTAATACAGGCGCTGGCGTAGGTTTCGGTGCTGTTAACCGTGACGGCACCGCCGCTTTTGACCGTTCTTACCTGTTTGCCGTCGAGATATTCAAAGACCGACGTATGGCTGCCGAGGATTTGTTCATAATGCACCATGGCGTGCTGCGCCAGCTGGTCAGGATGATCCGGCGTACCATAGCGGCGCAGATAACCCGGGCTGGCGCAGTTAATCATGCTGAGATGTCCGAGCGGACGCGCAATCAGCCCGGAATCCTTCAGGGTGCCGGAGCGGATCACACAGTCGAACCCTTCACGCACCACATCCACGCGGTGATCGGTGCAGCTCAGTTCAATTTCCAGTGCCGGATAGCGGTTAAGAAACTCCGCCAGACGCGGTAACACCAGATGCGTCGCCATTCCGGTGGTCATATCGACCCGCAACCGTCCGCTGACACTGGCCGGATTCGACTGAAACATCGATTCCAGTTCATCCATGCTGGCCAGCAACTCTTTGCAGCGCTGATAAAACACCTGGCCGTCCTGCGTCAGTTGCACACGGCGCGTTGAACGGTGTAGCAAACGTGCAGACATCCGCGTTTCCAGTTGCTGCACCAGCCGCGACACGCTGCCCTTTGGCAATCCCAGACTTTCTGCCGCGCGGGTAAAATTACTCAGCTCAGCGACACGCACGAAAACCTGCATTGATTGAATTTTATCCACATCTTGTCCGATTGTTGTTGAAAATGAGACAGTGAAATTCATTATGAACCATTTATCACTCTCCGGTAATCCAATAGGCTGTATTTCATCCGATGCAACAGAAGCAAAATTGAATGAGGCCTGTTATGAACCGTAAAATCGCTATAGTGACCGGCGCAAGCCGTGGTTTAGGTAAGAATGCCGTTGAAAAACTGACAAAAAAGGGCATTGACGTGATTCTGACTTACCACCATCAGGCCGGTGCTGCCCGGGAAGTGGTGGCATCTGTCGAAGCGCAGGGGGGAAAAGCTGTGGCGTTGCAGCTCAATACCGGCGAGTCCGGCAGTTTTGATGCGTTCGCTGCGGAAATCAAAACCCAATTGCAACAGGTCTGGCAACGCGACACTTTTGATTTTCTGGTCAACAATGCCGGTGTCGGTTTACATGAGGCGTTTGCCGATACCACGGAAGCACAATTTGATCTGATGATGAATGTCCATCTTAAAGGGCCGTTCTTCCTGACCCAAAAGCTGTTACCGCTGATGGCCGACGGTGGGCGCATTCTGAATATTTCCAGCGGACTGGCGCGTTTTGCCCTGCCAGGTTCATCGGCCTACGCCATGATGAAAGGCGCCATCGAAGTGCTGACCCGCTATCAGGCAAAAGAACTCGGCGCGCGGGGCATCACTGCTAATGTGCTGGCGCCTGGCGCAATTGAAACGGATTTCAGTAATGGTATGGTGCGGGACAATCCGGATGTGAACAAACTGGTTGCCGGCAACACTGCGCTGGGCCGGGCCGGATTGCCGGACGATATTGGTGATATGGTGGCGCTGATGCTCAGTGATGAAGCTGGCTGGATGACCGCCCAGCGCGTCGAGGCTTCAGGCGGTATGTTTATCTAAACGTTAATCGTGCTGGAAACGCTTTGCTTTCATATGTTGCTGTTTTTCCAGCTCGAAAATCGCCCGTTGCAGGTCGCGTTCCTGTGCGGGCGATAAATGCGGAAACCTGAAACTCAGTCGTTGCGATGTCACGGTTTCGCCTTTGTTGCTCACTGTCTTACGCACCATCGCGCCGAGATACTGCAAATCCAATGTGAAGGTTCCCAGTTCCGCTAACTGAATCAGCGAATCTTTCAACATTGACCCTTCGGTGATTTCCGGTGGCGTTGCTCCTTCAATTTCCAGCCCCAGCCCGCCGAGTGAAATATCACGCACGCGATAAGCAAACTCAGAAGTATCAGGCAGTGTTCCGCTGCACCGGTAATCCGGTATCCGCGGCACACTCACGCGGAAATATTCACGACGCTGAATAAAATACAACACCGGGGGAATATCGCAGGTAAATGTCGGTAAACCTTCGTAGCTGACCTGGCGGGCTTTGCTGCAGGAAAACTCAACCTTGGCCCCGGCCGGTTCCGCCACAAACGTCAGTGTGTCGGCCTCAGCGGCCAGATTGTTCTCGTAATCTGAGCTGCCCAGATCGAACAGGAACTGATGATTGTCAGCATCAACATCCAGAATCTTACTGATAAATTGCCCGCGTGAATGGCTGACCATGACCAGGGTCTGGTTCTTCTTTAAGTCACGCAGAACGGACAAGATTGCCAGCGTGTTACGCTTCGCAAACGACTCTTTCGACACTTCGCTCACCTGACACACCTCATAAGAAATAAATGCAAAATTATGGCGCAGCCGTTGCCATACAGGGCACCTGCTACGGATTATCGGCGGCTCAGAACAAAACTTTATCCGCTAATAACGGATATTTTTATGGATCAAAAAGTGAAATTACAGCGCCGGGCAGGCCATTTTCCCCCCTGACTTTATAGAGGCTATCTTTTCACGTGCTGACGTGTATTTTTTCCTTAGCTTTTTTATCACTCAATACATAACAGGGGAAAATTATTTTTCCCGCCTAACCGAATAGAAACCGGTGCTCAGGTGTTTACTTTATATCGAACACTTACGGGCACGGTTTTTATGCAAACTCCATCTTCTGTTCTTCGCAACCGTTACGACGGGCTGACGATTTTGCTGCACTGGCTGACGGCACTGGCCGTGATTTTTCTGTTTGCCAGCGCACATATCTGGGAAGTCCTCGATCACGGGACACCGCTGCGTAAAGGGCTGCAATCCGTGCATATTTCGGTGGGGATTCTGCTGGCGGCCATTATCACCGGGCGTCTGCTGTGGCGGTTATTCACGGTCAGCACCGGACGCAGTAAACAGCAACCCGTCGCCATGCCCGCGCTGATGAAAGCCGCCGCACATCTGACCCATCTGGCACTCTATTTATTGCTGATCACGCAGATCATTCTGGGCTTTTTATTTCGCTGGTCGCAGGCTGAACCCTTCTATTTCTTCGGTTTATTCCCGATCCCGGACGTATTTAATTTTGACAGCATAATGACCCGAACCTTTGGCTCATTACATAACAATGTGGCCTGGGCACTGATTATTATTGCGGGCGTGCATGCGCTGGCGGCACTTTTCCATCATTACGTTCTTCGCGACGGCATTCTGCGCCGCATGTTACCGGGCAGCCAGGGCCGCCCGTAAGTCATCAGTTCATTCTCTACAGGACATCATTATGAAGACAAAAACGGTAATGCAGGCGTTGTCAGTTGTGTGTCTGGCGGGCAATCTGCTGTTTTTCAGCGCGGCAGCGAATGCAATGGGGGATGATTCCGACGCTAAAAAAACGCCGGATTGCCCGAAGGGGCAAATCTACGACAGCAAAACCAAAAGCTGCATGGTGGATAAAGGCAGCATGATCTCCGATCAGGATAAAACCCAGTACGCCTATCATCTGGCGAAAACCGGCCGTTATCAGGAAGCGCTGACGGTGCTGGATACGCTCAAAGATCAGAACACCAAAGAGGCCTGGAACTATCGTGGTTACGCCACGCGTAAACTCGGGCGTACCGACGAAGGCATCAGCTACTATCATAAGTCGATTGCCCTTGACGCGCATTACGCCAAAGTCCGGGAATATCTCGGCGAGGCTTATATGATTAAAGGGCGTCCTGATCTCGCCAAAGCCCAGCTGGCGACCATCAAAGGCTTGTGCGGAACCGGCTGCGAAGAATATCGCGATCTGAGCGCAGCCATCGACGGCCATCCGGAATCCTGATCACGGAGAAACGATAAATCTCACCGGCAGACTTACGTTCTGAACTGAGCCAGTGCCTGTCACGTCTGTGGCGCTACGCGATGGTGTTGTCGCGCAAGCACGATGTGGCAGACGATCTGGTGCAATCCACCTGCGTGCGGGCGCTGGAACGCTGCGCGCAGGTTAAGGACAGCACCGGCACGGACCGCTGGCTCTTTTCTATACTGCACTCCATATGGGTGAATGAACTCAGGGCGCAGCACGTCCGTCAGGGACAGGGTTTTGCCGATGTCAGCGAAACGGAAACCCCCGCTGATACGCTGTCTTTCGAAGAGCGTCACTGGCACACGCAGGTGATGCAGCGGGTGAACCGCCTGCCTGAAGCCCAGCGCAATGCGGTATTTCTGGTGTATGTCGAAGGTTTCACCTATCAGGAGGCGGCGATGACGCTGTCTGTGCCCGCCGGTACTATCATGAGCCGTCTGGCGACCGCGCGGCTGACGCTGGCAAAAGACGCAGACCTCGCCACTCAACCGCAGCAGGGAGAGAAAAAATGACCCGTGAAATCGCGCCTGCGCCTTATGCTGATGAAGTTCTGGTTGCCTATCTCGATAACCAGCTCAGTGAATCTCAGCGCGCGAAGTTTGACGCACAGCTGAGCCAGGATGACGTGCTGACGCGGCGGCTGGCACAGATGTCACGCAGCAATTTACCGTTCCACGATGCGTTTGGCGCGATGTTGCAGGAAGCGCCGGTCGGGAAATTACAGGCCGCACTCGATGCGATCCCTGACGCACGGGGTACCGGTTCGCCTGGATTAAGCCGCCGCGCATTGCTTGCGGCGTCGTTAAGTTTTCTGGCTGTCGGGCTGCTGGCCGGACGCTACTCTACACTTTTTACTTCTGAGGATAACTGGCGGGCGCGCGTGGCGGATTATATGTCACTGTATACCGCGCAGACGCTGGCCGATGTTTATGATTCTGCCGGGCAACAAAAAATACAGCTCGCGCGGGTGCAAAACACCTTAGGGATCCCGCTGAGCCCTGCGGCGCTGGCGGTGCAGGGCGCGGATCTTAAAGATGCCCGTATGCTGCATTATGACGATGATGATATTGCGCAAATTACCTATCTTGACGCGCGTTACGGCCCGATGGCGTTGTGTATTACGCGCAGCAAAAGCGTTGAAAATACGTCATTGCAGCGTGAAATACGCCGGGGTATGAACGTGGTTTACTGGCGTACTGCCGGTTACAACTTCATGCTGATCGGCCACAGCCCGGCAACGACTCTGGCCGCGCATGCCGCAGCTTTACAGGCGAATCTGGTGTGAGTAATTTCGTCACGTCACTAACTTATGTAATTATTTAAAGTATTAAACTATTTTTAATGCACGTAACGACAATGTTAAATTGTTTACGAAATCTCAATAATATGAGTATTCGGCAACATTTATGTGGTTGATTTGTCGTTTTTAGCCGCGGTTTTCGTTACTCCCCATTATTGTCCTTTCATCATTTGTGGAGATAATCGTTTATTTCCCACCGCAACGGGTTGTTGATTTCGTTTATCCAGGGGAAATCTGGATAGCTTTCACCTGCAAAATTAAAACTAAACATTCAGAGAAACAGACGTCATGAGAAAGATACTCGCCATGATCCTCTGCCTTAACGTGGTTGCTTTCAGCCAGTCAGCGTTCGCAGAAGATGAAAAGCCCGTTGATGTGTTACTGATCGGCGGCGGCATTATGAGCGCGACGCTGGGGACATACCTTCAGGAATTAGAACCAGACTGGTCAGTCGACATGGTGGAGCGCCTGGACGGCGTGGCGCTGGAAAGCTCGAATGGCTGGAACAATGCCGGTACCGGTCACTCTGCACTGGCAGAAATGAACTACACGCCGGAAAAAGCTGACGGCAGCATCGATATCTCCAAAGCGGTTGAAATTAACGAATCCTTCCAGATTTCCCGTCAGTTCTGGACCTATCAGGTTGAGAACGGCGTGTTACACAACCCGCGTTCTTTCATCAACAGCACGCCGCACATGAGTTTTGTCTGGGGCGACGACAACATCAACTTCCTGCGTAAACGTTTTGCCGCGCTGCAACAAAGCACGCTGTTCCGTGGCATGGAATATTCAGAAGACCCGGCGCAAATCAAGCAGTGGATCCCGCTGGTAATGGAAGGACGTGACCCGGCACAGAAAGTGGCGGCGACCCGTATCCCGATCGGCACTGACGTGAACTTCGGTGAAATCACCCGTCAGCTGGTGGCCTCATTACAGAAGAAACCTAACTTCTCCCTGAGCCTCGGCCATGAAGTCCGCGACATTAAACGTAACCCGGATAACACCTGGAACGTAACCGTTGCCGATCTGAAAAACGGTGATAAAGAAAGTGTCATCAAAGCGAAGTTTGTCTTTATCGGTGCAGGCGGCGCATCCCTGACACTGCTGCAAAAATCCGGTATTCCTGAAGCGGATAACTACGGCGGTTTCCCGGTAGGCGGCGAGTTCCTGGTGACCGAAAACCCGGACGTGGTGAAACGCCACCTGGCAAAAGTGTACGGTAAAGCGTCAGTCGGCTCCCCGCCGATGTCCGTTCCGCATCTTGATACCCGTATTCTGGACGGCAAACAGGTTCTGTTGTTCGGGCCTTTCGCCACCTTCTCCAGCAAGTTCCTGAAAAACGGTTCCCTGTGGGATCTGTTCGGCAGCGTGAACTTCTCCAATATCATGCCGATGACCCATGTGGGCATCGACAACTTTGATCTGGTGAAATATCTGGTCAGTCAGGTGATGCTCTCCGACGATGACCGTTTCGATGCATTGCGTGAATATTTCCCGGATGCGAAGAAAGAAGACTGGCGTCTGTGGGAAGCCGGTCAGCGCGTGCAGATCATCAAAAAAGATGAGAAAGAAGGCGGCGTTCTGCGTCTTGGCACCGAAGTGGTCAGCTCGAAAGACGGCAGCATTACCGCGCTGCTGGGCGCTTCGCCGGGCGCCTCTACTGCAGCACCGATCATGTTGCACCTGATGGAAAAAGTGTTTAAAGACAAAGTTGCCACCCCGGAATGGCAGGCTAAGCTGAAGCAAATCATCCCGTCTTATGGCACCGAACTGAACGGCAACGTGGCGGCGACCGAGAAAGAACTGGGCGACACCAGCCGCGTTCTGATGCTCGACAATCCGCAACCGAAAGCTGCAGAGCCGGCACCGGCTGCGGATGCTTCTGCACCGAAGAAAGAACAAAAAGTGGTGGCTGACGTCGCGCTTTAAGCCGTATCGTCACTCCACCCTTCAAAGGCGCGGGCAACCGCGCCTTTTTAACATTTCGCTTTCACCACAAAACCCGATTTAGCACGAATAGCGCGTTCTTTGACCGTCTGAAAGCCCCCCGGAATGACCTTGCCAATCCCCTTCAAATCCAGCTGTGATGCGGCCTGAAGCGCTATCCGACATCCCGTTTGCCTGTTTTTTTGAAACGTTAAATCCTTTTTTAATTTTTGTAGTGATAATGTTATATTCTTAGTCGTGATTTGAAAAAATGAAGTTTCAGTAACGATCCCGCGTGTTTTTTTGCTAATTTCTTGTTCGATAGTCACAACAACGATTCATAACAAAACTGAACATTTAGAGAAACAGACGTCATGAGAAAGATACTTGGTATGCTTCTCAACCGTGACTCACTGGGTGCCAGCGAGCCTGCGGCCGCAGAAGACGAAAAATCCGTTGATGTATTGCTGGTCGGCGGCGGAATTATGAGTGCAACCCTGGGGACTTATCTCCAGGAACTCGAGCCGGACTGGTCAGTCCATATGATCGAACGCATGGATAGTGTGGCGCAGGAAAGCTCCAACGGCTGGAATAATGCGGGGACCGGCCACGCCGCGCTCGCAGAAATGAACTACACCCCGCTGATGCCGGACGGTACTGTCGATATCACCAAGGCCGTGGCGATCAACGAAGCCTTCCAGGTTTCCCGTCAGTTTATGGCGTATCAGGTTAAGAAAGGTGTGCTGAATAATCCGCGCTCGTTCATCAACAGCGTGCCGCATATGAGCTTTGTCTGGGGCGATGACAACATCGATTTTCTGCGCAAACGTTTTGCTGCGCTGCAGGAAAGCACGCTGTTCCGCGGGATGGAATATTCAGAAGACCCGGAACAAATCAGACAATGGATCCCGGCCGTGATGGAAGGCCGTGATCCGGCGCAAAAAGTGGCAGCAACCCGCACCACGGCAGGCACCGACGTAAACTTCGGTGAGGTGACCCGTCAGCTGGTCGAGGCGTTGCAGAAACAATCCAACTTCACGCTGGCAAACTGTCAGGAAGTGCGTGATATCCAGCGCAATCCGGACAAAACCTGGCGCGTCACCATTACCGATCTCAAACACAGCCACAAACACCATGTGGTGAATGCGAAATTCGTGTTCATCGGCGCGGGCGGGGCGTCTCTGACGCTGCTGCAAAAATCCGGTATTCCGGAAGCGCGTGAATACGGCGGCTTCCCGGTCGGCGGGGAATTCCTGGTGACAGAGAATCAGGATGTGGTGAAACGTCATCTGGCGAAGGTGTACGGCAAAGCGGCCGTGGGCGCACCGCCGATGTCTGTTCCGCATCTCGATACCCGTATTATCGATGGCAAACAGGTTCTGCTGTTCGGGCCATTCGCTACCTTTTCCAGTAAATTCCTGAAAAATGGTTCCCTTTGGGACCTGTTTGGCAGCGTCAACAGCTCGAACCTGTTACCGATGACGCATGTCGGCATGGGTAACTTTGATCTGGTGAAATATCTGGTCGGGCAGGTGATGCTCAGCGATGAAGACCGTCATGCCGCGCTGAAAGAATTTTTCCCCGAAGCCGAACAGAAAGACTGGAAACGCTGGGTCGCCGGACAACGTGTGCAGGTCATCAAAAAAGATGGCAGGCACGGCGGCGTGTTGCGTCTGGGCACCGAAGTGGTGAGCGCGAAAGATGGCAGTATCGCCGCGTTGCTGGGCGCATCACCGGGCGCGTCAACCGCCGCACCGATCATGATGAAATTGCTGGAAACCGTCTTTAAGGAGCGCGCAGCCAGTGCAGAATGGCAGGCCAAATTCCGGGAAATTATCCCGTCTTATGGCACCAAACTGAACGGCAATGTGGAAGCGACCGAAAAAGAACTGCTGGAAACCAGCCGTATTCTGCAACTGGAAACGCCGTCGATGAGCACGACACCGGTGGCCGAGGTGGTTCAGTTGCGTCCGCTCGATGTTCAGGCAAAACAAGAGCCAAAACAGCCTGCGGATATTGCTTTGTAAGTTCTGATTTCTGAAAATACAAACCGCTCAGGTGAGCGGTTTTTTTCTGGTGTTAACTCAGGCTTTACGTCCTAATCCCCAGCAAACCAGCCCCGCCACCAGCAGTGAAGGTATAGTCGCGCCGATATCCGGCAGCAGGTTTGCCATCAGATGATAAACCGCAATGCCAATAAACCAGGCCGCGACAGAACGGATATTCAGATTCTCGTGGCTCTGCCTGCGCAGAACAAAATGATGCGTCAGCACCACGCCGAACAGCGGCGCAAATACCGAGCCAATCAGCAGCAGGAAATTCTCGTATTGCGTCAGCGGCACTGACCAGGCGATCAGCGTACACAGCAGGCCGATACCCAGCGTTAGTTTACCGACGCTGACGGGTACTGAAGTACCGGCAGAAACCGCTGCCGAATGAATATCCGCAAAGGCGTTCTCGTGTTCATCCACCAGAATCAGCAGCAGCGGAATACCCAGCGCAACGCCTGAGAGCGCCAGCAGTAGCGCATTGGCATCTGCCGATGTGCTGACAAACGCCAGCGTATACGCGACGCCAAGAGCCATCATCCACACGCTGCCGAGGAAATACCCGCAGGCAGTGCCCCAGAAATTTTGCCGCGCAGATTTGCCGAAGCGGGTGTAATCCGACACCAGCGGCAGCCACGAAAACGCCATCGATACCACGATATCGCAGGCCAGCGCGAAGGGCATCGAACCGTCTCCGGCTTTATGCCATAGCGATGATAAATCCGCATGCAGGAACAGATAACCGGTCAGCCACGCACAACTGGCCAACAGCAGCCAGATCCCCCAGCGGCGCAGCACCAGACGGATAAACGCCAGCGGCCCGCTGGCCGCCAGCAGCGTGGCAACGGCGCCGAAGATAAACGTCCACAGCGTCGGATTCGCCCAAAAACTGCCGTCGCCCCATGCCCGTTTCGCCAGCAGGCTGGCGGCATCGCGCATCACCACAATTTCGAATGCGCCCCAGCCGATCAGCTGGATCAGATTAAACAGCACCGGCAGCGCCACACCGCGCTTGCCCAGACTTAGCTTCAGCGATGCCATTGATGACATACCTGTCTGCCCGCCGATCACCCCGGCCAGCGCCAGCAGGGCAACGCCGACGGCGGACCCCAGCACAACAGCTGCCAGCGAGCCCGCCAGCCCGAGGCCCGGCGCCAGAATAGCGCCGGCCTGTAACACCATCAGACCCATACCGAGCGAGAACCACAGTGAGAATAAATCAGGCCAGCCCAGCACCCGTGATTTCTCAGGGACAGCCGCCTGAGGAGAATAAATGCCATTATTTTTCATGAGGTTAATTTAGTGGCTAAAGCGAATGTCTGTTATAGCATATTACGGTGAAATTCTGATGAAGGGCGGGGGAGAGGCGCATCAGTTTCAACGATCAGCCGATTTTAAAACGAGCGGATTGAACGGGAACAACCGGATCAACTCGAAAAGCGTTTACAGAAGAAAAAAGATTAACGGGCGTAACGCGGTCTACAATATTTATTTCGAATACTCTCACTTTGAAAAGACCACAATCATCCCCAATTTCTCCAGCAGATGACTCTGCTGCCAGTCATCGATTTTAACCCCATCCAGATCGACCTTACGGATGTTCAGCTCGCCCAGATCGGAGTTCGTCAGGTCGCAATGGGTGATGTTGACATTGTTCCAGTCGAATTCGGTGAATTCGCCACCGGAAAGGTCGGAGCCACTGAAGTTTGCGCCCTGCACATTTGCGCCCGTCCAGCGGTTTTCCCACAGTTCGCATTTCTCCAGGATGACTTTGCTGAAGTTGGCGTAGCTGAAGTTATTTTTGGTCATGAACGCGCTGCAAAACCAGGTACGTGAAGTGATCATATTCATAAAACTCGCGCCGCTGAAATCTGCGCCGGTAGCTTTGCATTCGCGGATTTCACAGCCTAAAGCCTGAACGTTTTTGAAATCAGCCATCGTCAGATCACAGCGTTTGAAGCTGGCATCCTGCAATTTGGCATGCTGGAAAGAGCAGCCTTTTTGCTCTTCATCATCGTAAAACAGACAATCGACAAACGCTGTTTCCGACAGATCGGTGCTGTCAAAACGGCAGCGATAAAAACGGCAGTTCTCCAGCGTTTCGCCGGTAAATTGCTTCATGCTAAAACGCTGGTCAGTAAATAGTTGATTGGTGAACATTATCAATCCCTATAGTTCTTATTTCGTTTATGAATAATTTATCAGAAATACTCAGTTCCGTATAATAATTTTTCCGGCTGTGCTCAGGTTTACTATAGAATTTTCGGCGTGGTTAATGAT
>NZ_JAFMOS010000177.1 GCF_019049755.1 Rahnella perminowiae
TAATATAACGTAAAGTAACAATTAAACTGGAGTGGTTCATGAAAATAAACTTATTTTCTTTATCTTTGAGTATTTCATTTTATTTGTTCAACTTTCCGCTTCATGCAGCAGCCATACGTTGTCTACCCCAAAATTGGGGAGCTCATCCTAATTCTAATTACACAGCCACGAAAGCTATTCAGCGGGCTATCGACAGTTGCTCTGCTGCCGGGGGCGGCATTGTCATGCTATCAAGTGGGGACTGGATTAGTGGGCCACTATTGCTTAAAAATGGAGTTAATTTACATCTATCTGCAGGCAGCCAATTATTGGCAAACTATGATGGCTCTGCCTTCAGCCCAGCTTTTATTTCGTATCCTGCTCATTTTGGAGAGGCTTTCATTCTTGCCAAAAAAGTCAACCATGTCAGCATCACCGGCACAGGAATTATCGACGGGCAGGGACAAATTAAATGGTGGCCGTTGGCGACTAAGGCCCGTGAACATTTGAAACAGGGTGATACACGTTGGTTTGAAAAGCGCTACCCAGGGATACCTCCAGCAAACGGTATGCCGCGCCCCTGGCTCATTGAGTTTGATCATGTAAAACACGGTGATGTCAGCAATGTGGCCATAAAAAACTCTCCTATGTGGAATCTTGTGATCCGTAATAGTAAAAATATTCGCGTGAGTGATAGTACAATAAACAACCCTGCAAACTCGCCCAATACCGATGGTGTTGATATTGTTTCATCACAAAATGTCGTCCTGAAAAAGCTGGATATATCAACAGGTGATGATGATATATCCATTAAGTCAGGACTTACAAAACTGAGCGTAAATGGACAAACTAGTGGTGTTAATATTTCTGATATTCATGTTGAACATGGCCACGGTATTTCGATTGGCAGTGAAACGGCAAACCATATAACGCATATAAATATGAATAATTTATTCTTCACTGGCACACAAAATGGTGTTCGCATCAAGTCTGGTCGTGACCGTGGCTCATCAATCACGTTAATTGAGGTCAGTCACGTTGAAATGAAAGATGTTGACACTCCGCTGGTGATAACCGACAGCTACGGGGGGAACGGTGGATACTCTGAAAATAGTCTCGATCAATTAATCAAAGCACCTGTAACTGAAATGACTCCATGGATTAAAAATATTAAGATAGAACATGTTCATGCTATTGGCGCTAAATATGCAGGTATTATCAGCGGCCTTCCTGAGGCACCATTGCTTAATATTTTGTTAAGTTCAGTCGTCATAGAATCAGACCATGGACTCCAAAGTCGCTATGTTTTTGGTACACAGAAGTACGTTAGATTAGAATCAACGAAAGATGCTGCGCAAAGATTTGGGCCTGATTGTCATTGGGAAGGGGCTATACCTAGTGCATAATAAGTTAAAT
>NZ_JAFMOS010000176.1 GCF_019049755.1 Rahnella perminowiae
AGCGTCTGTTGCCGGTCGATGTCTGCGGCTAATGCCTGGGCCTGTTGAGCACTGGCCGACAGGCTCTGCATTTCTACCATCGCACTGGAAAGGAGTGCTTTGGCCTGTTGCATGTCCAGTTGCTGACTTCCGGCACAAGCCTGCATATCGGCGGAAATAAACACACCCTTGCCGCCACGAACGGCCACCCAGTCGTCGGTGCGCAGCTCGGCGCCGTGACCGCGATCTTTACGCTTGTCATCGACCAGCGCACCCAGGTTCAGCTGGCTTTTGCCGCTGGCCGGTGTGGAAAGCTTGATGTGTTCTTTCCCGCGCGTATCGTCCAGTCGCAGTTTGTTATTAGCGGGAGTGCGGATAACGTTCCGCTTGTAGTTCGGCAGCGCCACAGGGTCCGGATGCCGTGAATCGTGCAGCGCATAAGCAATGTACGGCCGGTCAACGTCGCCGTTCTCGAAGGCAATCGCCACGCCGGTGGAGTCCAGCAGCGGCATATGGAAGCCGCAGGTATCCCCGGAATAGGGTTTTGCCAGACGCAGCCAGCAGCTCTCAAAGCCTTTCTGCCATTCGGTGCGGTCGAAACCAAACCGGGCGCGGTACAAACCGTCGGCGCTGATATGGGCATAAGGTTCATCCGGATGCGCGCTGGAGATGCGGGCAGGCAGCGTGCCGGTGACGGTCGGCCACGGCAGCAGAGCGGGGCGATACGGATGCCGGGTATTGCGTGGCACGGCGGTGAAGGTGACAAAATACGCCGTGTCGCGGGCGACGTTGGTAGAGTTCGTGGATACTATCAGCAGGCCGTCCGGCGCTTCCGGCCAGTCTTTACCGGGCGTGGTAATGACCATCCCCGGACGCAGCGTCATGCTGTTGGACTTGCCCTCGAAGGTGGTTTGTTCGCTCAGATAACGCTCCTGACGGCGTCTGGCGTACCACATACCCTGACCGGGCTCGTTGCTGTATTCCTTGCCCGGCTCAGGATAGGACTCACCCCAGCGGTAATCTTCGGCAACCAGCGCCGTGTAATCCGGATTGGTGGTCGCCGTGGCGGTCATATCGCTTTGCACGGCCGGATAGTAATCGTCGTTAACCGTCACCGATTTCGGGATGGCCTTGCGGCTGACCGACATCTCCCAGACCGACTCCTGGCCGCCGTCAAACAGTCCCGCCGGGTTACGGAACGGGATGGCGACCGGTTCCGGCCAGGCGTAAGAATGGTCGGCCAGCACCATGACGTCGCAGTTGTTCTCTTCATCGTATTCAAAGAAGTACGAGATGCCGCTGTCGGCCAGGCGGCGCGCGATGTGCGCGTATTCGCTTTCGCCGAACTGCATCATGAATTTTTTCAGCGGGTACTGTTCATTAAGGGCAAACCGGAAATCCAGCCGGT
>NZ_JAFMOS010000175.1 GCF_019049755.1 Rahnella perminowiae
AATAAGGGGTTATGGTAAATGTATATAAAATATTTATGGCACAAATACCCTTACAGGTTTCTTCATGTAAGATTACGTTCAACATTAAAATGCAGTCAGCACATAAAATAACACATGATAATTGATGGATATAAAATGAAAATTGTCGTAACTGTTCTGTCACTCGCTCTCATTTCTGGCACTACTTCGATTCTACACTGGATACGGATGACCTGAATCAGATCATTACGCTGTCATCTGAATCCTGTCCCGCTGAAAGCCAGGCATTATGCGGTAAACTTATCGCTGCTGCGTAAAATGCAGAGAAATAACATTAGTGATAAATCACAGGCGACAGAGGTATGATCTGCCGCCTGAATGCTAATTAACTTTTGTCTGTTATCCGCACGGTTCTTTTGATCAGATTCCCCTGCCGGTCATAATAGCGGCTCGGCCAGACAGTATGTGGTGGCACACCGATTGCCTGAGAAATCAGGATCTCTCCTTTCGGCCAGGGTCTGGAAAGTGCATTAGAAAGCGTGGAAGAACTCAGCCCCGCAGCGCGTGAGACTGCTGCCAGCGTGGTGCCTTTCTTGCGAAGTGCTGCAATGATGTCGGCGGGATGCCAGTCGTTGAGTGTATTCATGGATTGCTCCTTCAGATAGTTAATCACTACCACGGGAGCTGCGAAACTCTTTGGTGGTAGCCCAGACGAGGTTCGCAGTACCGGTTCTGAAGGCTACCGGCCAGCCCGAAGGCTGCCCCGCCTGAGCCACCATTGAGATACTGCTTGTGGATTACAGCCACATTTTCAATAGTTGCGTCAAAGCGACGGCACTCTCAATGTGAGGTGCCGCCTTCAGATTACACGGGCTGCGAAACCCGGCTGCGGATTGTGCCGCAGCGGTGTAGATTATATCGGAAATCAGAAGGACTGACCAAGTAACTCGTTGAAGTTGCGAGGTGGATTCCAGGAAGTTTTTATGGAGGAAAAGATGGCTACTTATAAAGAAATAATTGCGGATGTGAAGTCCAGAACAGGTAAAACTATTCACACTCCTTGCTGGATTGCGCATGTCAAAGCGATGCATGGCTTAACCACACGACAAGCTCATAATCGCCAAGATCCCAAAAAACGTGTAAAACCCTGCCCTGAGGAATGGATTAGAGAAATAGAAAAATCTTTGCTGAAATTAGGAATGATCGATTCCCTATAATATTAAGGAGAAAAAATGCCGAAGCTTTTACCCGATTTTATTTCTCAACAACAAATCATTGATGCTATCCAGCAATACAACTGTGGAACCTCGCATAAATTTGATGCTTCTCACATTTATGATGTTATGTATCCTCCCAATAATGTATCTTCTGTCTCGGTTATGTAGGACAATGGCTTGTTCCCTCC
>NZ_JAFMOS010000174.1 GCF_019049755.1 Rahnella perminowiae
TCAGTTGTATACTCTTTAGACGTCACGTAAAAGGGGAAGGTATGGATACGGTTGAAGAACTAAATGGAACTTACTTTTATGCGGGTAAGTCAAATTTAACTGCTGGTGAGATGCTTTTTATGATCTTCTGCGAACATACAGTAGATCAATTCGGTTTAGGTATCGTAGATTTCGGAGCTATAGTTGCAATTCTTTCTGGCAGAAATGATCAATCAACCAGAGCGAAACCAATGGGGGCTACTAAAGGTACTTCATACGCATCTAAAGCAGCACGTAATGTCTTTAAGAAGTCGAAATTTCCTTTTGGAATCTCGCTACCAACTTGGTTAGGGGGATACACGCCTTGGACAACAAGACGAGTCATGGTACGTAATATAGCCCCATTCGTAGGCCGGAGTATTCCCTTACTTGGTATTATCGTACTTGCTGCTGATGTTTCTGAAATCACTTACAAGTCAATTCGTGATTACAACATGATAGCAAGGGAAAATGATAAATTATGGTAGACAATGTTGAACAACAAATCTATGACTTCATCCGACCTTATGCCGGTACATATTTGTTCAATATTAAAAAGGTAGAACTAACACCTGATACAGATCTCGATACTGACCTAAGCATTGATGAGTATGAAATTGATGATTTAATGAATGAGTACTTTGCAAAGTTCAATGTTGAAAAAGGTAATTATAGTACTGAAACATATTACCCAGATGTACGCGTTTCTTGGAATCCATTCAAAAAAGTAATTCCAGTTCAGGTACCAGATTTTACTATTGGTATGTTGATAGAGTCGGCAAAAGCCGGTAAATGGTTGTACGATTAGCAAGGAGCTAAATCAATGGCTGTACCAGTTCACTTATGGCTTAAAGACGATGGCGGTGCAAATATCCGTGGTTCATCTGATGTAAAGGATCGTGAAGGAAGCATAGAACTAAGATCGATTCACCATAACCTGAGTATCCCAACTGATAGCAACACAGGGAAGCTAACAGGCACTCGACAACATGCCCCTTTCCAGTTTGATAAGGAAATCGACTCATCAAGTCCTTACTTATACAAGGCAGTTGGTACAGGTCAAACGTTACACTCTGCCGAAATCAAATGGTATTGTATCAACGATGCAGGGCAGGAAGTCGAGTACTTCAACATTCTGCTTGAAAATGTGAAAGTCATTTCGGTAACTCCAATGATGCACGATACCCGTGGCTGTCCTGGCACAGGCCATATGGAAAACGTTGCACTACGTTATGAAAAAATCACTTGGAAGTATGTTGATGGCAACATTCAATATACCGATGCTTGGAACGAACGAACTACAGCATAATACATTTGGGGCTGATATAGCCCCTATTGATATAATACGATCAGTAAGTATCAGT
>NZ_JAFMOS010000172.1 GCF_019049755.1 Rahnella perminowiae
GAATAAAATGCGTCGTAAGCAGGAAGATAAACCCGCTGCACCACCTAAACCAACGGCGGAAGAGACTTTGTTAGCAGAAATTCGTGATTTACTGAAAGAGCAGCAGACACCGAGACTTTAACTGAAATTACCCGCTAGGGCTTAATTAGAAGGGCAGTATTGAATACTCAAACGAACACTCAATACTGCCCTCCAGATAACCCCTCTTCTCATTTTTCGCTTTACGACAGTAGCTCCCCTTCCCTTTTTGATTTTTCTCAACACGTTGTTTAAACAATGGATCATGAAGAAGCGCCTGCAATGCATTATCCTGAATGATGCCTTTTTGATGCTTATAGTGGCTCATAAAACCTCGATATAATTAATACTGTTGAACAGAATGCGCGCATATGATACTGCTACAATTATGCTTGCGAAAGCGTTTTGTAAAACCCTTGAAATGCTTATGCTACCTTACCCGCTCCATCTTCCAGTGCTTCTAATATAGAACAACTGACACTAGTATGCGCAGAACCACAGCAGGCGGCGCTCAGCCTTTGGAGTGACTCGCGCATCTGATTAAGCTCTTGTAATTTAAGCTCAACTTCAGCAAGACGTTCATTCACGATAGATTTCGACTCCTGACAAGTGTGATGCAAAGGATCTATTCGAATAGAAAGTAACTCCTTGATAGCATCAAGCGTAAAACCTGTCGATTTGGCATAACGTATGAAGCGTAAACGCTGTACATCACCTTCGTTATACTGACGATAACCCGATGGATTGCGTGAGCCCGTGCCCATCATTCCCTGCTTTTCATAGTAACGCACAGTATCTGTGGAGACATTGGCCAGCCTGGCAAGTTCACCAATTTTATACATGCCTATTTTCCTCTGAATTTATCCTTTATCGCCTTTTCGTAATGCCCTTGAAGGAAGTCAGTGCTCATACCTGCCTGCTGTAGACGTATCTGTAAAATCTTCAAACGCTTTTCAGCGGGAAGAAACTTCGGATCATCGCTGTCTAATGTGCTCAATAGGTGATTTAACTCAATCGCTTCTTTTCGATCCTGCAACTCGGGCGGCAAATAGCCTGCATTTTTCAAAATACGATAGGAAGTTCTTAGCTCATCCGGAACTGCACTGTCGTCATCCAGGATAAGCGGGCGCCCACTGCCAGGCAGGTTATCAAATTCACCTTTTTCCTGAGCATCTTTGATGTGCTTTTCAACCCACTGATCCATTAGAAACATGATTTCGCCTTCGTCACATTGCACAAACCATTGTAGATCATAGCTGGAAGCGGCGCGCCGTAAAAGGGAGTGGAATGCAGAACGATTAAAGTTGGGAAAAAAGGGGAGTAGAACAGTGAGTTACAGATGTAAAAAAACCGGGCAGAAG
>NZ_JAFMOS010000173.1 GCF_019049755.1 Rahnella perminowiae
GAAAAACATTATCCACAGACCCAATACCGCAAAACATCCTCCGCCGAAGAAATCTCCCCCGCCGTAGGCCAGCATATTTTTTACCGATATCGGTCTTTCTTTATGATGATTAATCATACTACCCCTGCATTCCGTCACCGGATAAATAAGAGTCGTAAAAAGAAATGCGTCGTTTGTGCCCGCAGAAGTTCATAAATGAAGTATTCAGCGACATCGGCCACGTAAAATTAAGTAATGTATATCTACCATACAAGTATGCGAAACGGGTTTTATCGGACCAGATCACAAAAAGGAGAGCAGAATTCCTCTGTACTGCAAGACGGATCACAGTACAGAGAATGAACAATGAGAAGGGGGGATATCAGCCGAGCAGCTCACACTGAGGGGGTAAACGGCACTGAATGGCACCAGTCAACACCTCAATATGGAACTGTTTACCGGTCAGCGGTTCGCCGTCAAGGTTGAAGGTCATGTCGTGGGGCGCGGTGATGTCGAGCCATGGCAGGCTGACGGAAACGATATTTTTGTTTTCTTCATTATTGAGCAGGCTGCGCAGGAATGACGGCAGCAGCTCTTCTGACGTCAGAAGACGGAGCTGCAGCAGGCCGTCGTTGATCAATGCGTCCGGGCAAATCTGTTGTCCGCCACCGGCCTGGCGGCCATTACCGATGCCGATCACCAGCGCATCGCCTTCCCACTGAAAATCCGGGCCTGTGATTTCGCAGCGATCCGCTTTGAGCGTATCCAGACGTAAAAGCCCGTGGATGAAATACGAAACGCCACCCAGTGCCGCTTTCAGTTTTTCCGGAGTTTCTGTGGTGATGCGCGTCCCGAAGCCGCCGGTGGCCATATTGATAAAGAAATGCTGACTATTGACGCGTGCCAGATCGATAGCAACAGCGTTGCCTTTTACCGCCAGCTGTAGTGCCTGCTCAGGCACCGGGGGGATATTGCAGGCGGTAGCGAAATCGTTCGCCGTCCCCAGCGGCACAATTCCCAGCGCCGGCTTTACACCGTTGAGTTGCGCCAGCGCACCCGCCACTTCGTTAATTGTGCCATCACCGCCGCCGGCGATCACGGTTTCACAGCCAAGACCAACGGCTTCGGCGACATAACGAGCCGCATCACCCTGCTCCCAGGTGACCCGTACATGCAGTCTGACGCCTTCGTCACGCAGTGCGCTCACCGCCTCGCGCAGTTCTTCGATGGCGGCCCCTTTTCCGTTTAAAATCAGCAGTGCTGTGGTCATGTATGCTCCTTTTATCTATACATAACAACAATAGATGATTGTGACCGTATTTGGCTATCGGATAAATCAGTGAAGCGTTCTCTTTGGTATTAAATAATTTCAGTTAAAGTCATTCAATAAAATACTTATT
>NZ_JAFMOS010000171.1 GCF_019049755.1 Rahnella perminowiae
TCTTAATGTTTCTATTATATTCTCGGTTATTGTTCTAGTTAAGAAATGGAAAGGGGTTAATTTTCTAATTTATTTGCAAATACCTTTCCGCCTGTTATTGCTCACGCCATCGTTGTCTTTTCTTCCCTGGCTATTCAAAAGCCTCGGTATTAGCAGTGTGCTAGTTTTAATTTTAGCAGTCATTGTTTCAGAAATGATCAAAGTATATTCATTAAAAGTTGCACAAAAAAGCGTTTAGAAATGAAACGGAAATTACAATAACAAACATGGAGCGACATAATCTATGGCAACGCAACAGGCATACACTTCGGCATCTCCTAAAAATCATGATGCCTATACTGGTAAGCAGAAACCCTATTGGGTTGAAATACAATTGGTAGACGAAGAAGGAAAAGCCGTCGCCAATATGCCATGGCAGGCAGAAAACAGCGCAACGCCAGGAGGTTATGAGAAAGAACTCAACGGGACCAGCGATGCAACTGGCCTGATAAGAATAGAGCCTCGCTATGGCAGCGAACTAAGATTATTTATCGATGCCCAACCGCTGGTTAAAGAGATGGAACAACGCTCACTGCGGGTTAGCCGTGCACCCAATGATTCTACCGTACGCAATGATGCTGAGGAAAACGGGCATATCTGGCACTACGCGGTTATAGGTGAATTATGCCGGACAGTACCGGATATTGAACGGCGAGACGGTGAGCCTTTTCCGCCTCCATTCCATTTCCCTGCAGATAAATCACTTAAAGGTTTTAAAATAAGAACCAATGAGCTTGAACAACGGCATGTCATTGAGATTTGTCCTTTCAGAGCCTGGGAACTGGTTTTGCATCATCAGAAAGATTATTCTATGGCGAATGCCATTAATTTAGGGGCCGCAGCGTCACTGGCCTATGCGGATGATAGTATGTTTGACACGGCTTCAATTAGCCGCTTCTTCCTGACTCAATGCCAGGATTTGTTTAAATTACCGCAATTGCGCAAAGGAACTTATATCACGAACACGCTGGCTCATGATGTTCCTTTCAGCGAGCGTTATCATCCCCCAGTTTTTATGGATACTTCGAGAGATACATCGGGAGGTTATGGTGAGAATGGTGAAGAGAAACCGTCAATTGCAGGAAATGGCGATACACAACTTTTTTACGCTTATAACAACGATAAAATGATTATATCGTGGAGAGGGACTGCAGGTTTATATGATGTTGGAACAGATTTAGTATTTCGCCCCGTTAATACTGAAACTTGCGAGATAAATAAAGTACAATGCGCTACGCTATTCCCAAAAGGGAAAGTGCATGAAGGATTTTGGAATGGATACAGTAGAATTGGGGCTAAGT
>NZ_JAFMOS010000170.1 GCF_019049755.1 Rahnella perminowiae
CTTTACTACTGAAAGGTTCGATAACATCACCCTGAAGAATAGTGTCTTCCTGACCCGCAATCTTTAGCGAGGCAAAAGAAATATAATATGGCGAGTTATTGCTTCCCGTAACTTTATAACCTGTTGCTGTTTTCTGTGTGGTCCAGGCAACATTCTCTGAAGCAGTCAAAAGTTCGCCTTTTAAGCCCGCCGGGCGGTAAAAGAATTTAAGGCGTGTTCTTACCGCAATATTCATCAGATTCTTATCAGCTGCATTCTCACTTTCAGGGGGTATATCGAGAATGTTTATCCAAAGCATCGTCTCGCGATCCTGAGGGTATTTACTGGCTGTTTCGTCTGTCGGAAAGATACGTAAGACCTTCCCTTTGCCTTTATTAACTCTGGCAATCGGCGGGTTGATGATAAAAGGTAGATTCTCTTTATCTTCAACACTTGATTCCCGGCGACTATCAATCCAGACCTGAATAAGCGCAGGAGCATCCCCGACATTATTAATACGGACTGATTGTTCTTTTTCTTTGGCGTTAAAAATAACCCGCGTTCCCATTACCTGAATAGAGGCAAAGGCTGGCGTCAGAAATGAGAAAAGCAGAGGCAACAGAATTGCCAATTTTAGCTTCATCTTTAATACTCCGATAAATTAACCAGGGTACAAGTACCCTGGCTTTTATTCTTAGTTATAAATAATGGAGTAAACAACGTCGGTATTCACTGTACCTGCGCCGGTGGCACCACCGGTAGCAATATATTGTGCCCAATAATCAAAACGGGCAGCATTATTTGCAATCACTTTACCGGTAGTCGGATCAGTCACAGGTACACGTAAATCGATGGCTTGTTTATTTTCGTCAGACAAGACAACCTGTACTTTCGTTGCCGAACCTGAAGCAGTAGAGTTCATCAGGTTACCGGTCGCACTGTCAATTTTGGTGCTTGCCGCGCGTTCCCAGGAAACGTTAGCAAATTTACCATTCGGACAGTCAGTACCGCTTAAGCTGATATAAAATGGCGTATCACCCGCTTTCTTACCGGCAACATCCAATGCTGTCGTGCTGACAGGTTTAAGGTTGACTGTAAAAGTACCGGACGGCGTCAGACCTTCATCAGTCCCACCATTGACAATACAGGTTGCACTACTAATGGTACCGGTAAAAGTAATGGTACCGTCTTCAGCACTGGCCGCCATGCTGCTGGCAAATAAGCAAACAGGCAATAATAAAAGTTTGGATTTCTTTAACATAAATAACTTTTCCTTGTTATTGAGACAAATATAATCAACCGCTCTAGAAGGTGCATATTGTACATAAATGAACGATAGTTGAAATATATACTAA
>NZ_JAFMOS010000169.1 GCF_019049755.1 Rahnella perminowiae
TTTTAATATTGTGCATCTTCTGCCATTTTATCCTTATTCGTCGGATGATGGTTTCTCCGTAATTGATTATCAGCAAGTCAGTCCGGTGGCGGGGGACTGGGAAGATGTTCGCAAGCTTGGATTATCTTCACGGCTGATGTTTGATTATGTGTGCAATCATATTTCCGCCAGCAGTGAATGGTTTAGACAATTTCTGGCGGGTAATCCGAAATACGAAAACTATTTTATTAGCCTGAACGGGGATAGTGATTTATCTGGCGTGACCCGCCCCCGACAGTCGCCGCTGTTAACCGCGTTCCGTTGTGAAAATGGCGAAACCCGCCATGTCTGGACCACCTTCAGCGCGGATCAGATCGACCTGAATTTTGCGCATCCTGACGTGTTGCGCGATATGCTGGACGTGTTGCTGAAATACCTCGCAGAAGGCGCTGAGTATGTGCGTCTCGATGCGGTCGGCTACATGTGGAAAGAACCCGGCACCTCCTGTATTCATCTGCACAAAACGCACTTACTGGTGAAGTTATTCCGCGCTGTGGTGGATTATGTTTCCCCCGGCACCGTGATTATTACCGAAACTAACGTGCCGCATCAGGACAACATCAGTTACTTCGGTAACGGGTATGATGAAGCGCAGATGGTCTATCAGTTCCCGCTGCCACCACTGGTTCTGCATGCCATACACTGTGAAAATGGCGAAACGCTGAAACGCTGGGCCGCCGGTCTGGATGCCTGTACTCCCGCCACTACCTTCTTTAATTTTCTTGCTTCACATGATGGCATTGGCCTCAATCCGTTGCGGGGATTACTGCCGGAACCGGAAATCCTCAGGCTGGTGGAGGCGCTGCAACAGGAAGGCGCACGGGTGTCGTATAAAAATAATCCGGATGGCAGCACCAGTCCGTATGAAATCAACGTCACCTATATGGATGCGCTGAACCGGCAGGCGGACGGTGATGATATCCGTTTGCAGCGCTTCATGCTGGCGCACGCCATTTTGCTGGCGTTCCCCGGTGTTCCTGCGGTGTATATTCAAAGTATTCTCGGTTCACGTAACGATATTCAGGGCGCAGAAATCGCCGGGCATAACCGGGCAATTAACCGGCAAAAATATGATGTCACTGAAATTGAAAAGATATTGTCGAAACCTGATTCATTACGTGCACGGGTATTTTGCGAACTGAAAAAATTAATCGCCTGCCGGACTGAACAAACGGCATTTCATCCTTGTGCGCCGATGCGTGTCATTGAATGTCATGAAAGTGTGTTTGCTTTTACCCGGGGGCAGGGTAACGAAGAAATAGTTTGCCTGTTCAACCTTTCCGC
>NZ_JAFMOS010000168.1 GCF_019049755.1 Rahnella perminowiae
ATGAGATAGGAATGAATTATTTTTTCGTAAAATGGTAATGAATTTCGGATGAGGGGGGACAGGCACAGAAGGAAAGGATCAGATAAAGGGATCCGGGGATAAGAAGAGGATGAGCAGACGACCGGCAAGATCGTCTGCTGAAATCATGAAAAGAGGATTATTCGAGGGTTGGATTCATCTGGCGCAGATCAAACGGTGTGATCTGATAAACATAATAATTCAGCCAGTTAGTGAACAGCAGGTGACCGTGACTCCGCCAGGTCGCCTTTGGGGCGAGCTCGGCGTTATCCTGCGGGAAATAGTTGTAGGGCATTTCCGGCGATAAACCCGCCGCCACATCCCGCAGATACTCACCAGCCAGCGTTCCTGCATCATACTCAGGGTGTCCGGTAACAAAAGCCATCCGTTTATCTTTGGTTGCAAAGAGATAGGCACCGGCTTCGTCGGATTCGGCGAAGATCTCCAGATCCGTATGCTGGCGGAGCACATCTGCCGGAAAATCTGCATAACGGGAATGAGGTGCCAGAAAGCTTTCATCAAAGCCCCGGGTCAGTAATGCCAGCGGTTGTAGCGTCTGATGGGGATATACACCAGACAACTTCGTTTCACGGGTCATCTTAGGCAGGCCGTAAAGCACATTCAACGCCGCCTGAACCGCCCAGCAAACAAACAGGGTCGATGTGACATGTTCTTTAGCCCAGTGAATAACGCGCTCAATTTCCGGCCAGTATGCTACATCACAAAAGTCGACCAGGCCTAAAGGTGCACCGGTAACGATCAGTCCGTCATAGTTGTCATGTTGAATATCTTCAAAGTCACAATAGAAATTATTCAGATGCTCGGCAGGGGTATTTTTAGATTCCCGACTGTCAATGCGTAACAGCTGCACATCAATCTGCAAAGGAGAGTTGGAAAGCAGTCGTAAAAACTGATTTTCGGTCTCAATTTTCTTCGGCATCAGGTTGAGAACCAGCACCTTAAGAGGACGGATCTCCTGCGTTTTTGCCCGTGATGACGTCATAACAAAGACGTTCTCATTACGCAGGAAATTCACCGCTGGTAATTCATCTGGAACCCGGATCGGCATAACAACTTCCTCACTGCATCCATTTATACGTTTAGACTTCTAGATAGCTGAAGATATCGGTTTTTGATTAAGATGTCGAGCCTGCAAGCGTTAAGTGAAAATGTTTCAACTTAAGTTATTAATTTAGATTATCTGGTTATAAAGGGAAGCAAATGAGTGTTCAGGAAGGGATAAAAAGAGAAATTAAATTGCAGATCATGGCAACGTACTGAGTAAATAATGTACACAA
>NZ_JAFMOS010000600.1 GCF_019049755.1 Rahnella perminowiae
AATTAAACACCCTAAAAATTGATAATCCATCAAAGATAACCCGTCATCAACCAACTATTTATCAGAAGAGTGTTAAACCGCTTGCACAACATGGGGGTTTTGACGCATTTTCATAGTCAGCAACACAACAACGCCGGGTTAAAACTGAAAGAACGGCAACGTTGATCCTCATTCGTAATCATAAAAATGACAGCCAGAGAAACGTCGTTAGGGAGAAAGTAATATGTGTTCAATTTTCGGTGTGCTCGATATCAAAACTGACTCTGTCGAGCTGCGCAAAAAAGCGCTGGAACTGTCGCGCCTGATGCGTCACCGCGGACCCGACTGGTCCGGTGTGTTTGCCAGCGATAAAGCCATTCTGTCGCATGAGCGTCTGTCTATTGTCGACGTCAACAACGGCGCACAACCTTTGTACAACGCGGCACACACGCATGTTCTGGCTGTTAATGGCGAAATCTACAACCACCAGGCTTTGCGCGCTGAACTGGGCGATAAGTATGAATTCCAGACTGCGTCTGACTGTGAAGTTATTCTGGCGTTGTATCAGGAAAAAGGCCCTGCCTTCCTCGATGAATTGCAAGGCATGTTCGCCTTCATCCTTTATGACACCGAAAAAGACGCGTATCTGATTGGCCGTGACCACTTAGGCATCATCCCGCTGTATATGGGTTATGACGAACACGGCAACATGTATGTGGCTTCAGAGATGAAAGCGCTGGTGCCGGTATGCCGCACCATCAAAGAATTCCCGGCAGGCAGTTATTTGTGGAGCCAGGACGGTGAAATTCGCGAATACTACCAGCGCGACTGGTTTGACTTCGACAATGTCAAAGACAACGTGACCGACGCCGCAGCGCTGAAAGATGCGCTGGAAGAATCGGTGAAAAGTCATCTGATGTCTGATGTGCCTTACGGCGTCCTGCTATCCGGTGGCCTGGATTCCTCCGTAATTTCTGCCATTACCAAGAAATTTGCCGGCCGCCGTATCGAAGATAAAGATCAGAGCGAAGCCTGGTGGCCGCAGTTGCACTCCTTTGCCGTCGGCCTGCAAGGTTCCCCGGACCTGCGTGCAGCTCAGGAAGTGGCAAACCATTTGGGTACCGTGCACCACGAAATTCATTTCACCGTGCAGGAAGGTCTGGATGCGATCCGCGACGTGATTTATCACATCGAAACTTACGATGTCACGACGATCCGCGCGTCAACACCAATGTATCTGATGTCGCGTAAAATCAAAGCGATGGGTATCAAGATGGTGTTGTCCGGCGAAGGGGCGGACGAAGTCCTCGGTGGTTATCTGTATTTCCACAAAGCGCCGAATGCCAAAGAATTCCACGAAGAAACTGTACGTAAATTACTGGCTCTTCACATGTATGACTGTGCGCGTGCCAACAAAGCGATGTCAGCCTGGGGTGTGGAAGCCCGCGTACCGTTCCTGGATAAAAAATTCCTCGACGTCGCAATGCGTATCAACCCAAAAGACAAAATGTGCGGTAATGGCAAGATGGAAAAGCATATCCTGCGTGAATGTTTCGAGTCTTATCTGCCACACAGCGTTGCATGGCGTCAGAAAGAACAATTCTCTGATGGTGTAGGTTACAGCTGGATCGATACTTTAAAAGAAGTGGCCTCTCAGCAGATCACCGATCAACAGCTCGAAACTGCACATTTCCGTTTCCCGTACAACACACCAACATCAAAAGAAGGCTACCTGTATCGTACGATTTTTGAAGAACTGTTCCCGGTGCCAAGTGCGGCAGAATGTGTGCCTGGCGGTCCGTCAGTAGCCTGTTCTTCAGCGAAAGCGATCGAGTGGGATGAAGCATTCAAAAACATGGACGATCCGTCAGGCCGTGCTGTTGGCGTGCATCAGTCCGCCTACAAATAACCGATTTACCGGTAAATCTCCTTATAGCAAACGGGCCTCTCAGGGCCCGTTTTTTTATGAGGAAAGCCAGTAAAAATAATGTCTTTTGCCCAATTAATCACCAGAGTGGTTATAAGCCAGACAAATGGACGCCCTCCGGCCTTTTTCTCCAAAAAAGGTGTTGACGCAAAACGGTCATATACGCATAATGCGCCCCGCAACGCCGATGAAGGTAGCGCGAAAAAAGATGGCTACGTAGCTCAGTTGGTTAGAGCACATCACTCATAATGATGGGGTCACAGGTTCGAATCCCGTCGTAGCCACCATCTTTTTGCGGGAGTGGCGAAATTGGTAGACGCACTAGATTTAGGTTCTAGCGCCGCAAGGTGTGCGAGTTCAAGTCTCGCCTCCCGCACCATTTCCAGACATCGGTAGCACAGTTGGGGTATCGCCAAGCGGTAAGGCACTGGTTTTTGATACCAGCATTCCCAGGTTCGAATCCTGGTACCCCAGCCATTTTCTTACCTTTCACATTGTTATATTGATGTGGTTGTGAGGAAAATCCAGTTTGAAGAAGTTGTACTGTTGGGGTATCGCCAAGCGGTAAGGCACTGGTTTTTGATACCAGCATACCCTGGTTCGAATCCAGGTACCCCAGCCATACTTCTTTCTGTATAATTGGTAAGCACTTGAAATTTATTATTAAGTTAGTTAAATTAGTGCTTGAAGTTTTGAAGTAAGTCAGTAAAATTTGGCTACGTAGCTCAGCTGGTTAGAGCACATCACTCATAATGATGGGGTCACAGGTTCAAATCCCGTCGTAGCCACCATTTTACTTGCAGTACACTGCTTAAAAGGTAGTGAGAAACAAAATTGGGGTGTCGCCAAGCGGTAAGGCTCTGGTTTCTGATACCAGCATACCCAGGTTCGAATCCTGGCACCCCAGCCACATTAGAAAGGCCTGCTTTTTAGCAGGCCTTTTGCTTTTCTACACTTCTACTATCCTGCAAAAAAGGCCGGCAAAGGTGTTCATCGCCAGCCTTTAGGTTGTTAAATCCCTAAAGCATATTTCAGCGCTTTGATTTTCAGCACACCTGCACGTTGAGCAGTCATCAGCGCCAGATTACGCAATGCTTTCACCGGCGGCAGATCATTGCTGAAGGCGGTGTAGAATAAATCCATCCCGCTTTGCATCAGCAGATTATCCAGACGACGCTGGCGCTGATAGCGCCGCAACACTTTTTCGCTGCTCCAGGCTTCATTATGGTCACGTGCCTTCTCCAGCACCGATAATAACGCTTCCACGTCGCGGTACCCGAGGTTCACGCCCTGCCCGGCCAGCGGATTAATGGTATGTGCCGCGTCACCCACCAGCGCCAGCCCCGGTAAGACATAACGCTGAGCGTGGCGTCGAACCAGCGGAAACGCACCTGCAGATATTGCTTTCACCGAGCCCAGACGTGCCGGGAAGGCCTGCATCACTTCTGTCGTGAGCTGCTGCATATTCAGCGTTTTCAGGTAACGGATACGCTGCGGGCTGTCATACCAGACCAGCGAGGCCTGATTGCCGGACAATGGCAGAAACGCCCGCGGGCCGGAAGGGAAAAATTGCTGCCACGTCACGTCCTGATCCGGCGTGGCAGTTTCGACATTAATCAGCATGCAGTGCTGACGGTATTCCCACCCGTCCACCCCAATTCCCGCCAGCTGGCGCACCAGGGAGTTCGCACCGTCGGCGGCAATAACCAGTTTCGTGCGCAGCAAATCCCCGGTAGTCAGTTGCAGTGACCAGGTTTTATCACCGTGCTGCAAAAGATGGCGTAACTTTGCCGGACAAAAACGGGTCAGATTGTTATGGGCATCGAACTGTTGCCACAGCGCGAGCTGAAGTACCCGATTTTCGACCATGAAGCCCAGTTCCGGTAATCCGAGGGATTGCGCATCGAATTTCACTTCAGAGCCGTCCGCTTCCCAGGTTTCCAGACGGCGGTACGGTACTGAGCGCATTTTTTCAACCGCATCCCACGCTCCCAGTTTCTGTAAAAAGCGTACTGATGCGCAACCAATCGCGGAGATGCGCAAATCAGCGCGCGCTGACGGGTCAAATCCGGCAGGCGCTTCGTTCTCTATCAGTGCGACCTGCAATCCCTGCTGCGCCATCCCCAGTGCGGCTGCAGCACCAACCATGCCGCCACCGACAATCACTGCATCAAATGTCTTATCAGAATTATTCATTGTGTTCCGGCTTTCTGTTCGGTTCATTATGCGAAGTGTACCGGATTTTTGTGTCAGCATCAGGGCCTAAGCTGTTTTCCTGCACTGGTCAGCACCGGAGTGAGGGTTTACAATAGCCCCCCTGAATAGGCTATGCACTGCGGCACTGCCGATCTAACGTTCCCCCGTATTGAGTACTGACACGCTGATGACTAAAAAACTGCACATAAAAACCTGGGGCTGCCAGATGAATGAATATGATTCATCCAAAATGGCTGACCTTCTCGACAGCACCCATGGTTACCAGCTGACGGATAACGCTGATGAAGCAGATATCCTGCTGCTGAACACCTGCTCAATAAGGGAAAAAGCGCAGGAGAAAGTGTTCAGCCTGCTCGGACACTGGAAATTACTGAAAAAGAAAAACCCGGATATCATCATCGGCGTCGGGGGTTGCGTTGCGTCGCAGGAAGGAGAAATGCTGCGTAAACGTGCGCCTTGCGTCGACATCGTCTTCGGCCCGCAAACTCTGCACCGTTTGCCGGAAATGGTGAACCATGTACGCGGCACCAAAAGCCCGGTCGTGGACATCAGCTTTCCTGAAATTGAAAAATTTGACCGCCTGCCGGAACCCCGCGCAGACGGCCCGACAGCCTTTGTTTCCATCATGGAAGGCTGTAATAAATATTGCAGCTTCTGTGTGGTGCCTTACACCCGTGGCGAAGAAGTTAGCCGCCCGTGCGATGATGTGCTGTTTGAAGTCGCGCAACTGGCCGCGCAAGGCGTGCGTGAGGTTAATCTGCTGGGTCAGAACGTTAACGCCTATCGTGGTGAGGCATTTGATGGCGGCGTCTGCACCTTCGCGGAACTGCTGCGTCTGGTGGCGGCCATTGACGGCATTGATCGTATCCGTTTCACGACCAGCCATCCGGTCGAATTTACTGATGATATCATCGAGGTATATAAAGACACGCCAGAAGTCGTGAGCTTCCTGCACCTGCCGATTCAGAGCGGTTCCGATCGTATACTGACGATGATGAAACGCCCTCATACGGTGCTGGAATACAAATCGACGATCCGTAAATTACGTGCCGCGCGCCCCGATATTCATTTCAGTTCAGATTTCATCATCGGTTTTCCTGGCGAAACGAACGAAGATTTTGAACGTACGATGGATCTGATTGCGCAGGTCAATTACGACGTCAGTTTCAGCTTTATCTATTCTCCGCGTCCTGGTACACCGGCAGCCGACATGATTGATGATGTGAGCATGGACGAGAAGAAACAACGTCTGGCGCTGTTACAGGACCGAATTACCCAGCAGGTTATGCGTTTCAGCCGCGCCACGCTGGGCACCGTTCAGCGCATTCTGGTGGAAGGGACATCCCGCAAGAACATTATGGAACTGACGGGCCGGACCGAATGTAACCGCGTGGTCAATTTCGAAGGTACGCCGGATATGATTGGTAAGTTCGTTGATGTCGAAATTGTCGATGTTTATGCCAATTCGCTGCGCGGTGTGGTTGTCCGCACGGAAGAACAGATGGCGCTTCGCCTGCATGAATCTCCGCAATCTGTTATCGAACGCACCCGTAAAGAAAATGAATTGGGCGTTGGAGTGTATCAACCCTAAACCATCAGAAAGAGGCATTACCTTAAAACAACAGGGCGCTCCGGCGTCCTGTTTCTTTTGAGATTTTCGGTAATAACTTCATCACAAGGGTTTAATTTTCCAGCAAAGGCCGCATATCCGGATGAAGGTACCTGCAACGGCTGCCACTGTGCAGCATATTTTGCCAAGGGCATGTATTATTAACTCAGGTATGGTTGACGGCTGAAAGTAGTTATCAGCCGGGTGTTTAATAAAACGTACCCGAAATAATTCGAGTTGCAGTAAGGCGGCAAATTCGGGTGAGTGAATACAGCCAACGCATCTGCGGCTTGAAATATGAAGGGTAAACTGGTCCGAAGCGACCCAAAGGATTCGTTTGAACGTTGTAACACAAGAGATTTTACTGGAGCCCGAAGACAACCAGCGTTTGCTGAGCCTGTGCGGGCCGTTTGATGACAATATCAAACAACTGGAACGCCGGTTGGGCGTTGAAATCAACCGTCGTGATAACACGTTTAAATTGGTCGGAAAGAGCCTGCCTGTTGCGGCAGCCGCCGACATCCTGCGTGATTTATACGTAGACACTGCGCCGCTGCGCGGTGAAATCCAGGATATTGATCCTGAAAAAATTCATCTGGCGATCAAAGAAAGCCGTGTGCTGGAACAAACGGCAGAAAGCGTACCTGATTTCGGCAAGGCCGTGATCATCAAGACCAAGCGTGGCATGGTAAAGCCGCGCACGCCTAATCAGGCGCAGTATATTGCCAACATTCTCGACCACGATATTACCTTCGGGATTGGCCCTGCGGGGACCGGTAAAACCTATCTGGCCGTGGCTGCTGCAGTGGATGCACTGGAGCGTCAGGAAGTACGTCGTATCCTGCTGACCCGTCCTGCCGTTGAAGCGGGTGAAAAACTGGGATTCCTGCCCGGCGATCTCAGTCAGAAAGTCGATCCCTATCTGCGCCCGCTGTATGACGCATTATTCGAAATGCTCGGCTTTGAGAAAGTTGAAAAACTGATTGAGCGCAACGTTATTGAAGTCGCCCCGCTGGCTTACATGCGTGGCCGTACATTGAACGACGCCTTTATTATCCTTGATGAAAGCCAGAACACTTCGATTGAACAGATGAAGATGTTCCTGACCCGTATTGGTTTTAACTCCAAAGCGGTAATCACCGGTGACGTCACGCAAATCGACTTACCGCGTCATCAGAAGTCAGGCCTTCGTCATGCGATTGAAGTCCTCTCGTCAGTCGGGGAACTCAGTTTTAACTTCTTCCACAGTGAAGACGTGGTACGTCATCCGGTAGTTGCACGCATTGTTGTCGCCTACGAAGCCTGGGAAGAAGAAGATCAAAAACGCCGCGATGCGATTGCCGCAGACCGTAAACAAGAACATCAGCACAATGCGACACAACAGGTCAGTCAATGAATACGGTAATTCTCGATTTACAAATTGCCTGTGAAGATGCAGCAGGTTTACCGTCAGAAAATGACTTCCAGACCTGGCTTGAGGCGGTGCTTCCGCAATTTCAGGAAGAATCGGAAGTGACAATTCGGCTGGTCGATATCCCTGAAAGTCATGAACTTAATATGACTTATCGGGGGATGGATAAACCGACCAACGTGCTATCCTTTCCGTTCGAAGCACCTCCGGGTATGGAGATGCCACTCCTTGGCGACCTGATTATTTGTCGTCAGGTGGTTGAGAAAGAAGCCAAAGAGCAGGACAAAGAACTTCTGGCCCATTGGGCGCATATGGTCATTCACGGTAGTTTGCATTTGCTGGGTTATGACCATATCGTTGACGAAGAAGCCGAAGAAATGGAATCGATTGAAACTGAGATCATGCAGGGTCTGGGTTATCCTGACCCCTACATTTCAGAGAAAGAAGATAATTAAGATCCACCGTAAACTCGCCTGACGTCTGCCCGATAACGTTTTATCCGCAGGCGCCTGGCCTAATTTTCACTAACTACGAGTAAAAAAAACCAAACGCCATGAGCGATGACCATTCACAAAATAGTGACAGCCCCAGTCCCAAGAAGGGCTTCTTTTCCCTTATCCTTAGCCAGTTGTTTCACGGTGAACCTAAAAACCGTGGTGACCTGGTTGAGCTGATCCGTGATTCAGAACAAAATGATCTGATCGACCCCGATACCCGTGACATGCTGGAAGGCGTGATGGATATCGCCGAGCAGCGCGTCCGGGACATCATGATCCCACGTTCACAAATGATCACGCTAAAACGCAATCAACCGCTGGAAGAGTGCCTCGATGTCATTATCGAATCTGCACACTCTCGCTTCCCGGTGATCAGCGAAGATAAGGATCACATTGAAGGCATCCTGATGGCCAAAGACCTGCTGCCGTTTATGCGCACAGAGTCTGAGCCATTCAGCATCGATAAAGTGCTGAGAACCGCAGTCGTTGTTCCTGAAAGCAAACGCGTAGATCGCATGCTGAAAGAATTTCGCTCACAGCGTTACCATATGGCAATTGTCGTTGATGAATTCGGCGGTGTTTCCGGTCTGGTGACCATCGAAGATATTCTCGAACTGATCGTCGGTGAAATCGATGATGAATACGACGAAGCAGAAGATCTGGATATCCGCCAGCTCAGCCGTCATACCTATACCGTCCGCGCTCTGGCACCAATTGAAGATTTTAATGAAGTGTTCCAGACCCATTACAGTGACGACGAAGTCGATACGATTGGGGGGCTGGTCATGCAGTCATTCGGCCATTTACCGGCGCGTGGTGAAAGCATTGAAATCGACGGTTACCTGTTCAAGGTTGCGATGGCCGATAGCCGTCGTATCATTCAGGTTCACGTAAAAATACCGGACGACGCGCCGCAACCGATACTGGAAGAATAATCACTCCATGGCAATTGCCTCTTTATATCAACGCCAGCGGGTTCGCGCCCTGCTGGCGCTCTTTTTCGGTGCCTGTGGCACGGTGTCATTTTCCCCTTATGACTTCTGGCCTGCGGCAATTATTTCACTCTGTGGACTGCTGGCCTTAACGCTGGATCGCCGCCCGGCGCAGGCAGCGCTGCTCGGCTTCTTCTGGGGAATGGGGCTGTTTGGCAGCGGCGTCAACTGGGTGTATGTCAGCATTGCCACCTTTGGCGGCATGCCTGAAGCCATTAACCTTTTCCTGGTCGTTTTGCTGGCGGCCTATTTGTCGCTGTACACAATGCTGTTTGCGGGCTTGTTCAGCAAACTGTGGCCAAAAACCACCTGGTGGAAACTGGCACTTGGTGCACCGGCATTGTGGCAAATAACCGAATTTCTGCGCGGCTGGGTGCTGACAGGCTTCCCATGGCTACAGTTCGGCTACAGCCAGATCGACGGGCCTCTGAAAGGTCTCGCGCCGATCACCGGTGTCGACGGTATCACCCTTTTACTGACCTCCCTGAGCGGATTGCTTGTCTACGCTGTTTATCAGCGTCGTGTCACGCCGGCGATTATTGCTGCCGCGATGCTGCTCCTGCCGTGGCCGCTGCGCTATATCCATTGGTATCAGGAACAGCCGGATAAAACAGTTGATGTTGCCCTGGTCCAGGGCAATATTCCACAATCCATGAAATGGGATCCGAAAGCGCTGGAAAGTGCGTTACAGACCTATCTGGATCTCAGCCGTCCGTACGTAGGCAAATCCAGCATGATCATCTGGCCGGAATCGGCAATTTCTGACATTGAATCCGATCAGCAGGGTTTCCTGAGCATGGTGGATAATCTCTATCGCGCGCAAAACACCCAGCTCATTACCGGCATTATTGATGCCCGTCGCAACGAAGAGGGTATGAAGGTGTATAACAGCGCCATTGTGCTCGGTGGCGAACAGCAATATCACTATCCTGACGAAAACCGCTTCAACAAACATCATCTGGTGCCTTTTGGTGAGTTTGTGCCGCTGGAGGCTATTCTTCGCCCCCTGGCCCCGTTCTTCGATTTACCGATGTCCGGGCTGACCAGCGGTGATTACGTGCAGAAACCGTTGTTTGTCAGCGGCCTCAATCTGACGACTGCAATTTGTTACGAAGTGGTCTTTGGCGAGCAGGTGCGCGACAACCTGCGGCCGGACACCAACTTCCTGCTGACGATTTCAAACGATGCCTGGTTCGGTCATTCGATTGGCCCGTGGCAACACTTCCAGATGGCGCGTATGCGTTCACTGGAACTGGGCCGCCCGTTGCTGCGCAGCACCAATAACGGCATTACCGCCGTCGTGAATGCACAGGGGGATGTGACCCACGAAATTCCTCAGTTTACCCGCCAGGTGCTGAACGTGAAGGTCACGCCGACCACGGGCATGACGCCTTATGCCCGTGCTGGCTGGTGGCCGGTGTGGTTTGCTACGGCAGTCATGGCGGCAGTTGCGCTGTGGCTTGGTCGCCGTAAATCCTAAGTAAAAGCACTGCGTTTTAAAACAGGCACCCGGGGTGCCTGTTCTTTTTTGTAGCACCGCTTTCTTCCCCCTGATTCTCCCCCCTTTTACCTGCTGCCGATTGTTTCGACTGCGGTATTAAGCGCTGTCTTTTTGTCCGCTTGTGAAGTTAAATCAGGTCATCTGGCATGACTCTTGCTACATCTGATTGAAAGATATCTGATTAGTTACTTTTTATGACGGAATGCATCATTTCGGTACAAACACGCTCTTCCTCATGCACTTTCTCAGTGCATAGCCGTTTGATTGCTTTGATTTGGTGCGTGTCTCGTCTCAAAAAAGAAACAATGTGGTTTCATAATATTCACATTCAGCTATTTTCTAGCTTCATATGACGAGGCATTAGTACTTTCTGATCCCTGAGTTTGGATCCCTAATGACAGCAAGGAGTTGGACATGCAATTGCGCAAATTGGCGTTATCAGTACTGTTGGCAAGCGTTACCGTAAGCAGCTTTGCTCACGCAGAAGAACTGACCGGCACCCTGAAAAAAATTAAAGACAATGGCGTTATCGTGGTGGGTCACCGTGAATCCTCAGTGCCATTCTCTTACTACAACAACGAACAAAAAGTTGTGGGTTATTCACAGGACTATTCTGACGCTATCGTTGACGCGGTGAAGAAAAAACTGAACCTTCCAAATCTGCAAGTCAAAATGATGCCAATCACTTCACAGAACCGTATCCCGCTGCTGCAAAACGGCACCTACGATTTTGAGTGTGGTTCAACAACCAATAACCTGGAACGTCAGCAACAAGCGGCCTTCTCTGACACCATCTTTGTGATTGGTACGCGTCTGCTGGTGAAAAAAGGTTCAGAGATTAAAGATTTCACTGACCTGAAAGGCAAAACTGTTGTTGTTACTTCCGGTACGACTTCTGAAGTTCTGCTGAACAAACTCAACGAAGAGAAGAAACTGGATCTGCGCATCATCAGTGCAAAAGACCACGGTGATTCCTTCCGTACGCTGGAAACGGGCCGTGCAGTAGCGTTCATGATGGATGATGCCCTGCTGGCGGGTGAACGTGCGAAAGCCAAGAAACCCGATAACTGGGAAATCGTCGGTACGCCGCAATCTAAAGAAGCTTATGGTTGCATGATGCGTAAAGATGATGCTGAGTTTAAAAAATTAGTTGATGACACCATCGTGCAGGCGCAAACCTCCGGTGAGGCAGTCAAGTGGTTTGAAACCTGGTTCAAAAAACCTATTCCTCCGAAAAACCTGAACATGAACTTTGAGCTGTCCGATGACATGAAAGCTCTGTTCAAAGCGCCAAACGATAAGGCGCTGTAAGTCATACCAAATGGACGGGTATAACCAAGAGAAGAGTGAAAAGTGACTAAAATACAAGGTTGGACCACCAACCTGTGATGATACAGATGCGGGGTGGTCGTTCCCCACCCCGCATTCTTTCCCATTCACTTTAGGCGAATTGCGTCATCACTCAGATGGGTAAGCCTTTACCCGCTTTACGGAGTTTTTATGTCAATAGATTGGAACTGGGGCATTTTTCTGCAGCAAGCCCCCTTCGGTAACACCACTTATCTGGGCTGGATTTGGAATGGATTTCAGGTCACTGTCGCACTGTCAATTTGCGCATGGATAATCGCTTTCTTCGTCGGATCTCTGTTCGGTATTTTGCGTACCGTTCCAAACCGCATCCTCTCAGGTATAGGGACTTGTTACGTCGAATTATTCCGTAACGTGCCATTAATCGTGCAATTCTTTATCTGGTATCTGGTGGTCCCTGAACTGCTGCCTGAAAATATCGGCATGTGGTTTAAATCTGAACTGGCACCTGACGTGCAGTTCTTTACCTCCTCAGTCATTTGCCTTGGGCTGTTTACCGCCGCCCGCGTATGCGAACAGGTGCGTGCAGCGATTCAGTCTCTGCCAAGCGGACAACGCAATGCCGGACTGGCGATGGGCCTTACGCTGCCGCAAACTTACCGCTATGTGCTGTTACCCAATGCTTACCGCGTGATCGTCCCGCCAATGACCTCAGAGATGGTCAACCTGGTGAAAAACTCCGCTATTGCCTCGACCATTGGCCTGGTTGATATGGCCGCGCAAGCCGGTAAGCTGCTGGATTACTCCGCACATGCATATGAATCATTCACAGCAATCACTGTTGCTTATGTCCTTATCAATGCCGTCATCATGCTGCTGATGCATTTCGTAGAACGTAAAGTCCGCCTGCCGGGCAACATGGGAGGGAAATAAGCATGCATGAATTCGACTGGAGTTCTATTGGTCCCGGCCTGCCCTATTTATGGCAAGGCATGATCATCACGCTGAAGATCACCTCACTGGCCATTGTGGTGGGTATTTTGTGGGGCACCCTGTTGGCGGTCATGCGTCTGTCGACGTTCAAACCTATCAGCTGGTTTGCCTCGGCATACGTCAATCTGTTCCGTGCCGTTCCGCTGGTCATGGTCTTGCTTTGGTTTTACCTGATCGTGCCGGGTTTCTTGCAAAAGGTGCTCGGTCTCTCGCCTAAAACCGATATCCGCCTGATTTCTGCGATGGTGGCATTTGCGCTATTTGAAGCGGCCTATTATTCAGAAATTATCCGTGCCGGGATTATCAGTATCGCCCGTGGTCAGTCCTCCGCCGCACTGGCGCTGGGCATGACACAATGGCAATCCATGAAGCTGGTTATCCTGCCGCAGGCTTTCCGCGCGATGGTGCCATTACTGCTGACGCAGGCTATCGTTTTATTCCAGGATACCTCTTTGGTTTATGTTCTGGGCCTCGCAGACTTCTTCCGCAGTGCCTCTAACATTGGCGATCGTGACGGTACGCTGGTCGAGATGGTGCTGTTTGCAGGATTTATTTATTTTGTTATCAGCCTTTGTGCTTCCTTGCTGGTGCGTTATTTGAAGAAAAGGACCGTTTCATGATTTCACTGAAGAATGTTTCTAAATGGTACGGGCACTTTCAGGTGCTTACCGATTGCAGCACCGAAGTTAAAAAAGGTGAAGTTGTGGTGGTTTGCGGGCCTTCCGGCTCAGGAAAATCAACGCTGATAAAAACCGTGAACGGCCTCGAGCCCGTTCAGAAAGGCGAGATCCTGGTCAACGGTACGCCGGTCAATGACAAGAAGACCAATCTGGCACAACTGCGTGCAAAAGTAGGGATGGTTTTCCAGCATTTCGAACTGTTTCCGCACCTTTCTATCATTGATAATCTGACCCTGGCGCAAGTTAAAGTGTTAAAACGTGACAAAGCGGCAGCGAAAGATAAAGGGCTGAAATTGCTGGACCGTGTCGGTTTATCGGCGCACGCCAATAAATTTCCCGGCCAGCTTTCCGGTGGCCAGCAGCAGCGTGTAGCGATTGCCCGTGCGTTATGTATGGATCCGATCGCGATGTTGTTTGACGAACCGACGTCCGCCCTTGATCCGGAAATGATCAATGAAGTCCTCGACGTCATGGTGGAGCTGGCAAACGAAGGCATGACAATGATGGTGGTAACGCACGAAATGGGCTTCGCCCGTAAAGTGGCCAACCGCGTGATTTTCATGGATGAAGGCAAGATTGTAGAAGATCGCAACAAAGACGATTTCTTTAATAATCCTGAATCAGACCGCGCACGGGATTTCCTGGCGAAGATCCTGCACTGACCCGCACTGAGTCAAAAATAACACCTGCCCGCATTATCAGGGGCAGGTGTTTGTCCGTTAAGGCTCAAACGGGCGACGCGTAAACTCCGTGTTACCACATTTCGGGCATTTACTCAGAATTTCCGGCGTATACACCGCTAAGTGGAAATGACAATTTTCACAGACCAGGTTGCCCAGTCCGACGACTTCTCCGCTGTGATAGATCCCATGGTGGCTGACATCTTTAAAAACCTCTTTCCATTCCAGCTGGGTCTTATCAGTCATATCTGCCAGCTCTTTCCACAAGCTTTCTTTAATGACCCGCATGAACACGCTGTCCGTGCCATCATCTTCTTCAGCCACGGCTTGCTGGTTTTCTTCATAGCTGCGGGCAAATTCATGCAAATCGCGACGCACCGCTGATGTCAGTTGTTCAATCTGGATTTCCGTCAGCTTGCCCTCTTCCTGCAGCCTGACGCGGGCATCCTGCACCAGCGCGCTGATATCGCGTTCTCCCTGTTTTAACCGTTCGGTCAGTGATGCCACCAACTGACGGTAAGATTGCGTAATATTGCTCATATTTCTTCTCCTTGAACTGTCATAACCATTTTCACGGCGGGAGCGCACTGCCTTTATTTTAGTCGTAAATGCCTGATCCGTGGTGCAGATTATCCCGCGCTGACTCGCAGATTATGAATAATGCGCCAGAAGCGGACAGAAATTCCCTTTAGCCTTCGCTGGGTGTTGTTGCTCCAACCGCTTATCAGCTATGCTATGCGGATCTTTTGATTAAAACTTTTTGAGCTACAGGCGTAGCTGTTTTCACTCACAGGACCACCGGCCGCCATGCAAGAGCAATACCGTCCAGAAGACATCGAGTCACACGTTCAGCTTCACTGGCAAGAGAAGCAAACCTTTAAAGTTACCGAACAGCCTGGTAAGGAGAAATATTACTGCCTCTCCATGTTGCCTTATCCGTCAGGCCGTCTCCACATGGGGCATGTGCGCAACTACACCATCGGTGACGTGATTTCCCGTTATCAGCGCATGCTCGGTAAAAACGTCCTGCAGCCTATCGGCTGGGATGCGTTTGGCCTGCCAGCGGAAGGGGCAGCGGTTAAGAACAACACCGCACCTGCTCCGTGGACGTATGAAAACATCGAATACATGAAGAACCAGCTTAAATTGCTGGGCTTCGGCTATGACTGGGATCGTGAAGTTGCGACCTGTAAACCTGATTATTACCGCTGGGAACAATGGTTCTTCACCAAGCTTTACGAAAAGGGCCTGGTTTATAAGAAGACCTCCGCAGTGAACTGGTGCCCGCATGATCTGACCGTTCTGGCGAACGAGCAGGTTATCGACGGCTGCTGCTGGCGTTGCGATACCAAAGTAGAACGTAAAGAAATTCCTCAGTGGTTCATCAAAATCACGGCTTACGCCGATCAGTTGCTCAATGATCTGGACACGCTGGAAAGCTGGCCGGAGCAGGTGAAAACCATGCAACGCAACTGGATTGGCCGTTCGGAAGGCGTGGAAATCACGTTTGACGTGGCTGACAGCGATGAAAAAGTCACGGTTTACACCACCCGCCCTGATACGTTTATGGGCGCGACCTATGTTGCCGTCGCTGCCGGTCATCCGCTGGCCCAGTTGGGTGCACAGAAAAACCCTGCCCTGAACGATTTTATCGACGAATGCCGTAACACCAAAGTTGCCGAAGCAGAAATGGCGACGATGGAAAAGAAAGGCATGGCAACCGGTCTGTTTGCCATTCACCCGCTGTCCGGTGAAAAGCTGCCAATCTGGGTCGCTAACTTCGTTCTCATGGAATATGGCACTGGCGCGGTGATGGCCGTTCCTGGCCATGACCAGCGTGACTGGGAATTCGCCACCAAATATAACCTGCAGATTAAACCGGTTATTCTGAACGTTGATGGCAGCCACCCTGATATCACCGCAGAAGCGATGACAGAGAAAGGGACGCTGTTCAATTCAGGCGAATTTGATGGTCTGAATCACGAAGACGGTTTCAACGCCATTGCCGACAAACTGGTTGCTCAGGGCGTGGGTCAGCGCAAAGTAAACTACCGTCTGCGCGACTGGGGAGTTTCCCGTCAGCGCTACTGGGGCGCGCCAATCCCGATGATCACGCTGGAAGACGGTACTGTTATTCCTACACCAGAAGATCAACTGCCGGTTGTGTTGCCGGAAGATGTCGTCATGGACGGTATCACCAGCCCGATTAAAGCGGATCCTGAGTGGGCAAAAACGACGGTGAACGGCATGCCGGGCCTGCGAGAAACAGATACCTTTGACACCTTTATGGAGTCTTCCTGGTATTACGCGCGTTACACCTGCCCGCAATACGACGAAGGGATGCTGGATCCTGCGGCCGCCAACTACTGGCTGCCAGTGGATCAGTATGTCGGTGGCATCGAACACGCCATTATGCACCTGATGTATTTCCGCTTCTTCCATAAACTGATGCGTGACGCAGGTTTGGTGGATTCTGATGAACCGGCCAAACGTCTGTTATGTCAGGGTATGGTTCTGGCTGATGCCTTCTACCACACCGGCAGTAACGGCGAACGTATCTGGGTCTCTCCTGCCGATACTACAGTTGAACGTGACGAAAAAGGTCGCATCACCAAAGCGACCGATTCACAAGGCCATGAGCTGGTTTACGCCGGCATGAGCAAGATGTCCAAGTCTAAAAACAACGGCATCGACCCGCAGGTGATGGTTGATAAATACGGTGCTGATACCGTGCGTCTGTTTATGATGTTCGCCTCTCCGGCAGAAATGACGCTGGAATGGCAGGAATCCGGTGTCGAAGGGGCAAACCGCTTCCTGAAACGTGTCTGGAAACTGGCCTTCGAACATACAGAAAAAGGCCCGGTTGCCGCCCTGGATATTGCTTCCCTGAATGAAGCACAGAAAGATCTGCGTCGTGATTTGCATAAAACCATCGCTAAAGTGACCGATGATATTGGCCGTCGTCAGACCTTTAACACCGCTATTGCGGCGGTGATGGAACTGATGAACAAGCTGGGTCGTGCACCGCAGGATACCGAACAAGATCGGGCACTGCTGCAGGAGTCCTTGCTGGCGGTTGTCCGTATGCTTTATCCATTCACCCCGCATGTCTGCTTCAGCCTCTGGCAGTCGCTGAAAGGCGAAGGTGACGTGGATACCGCACCATGGCCACAAGCTGATGAGCAGGCAATGGTTGAAGACTCCAGGCTGGTCGTGGTGCAGGTGAACGGTAAAGTGCGTGCTAAAATCACCGTAGCCGCTGATGCTACCGAGCAACAAGTGCGCGATCGTGCGGCAGAAGAACATTTGGTCGCAAAATATCTGGATGGGGTTACCGTTCGCAAAGTAATCTACGTCCCGGGCAAACTGCTTAACCTGGTTGTAGGTTGAGTCAAGGAGGATCTGTGCGACATCCCATAATGACACTGCTGCTCACCGCAGCAGTGCTGGTTACAGCAGGTTGTGGATTCCATTTGCGTGGAAAAACCAATGTGCCTGACGAACTGAAAACAATCGTTTTGGACAGCGGAGATCCGTATGGGCCGTTGGCCCGTAATATCAGGACTCAGTTGCGTCTGAGCAATGTGACCATTGTTGATGATCCGACCAAAGAACAGCGTAAGAATATCCCGTCGCTGCGCATTGGTGCTGAGTCAGTGGGTCAGACTACCGCATCGATCTTCCAGGACGGTAAAACCGCTGAATATCAGATGGAAATGACGATTAATGCAACGGTACTGATGCCTGGTAAGGATTTGTATCCTCTCCATGTCAAAGTGTTCCGCTCCTTCTTTGACAACCCGTTAACGGCGCTGGCGAAAGATAACGAGCAGGACATCATTACAGAGGAAATGCGCCAGCAGGCTGCACAGCAACTGATCCGTAAGTTGCTGACCGTCCATGCTTCAGAATTGCACAAAGCAGACGATGTCGGCGGACGTCAGGTAGAAGTCATTTCTACCGGTTCATCAGCGGCCACGTCGTCTGATGCTTCTGCGGCATCTTCTACGGCACCGGCCACACCTTCCGCACAATGATCCGAGTTTATCCGGAACAACTTGCTGCGCAGCTCCGTGAGGGGCTGCGTGCTTGTTATGTGTTATGTGGAAATGACCCTTTGCTTTTGCAGGAAAGCCAGGACAGCATCCGTCAGGCGGCCCAGCAGGCGGGTTTTGAAGAACACTACACTTACCTTCTTGATGCCCATACCGAATGGGAGTCCATTTTTAGCATCTGTCAGGCACTGAGCCTGTTTGCCAGCCGCCAGACCCTGATGCTTATTCTGCCCGAAAATGGCCCGACGGCGCCGATAGCAGAACAATTACTCAAACTGACTACCCTGCTCCACGACGATATCCTTCTGCTGTTTCGCGGTACAAAACTGACCAAGGCACAGGAAAACGGCGCCTGGTTTAAAGCGTTAAGTGACAAAGGTGTTTTCGTCAGTTGCCAGACGCCTGAGCAGGCACAACTTCCCCGCTGGGTAACCCGTCGCGCCAAAGAACTTTCGCTTGAACTTGATGAACCGGCTAATCAGCTTTTGTGCTATTGCTACGAAGGAAATTTGCTGGCACTTGCGCAGTCGCTGGAGCGCCTTTCCCTGCTCTATCCGGATGGCAAACTCACGTTACCACGCGTCGAAGAGGCCGTTAACGATGCAGCACATTTCACGCCCTATCATTGGCTGGATGCATTGCTGGCCGGAAAAAGTAAGCGTGCCTGGCATATCTTGCGCCAGTTGCAACACGAAGACAGCGAGCCGGTTATTTTACTGCGAACCGTGCAGCGCGAACTGCTGATGTTACTCAATCTGAAACGTAAAATGGACACCATCCCGATCAGGACCCTGTTTGATCAGCAAAAAGTCTGGCAAAACCGTCGGCCGCTGGTCACCCAGGCACTGCAGCGTCTGTCTCTTGCCCAGCTGGCTCAGGCTGTGCGCTTACTGACCCAGATAGAAATCACGCTGAAACAGGATTACGGTCAGTCAGTCTGGGCCGAGCTTGAAAGCCTGTCTATGCTACTCTGTGGGAAACCCTTACCTACCGGCTTTAATGAGTTGGGTTTGTATTGAAGCAGGACATCAGTATGCCGCACCGCACTGCACATTCTTTTACAACCACTGAAAAGCTTCTGGCTTTTTTCGGCGGCACATTTGACCCGATCCATTATGGACATCTGAAACCCGTTTCGGCACTGGCAGCGCAGGCCGGGTTTGATCAGGTGATCCTGCTGCCCAATAACGTCCCCCCGCACCGGCCGCAACCCGAGGCAACCCCGCAGCAACGCCTGCAAATGGCGAAGCTGGCGGTGGCGGATAACGCGCTGTTTTCAGTCGATCCCCGTGAGCTGGCTGTGGATACGCCCTCGTACACGATTGAGACACTTGCAACGTTACGTAAAGAACATGGCGATAAATGCCCGCTGGCGTTTATCATTGGTCAGGATTCGTTACTGACGCTTCATAAGTGGCACCGGTGGGAATCGTTACTGGATTTCTGTCATATCGTGGTCATGGCACGCCCGGGTTATCAGGAACAACTTGATACACCAGAACTGCAGAAATGGTATGACACCCATCGGGTGAATAATGCCGATGCACTTAAGCAAAAACCGGCCGGATTCATTTATCAGGCCAATACTCCATTGCTGGATATTTCAGCGACTGAAATCCGTGAGCGCCGCCATGCGGGTCTTGAGTGCTCAGATTTATTGCCTTCCGCCGTTGAGCGCTACATAGAATCACAGGGCTTATACCGCGAGTAGCTAACGCGTGCTATACTGCGCCGCTTAATTTCGGCTCTCGATAACGCTGCGTAATCAACCAGTACAATGTATTGATTGTTAAACGTTTTAAGCTGTTTTCCAGATAACCGCTATGTTTATCCTTCATGAGATTTTTCATTGTTTCGGTGTTACACCGGCGAACATCTCGTGAGGTCAATTGTTTCAAACATCCCCAGGGGGAACCTTTGCAAGGTAAAGCGCTCCAAGATTTTGTTGTCGATAAAGTCGATGACCTGAAAGCACAAGACATCATCGCCATTGATGTTAAAGGTAAATCCAGTATTACTGACTGCATGATTATCTGCACCGGCACGTCAAGCCGCCATGTCATGTCCATCGCAGGGCATCTGGTTGAAGAAATTAAAGCCGCCGGTCTTGATGCCATGGGTGTGAAAGGTATCAATGAAGCTGACTGGGTAGTTGTCGATCTGGGTGAAGTGATTGTGCATGTTATGCAGGAAGAAAGCCGTCAGCTGTATGAGCTTGAGAAACTCTGGGGCTGATGCGTGAAGCTGCAACTTGTCGCCGTCGGCACTAAAATGCCTGACTGGGTGCAAACCGGTTTTAACGATTATCTGCACCGTTTTCCTAAAGACATGCCGTTTGAACTGACTGAGGTTCCGGCCGGGAAACGTGGGAAGAACGCAGACATCAAGCGCATTCTTGAAAAAGAAGGTGAACAGATGCTGGCCGCCGTCGGTAAAGGGAATCGTATCGTGACGCTGGATATTCCAGGCACACCATGGGAAACCCCGCAACTGGCGCAACAACTGGAACGCTGGAAGCAGGACGGACGCAATGTCAGCCTGTTAATCGGCGGCCCGGAAGGGCTGGCGCCTGCCTGTAAAGCTGCAGCGGAACAGAGCTGGTCGCTCTCTCCGTTGACCCTCCCTCACCCGCTGGTTCGGGTTCTGGTTGCGGAAAGCCTTTACCGGGCCTGGAGTATTACCACTAATCATCCATACCACCGCGAATAACGGGTGGTGAATGTCAGCAACATGAATTAAGTAGTGGGATGAAAATAGATCGTAACCCTTTTCGCGACTATACGGCTGAATCAGCCCTCTTTGTGCGCCGTGCACTGGTGGCGTTTATCGGCATTCTGCTACTTAGCGGCGTTTTAGCTTTTAATCTTTATAATCTGCAAATTGTCCGTTTCCAGGATTACCAAACCCGCTCTAACGATAACCGTATCAAACTGGTGCCCATCGCGCCCAGCCGCGGGATTATCTATGACCGCAACGGCACGCCACTGGCGCTGAACCGCACAATTTATCAGCTCGAACTGGTGCCGGAAAAAGTGGACGATTTGCAGGCCACGCTTGAAGGCCTCAAACCGATAGTTGACCTCACGCAGGAAGATATCGATAACTTCAAAAAAGAGCGTCAGCGTTCGCGACGCTTTACGTCTATTGCGGTGAAAACGGCACTGACTGAAGTCCAGGTTGCACGTTTCTCGGTAAACCAGTTCCACTTCCCTGGCGTTGAGGTCAAGGGCTATCAGCGGCGCTATTATCCTTACGGCTCCGCGCTGACGCACGTTATCGGCTATGTATCGAAAATCAATGACCGTGACGTTGAGCGCCTCGATAAAGACGGCATTCTGGCCAACTATGCTGCCACGCACGACATCGGTAAGCTCGGTATTGAGCGCTATTATGAAGATACGCTTCACGGTAAAACCGGCTATGAAGAAGTTGAAGTGAACAACCGTGGCCGCGTTATCCGCCAGCTTCACGAAGAACCGCCGCAGGCGGGCAAAGATATTTACCTGACAATCGACTTACCGTTACAGCAATACATTGAAGTGCTTCTGACCGGCAGTCGCGCCGCAGTCGTGGTGACTGATCCCCGTGATGGCGCTATCCGCGCACTGGTCTCTAACCCGAGTTATGACCCGAACCTGTTTGTGGATGGCATCTCCAGCAAAGATTACAACACACTGCTTAACGACCCGAATAAGCCTTTGATCAACCGGACGACTCAGGGCGTTTATCCGCCAGCGTCTACTGTGAAACCGTATATTTCAGTTTCTGCGCTGACAACCGGCGTTATCAATAAAAATACGTCCCTGTTTGATCCGGGCTGGTGGCAATTGCCGGGCTCAGACAAGCGTTACCGCGACTGGAAACACTGGGGACATGGTCGCCTGAATGTGACTAAAGCCCTTGAAGAATCGGCTGACACCTTCTTCTATCAGGTTGCTTATGATATGGGGATTGACCGCCTTTCCGAGTGGATGGGGAAATTTGGTTACGGCCAGTACAGCGGTATCGATTTATCAGAAGAACGTAGCGGGAATATGCCAAACCGCGACTGGAAGTTTAAACGCTTCAAAAAACCCTGGTATCAGGGCGATACCATACCGGTCGGCATTGGTCAGGGCTACTGGACTGCCACGCCTGTCCAAATCATGAAAGCCATGACCACACTGATTAATGACGGCAATGTCAAAACGCCGCATTTGCTGCTGAGTACTAAAGTTGACGGCCAGCAGGTGCCGTACAAACAGCAGGAAACCACTCAGATTGGCGATATCCATTCCGGCTATTGGGAAATCGCTAAAGACGGTATGTATGGCGTTGCAAACCGGCCGAACGGGACTGCCCGCAAGTATTTTGCTGACGCGCCTTATAAAGCCGCTGCAAAATCCGGGACAGCACAAGTTTACGGTTTGAAAGCCAATGAAATCTATAATGCGCATAAAATCGCTGAGCATCTGCGTGACCACAAGCTGATGACCTCTTTTGCACCGTATGACAAACCGACCGTGGCTGTTGCCGTGGTTCTGGAGAACGGGGGCGCGGGGCCGGCTGTAGGAACAATTTCACGCCAGATACTCGACCATATTTTACTGGGCGACAACACGACACAATTACCGGCCGACGCGCCAGCGCCGCCGGGAACCGAAGGTGATTAACCGTCAATGACTGAGAACCAACAAAAAAGATCATTGTGGTCGAAAATGCATATCGACCTGACGATGCTGTTGATCGTGCTCGCGCTGCTGACCTACAGTGCGTTCGTGATGTGGAGCGCCAGCGGTCAGGATATGGGCATGATGGAGCGTAAAATTGGCCAGATCCTCATGGGTCTGGTGATTATGCTGGTCATGGCGCAAATCCCGCCGCGCGTTTATGAAAGCTGGGCACCTTATCTTTACATCTTCTGTGTCTTTTTGTTGGTGCTGGTTGATGCTTTCGGCAGTATCAGTAAAGGTGCGCAGCGCTGGCTGGATCTGGGGATCATAAAATTCCAGCCATCAGAACTGGCGAAAATTGCCGTGCCTTTGATGGTGGCGCGCTTTATCAACCGCGACGTATGCCCGCCTTCACTCAAAAATACCGCAATTGCTCTGGCATTAATCTTTATCCCTACCCTGCTGGTCGCAGCACAGCCCGATCTGGGCACCTCAATTTTGATTGCCGCATCCGGATTATTCGTACTGTTCCTTTCGGGCATGAGCTGGAAACTGATTGCCGTCGCCGCCCTTCTGGTTGCCGCGTTTATCCCGATTCTGTGGTTCTTCCTGATGCACGACTATCAGCGCGACCGCGTCATGATGCTGCTTGATCCTGAAAGCGATCCGCTGGGCGCGGGCTATCATATTATTCAGTCTAAAATTGCCATCGGCTCTGGCGGTCTTTCCGGCAAAGGTTGGTTACACGGTACGCAGTCTCAGCTTGAATTCCTGCCCGAGCGACATACCGACTTTATCTTTGCTGTACTCGCCGAAGAACTTGGGCTGATTGGCGTTCTGGTGCTGCTCGGGCTGTATTTATGTCTCATTATGCGTGGTCTGGTGATTGCCGCCCATGCACAGACCACTTTTGGCCGTGTAATGTCCGGCGGACTGATGCTGATTCTGTTCGTTTATGTGTTTGTTAACATTGGTATGGTCAGTGGTATTGTCCCGGTAGTTGGGGTACCTTTGCCTCTGGTCAGCTATGGCGGGTCGGCACTCATCGTGCTAATGGCAGGGTTTGGTATCGTTATGTCGATACATACTCATCGAAAAATGTTGTCGAAAAATTTATAGAGGTGAGCAATGCGTAAGCAGTGGCTTGGAGCTGTCATTATCGGTTTGCTGTTAAGTGGTTGCGCCACTGACGAAACACAGCAACAACAACCGGCACCGCAGCAAGCCTACAATGGCCCGGTGGTAGAAATCGGCGGGGCAGATCCGCGTTACGAACCTTATAATCCGGGCACCCTGCAGGATTATACCGTTAATGGTAAAACCTATAAGATCATTAAAGACCCGTCTAACTTCTCGCAGGTCGGGCAAGCCGCCTGGTACGGGCAGGAGAACGGGGGCAATACCACGGCGATCGGGGAAGAATTCGACCCGACAGCCATGACCGCAGCGCACCCGACACTGCCGATCCCAAGCTATGTGCGCGTCACCAACATGGCGACCGGCCGAATGCTGGTGGTGCGTGTTAACGACCGCGGCCCTTACGTTCCCGGCAAAATCATTGACTTATCTCAGGCTGCGGCAGACCGTTTGAATCTGACCAACAGCACGAAAGTCCGTATTGATTTCATCAACGTTGCACCAGATGGCACACTCTCCGGCCCGGGTACGATTGGGACGACCGTCGCCAAACAATCTTATGCCCTGCCATCACGTCCTAATTTAGGGGCCAGCAGTATGGGCACGCCTACGCTGAGCGCTCAGCCGGTCGATACGTCAGATGTGCGTCCAATCAGTAACAGCACGCTCAGCAACCCAAATGCCGCACCGCTGACCAATGACGAAGACAACGCAGGCAATACCGTTGCTGCCACCGGCACCACCACCATGTCCGGCAACAGCGGCGGCGGTTTTCTGAGTGCACCGACACCATTACGTCAGGGTGTTTTAGAAGGCAGCGCACCGGTTGCCGCACCGGTGGCTGTCGCTACTGCCGCGCCGGTGGTTGCTGCTTCTGCGGCACCCGCGCATACCACGGCAATTCCTGCCTCAGGCTTTATGGTGCAGGTTGGCGCACTGAGTAACCCGCAAAATGCGCAGTTATGGCAAAAAAGCCTCAGTCAGCGTTTTTCGGTACCAGGCAAGGTGCAGGCTAATGGCAGCACCTATCGTGTGCAACTCGGGCCTTTCAGCACCCGCCAGCAGGCCGAAAAATTGAAACAGCGCCTGGCCAGCGAAGCTCAGCAGCAATCTTTTGTCACCGCCGGTATGTAATTCTCCAGTGCGGGGCTTCGGCCCCGTTCTTATACGTCCCCTTTCGTATAAGTAAAAGTCAGTAAGCGTCGGTAATCGAAGATGTCTGACTTATGACTCTTCTGCTATAGTGGCGCACGTTTATCACTTACTCCCACGGATGTTGTTGTCCCGATCATGAAACTTGTAAATACTTCACGTTTAGTCAAAAGCCTCGCATTGGGCACCGTAATCACTTTGAGTGCAGCGTCCGCCTATGCCGACGATGTCAATTTAAAAACAATGATCCCTGGCGTTCCGCAGATTGATGCTGAAGCCTATATCCTGATCGACTACAACTCCGGCAAAGTTCTGGCAGAAATGAATGCCGATGCGCGCCGCGATCCTGCCAGCCTGACAAAAATGATGACCAGTTATGTTATCGGTCAGTCCATCAAAGCCGGCAAAATCTCTCCGACCGACATCGTTACCGTCGGTCCGGACGCCTGGGCCACTGGCAATCCGGTCTTCAAAGGCTCTTCCCTGATGTTCCTCAAACCGGGTGATCGGGTACCGGTTTCTGAGCTCAACCGCGGGATCATTCTGCAGTCAGGTAATGATGCGTGTGTCGCCATGGCCGACCATGTCGCCGGAAGTCAGGATGCTTTCGTTGCCATCATGAACAACTATGTGAGCTCACTGGGACTGAAAAATACCCACTTCGGTACTGTTCATGGTCTTGATGCCGCGGGTCAGTATAGCTCAGCCCGCGATATGGCGCTGATTGGTCAGGCGCTGATCCGTGATGTGCCGGAAGAGTACGCCACGTACAAAGAGAAAGAATTCACCTTCAACAATATCCGCCAGATGAACCGTAACGGTTTGTTGTGGGATAACAGCCTGAATGTTGACGGCATTAAAACCGGTCATACCGATTCAGCAGGTTATAACCTGGTGGCTTCTGCGACAGAAGGCCAGATGCGTCTGATCTCCGCCGTGATGGGGGGGCACACGTATAAAGGCCGTGAAGTAGAAAGTAAAAAGCTCCTGACCTGGGGCTTCCGTTTCTTCGAAACCGTTTCTCCGCTGAAAGCCGGTAAAGAGTTTGCGTCAGAACCTGTCTGGTTTGGCGATACTGATCGCGTCGCGCTGGGTGTTGAAAAAGATGCTTACCTGACGATCCCGCGCGGTCGCATGAAAGATCTGAAAGCCAGCTATGTGCTGAACACCCCGGAACTGCATGCACCCTTGCAGAAAAATCAGGTGGTTGGGTCAATCAACTTCCAGCTTGATGGAAAAACCATTGATGAACGCCCTCTTGTCGTCATGAATGAAGTAAAAGAAGGCGGCTTCTTCGGCCGCATCGTGGATTACATCAAACTGATGTTCCACCACTGGTTTGGCTAAGTTGTCCGCTTGAAAAAATTTGCAACAACCCCCATATAACCGGTATAG
>NZ_JAFMOS010000167.1 GCF_019049755.1 Rahnella perminowiae
ATCCTATACATTCAACAAAGTTGAATGTTGGTGATATAAATTTATACTTTAATATGACTCAAGGAAATTTAGATTATGTCGCATTCCCATTTGTTCCTCTCCGAGGGAATCAAATGACTGTGATGACGTCTAGTTTCACTTCAGCCAGTTACCCACAAAAGTAGAAATGTCCACCAATCACATCCATCAAAAGATATGAGAGGTGGAAAGACTTATATTTTGTATTTCGTATGGCTTAGGCTTGAACGGATTTGTACTTCTCGATGAAAGCACTACGTTCTAAACCAGAAGCCGACACCAGATCTTTCAGTTCTTGGTTCATGTTTCCAGTAACAGGTATCTTGTACTGTTTACCATTGACAGTTATATCAACACGTTCTCTTTTCGTTGTAACGTTAGACTTAGCTTTTGCTTTACTGCCTTTGCTTGGCGAAATGCCCAAAGATTCAATTAAGCTATTTCTTGCATCTTCATTTAATCTATTGATTAGTGCAGCTAGATCAGCGACTTTAGACTTATCAATTTCTTTCTTGTACTCATCAGCTACCATAACGAGATTCTGAGAGAGACGACGTAGCTGTTCAATGAAGCTATCAGCATCCTCTTTGAACAACTTATCAATATCCGATTTACTATCTGACAGTTTGAAATTTTTACCACTGGCACGCGAAATTAAAGTTTTGTATCCATTTACATCAAGATCGTGAACAATACCGTTATCATTCTGATTGCTGGTACTTGCCATGTACGATTTCCTTTCTAAATTGGTAGATGTAATACGATACTTATAGAAATCTATTACTATGTCAAGCACTTACATTATAGTGATAATATCATGGGTAAAACGAAGGCCGCTTTCGCGACCTTGTTGAACACCGAATTCATTGAAAACGTTCAAGTACCATATACGCTGGTTGGCACATACTGCCCCGTTCCTGTAGCCAGTAGTAATCAAGATCGGCTACTCGCACATTCAGCCCCGAATCCACACGGTTGATCTGTAACCGTAACCCTATAGTATCCTTGTACGATAAACCAGATTTAACATTGTACTTGTACTTAACGCCACTTTCTTCTTCAAAAGATTCGAGATAAGGGGTGATCTGTTTCTGGATATCTTTCAAACAAATAACTTCGCCATTAATCACAAACGGCTTTTCCATTTTTCCTTCTGGTGAAGTAGCTGCAATAGTAGTTAATGGCATTAGAATGAATAATACTGATAATATTTTTATCATCATTTCTTCCCCTGAAAAAAGATTACTATTTCGAGCAAATCTGTGTAATTGTTCCATTGTGGTTG
>NZ_JAFMOS010000166.1 GCF_019049755.1 Rahnella perminowiae
TCCCCGGCGATCACAATCCGTATAAACCGATGTGTGAAAACACGGTCAACAAGGCGCTACGCCTGATGGGTTATGACACAAAAGATGAAATCTGCGGCCACGGGTTTCGGGCAATGGCCTGTAGTGCACTGATGGAGTCTGGCCTGTGGGCACAGGATGCGGTTGAACGGCAGATGAGTCACCAGGAGCGTAACAGCGTTCGAGCGGCTTACATCCATAAAGCGGAATATCTCGATGCCCGTAAAGCGATGATGCAATGGTGGTCGGATTATCTGGATATGTGCCGGAAAGAGTATGTGCCGCCTTATATTTGTGGGAAGGAAATCAGTTACACAATGAGATAGCCCTTCTGACAAAATAAACCTCAAAAAAAGCCGTATCAGTCTGTACTGGTACGGCATATTTCTAGCTTTAATTCGGAGAAATTGTTAAGCCGTTTATGAGCATCTTCAACCGAATTAACTTGCGTGAATCGAAAGTGTGAGGTCATCTTCTTATACAAAACTATTCACGGAAACGGCTTAGGTCTGTTATGAGCTGGGAGAAACGGACATTACCTGCCTGTTCAATTTGATGAGACAGGGGAGATCCCAATTATCGATTCAATCCGCACAGCCAGGTCGCTAGCACGGATTCTTTCTTAATTTTCCCTCCAGTTATACACTTTGGTTATTCTGTCCAGCGCCAACCATCCGGCAGTGGCAAGGCCAAATTGGTGGCAGCAATCTAGGGTTAAGCAGTAGCAAAACTGCAAAGCCTGCTATGTTGTATATTCTAGTGACAAGTCGAGCTTTAAGGGGTTTATATGAGCAAGTCGCTTGAAGCAATCCTTTTGGTACGCCGCGCGGAAGAAGATGAAGCAGAATTAGTGCGTGAGATAGTGTGTGCTGCCTATTCCAAATGGATTTCGGTTATTGGTCGCGAACCGACGCCCATGACGGCTGATTTTAACAAAACCGTCCGTGAGCATGATATTAATCTCGCTATTGTCGCAGGGGAAGTTGTCGGCCTGATCGAAGTATGGCCAGGCGCCGATCATTTCTGGATAGAAAATATAGCGGTCCATCCGCACTGGCAGGGAATGGGGATCGGGCGTACATTGCTGGCGCATGTTGAAAGTAAGACTTCTCAATCGAAGCTTGGGGAAATCCGCTTGCAGACGAACGAGGCGTTCGAGGCGAACATCGCACTATATACAGCGCTCGGATATAAAATCGATAGACGTGAACCGTTCAAAGGTGGCACGACCGTTTTTATGAGTAAAAACTGACCACGGTATAAAGTTTTCCTG
>NZ_JAFMOS010000165.1 GCF_019049755.1 Rahnella perminowiae
GTATAGTCCTTCCATTTTTGTAATGGAAAATGTTAAAGGAATACTCTCTTCAAAAGTAAATGATAAGCGCGTCTTTGATGATATACTTATTGACTTAACTGATCCTGATTCTGCATTAAATCGTGTTGGAAAAGGTTTTAAATACAGAATATGTTCCTTAGTCAGCGAGCAAGTTTTTAGGGCTGGAGATGATCCTAAAAGCATTGATCCTAATAAATTCATTATACGTGCAGAAAATCACTCCATTCCGCAAGCGAGACATAGAGTCATTTTAGTTGGTATAAGAGAAGATATGCCTGGTACACTGGGAACACTTTTAATTAATGATCATGTTACTGTTGAAGAAGCTATAAGTGAATTACCTCAATTGAGAAGTAAATTAAGTAAAGGTAAAGATTCGGCTGAACGATGGAAAAAAATTGTCAAGGACCAGTTATGCTCTCTTGCGAAAATAACGACAGATAAAAGCTTATCTAATGAACTTACAAACACTGCTTATGAAATCATAGAAAATGGAACAACTGGGAATTTGAGATTTCCCAAAAAAGGTTATTCATCAGAATGCCGTTCATACAATTCAAATCTGATAAGAGAGTGGTTTTCTGATAATCGTCTTCAGGTCTGGTTAAATCATGAAACTCGTGGGCATATGGATAGCGATTTAGGCAGATATGGTTATGCAGCCGTTTTTGCAAAAATAAATAACCGGTCACCCAAAGGGCATAAGGAATTTGATATTCAGGGACTTAAACCAGAACATAAGAACTGGGAAAGTGGTAAGTTCTCTGACAGATTTCGGGTTCAATTAAAAGAGTACCCATCAACCACAATAACGAGCCATATTTCAAAAGATGGTCATTATTTTATTCACTATGATGCCCGACAATGTAGAAGCCTTACTGTTAGAGAAGCTGCCAGGCTACAAACATTCCCGGACAACTATTTCTTCCAAGGTAATCGGACACAGCAATTTCATCAAGTCGGAAATGCTGTGCCACCTTATTTGGCGTATCAAATCGCAAAAGTATTATCTGACTTTTTTAACAATATCAAGTAGTAACTTTGACTGCGTTTCGTTTGGAATTTTGTGAGGGATTGATAATGCTAATTGTAAAAGAACAATTTCTTTCTCAGTTAGCAATTTTTCAGTCAGTCCCTTTTGAGCAATCTCCTTCCATTGTTGATTAGTAATCTTAATAACTTCCTTTTGTGCATATATTCCGGCATCGATTCTTTGCTGTTTTTTAGCACCTTTTTCATCAGCAGCACTGACAGAAACAAGTACTAATT
>NZ_JAFMOS010000164.1 GCF_019049755.1 Rahnella perminowiae
GTCACTTTTAATGAGCGCTAGATTTGTTAAAGTGAAAAAGTATTACTTCATAAGTATTAATTAGTTAATATTACTTCACATTTAGCTTTTATGCGTTATTATTTAGGAAATGCTATTTTCGATATCACAGGTGACAAATGATCACGATTATTGGATGCAATAAAGGTGGGGCAGCCAAAACCACTACTGCTATTAATCTGGCTGTAGGCCTGGCCCTTCGTGGCGAAGATGTATGTCTCGTCGATGCTGACGTTCAGCGTTCAGCTTCAAGGTGGTATGCAGAACGTGAAGCTGCGGGAATTAGCCCATCCATTACCCTGATTGAAAAACGAGATAACATTTCTCAAACGCTAAGAAGCCTTGATGAAAAATTTGCTCATGTCATCGTTGATGTTGCTGGTCGCAATAGCCGTGAGCTAATCACCGGAGGCACGGTCGCACATCAGATTATCGCCCCACATCAATGCTCACAGTTAGATCTTGATACTATGGTTGAATTGCAGCAGCAGCTGGAAAGTATGCGAGATCTCAATCCCGAGCTTAAGGCGTACTGCTATCAAAGTATGGCAACCACGAACCCGCTGTTGCAGGGCAATGAACGACATGAGTTTCTTGAATATGTTCGCGAGTTTGAAGGGCTCATTCCTTTGACTGCCACCGCATGTTACCGAAAGGTTTACCGCGATGTGATGTCCGAAGGTAAATCTGTACTGGAAACAACTAATGAAAAAGCCAAGGCAGAAGTGCTGGCATTGATGAATGAGGTATTTTAATGGCTCTAAAAAAACCCCCTTTTTCAAATCGTCGTGTTGTTACGGAAGCTGAGGCTGACGCGCTGGCTAACAGACTGGCTGACCGCCCCTACGGTGACGAAAAAGTTGTGGAACCGGCTCAGGAAATCCTGACCAGGACAACCATCTCAATACCTCAGAATACGTTGCGCGAGATTGAAGATCTTGCTCTCCATAATAAGCGTATCGGTGTGGCCCCAAAAAGCGTCAGCGCAATCATTCGCGACGCATTGGAAGCCTACCTAAAAAAGGTTTGATATCTTAATGGCATGGGCAGTTATGTATGATGCTGCCAATGCCAGGTTTGCAGGTAAAATTAGTTCTTTTAAAATTTCCCACCATTCTACAACTCCCCTCCCCCACCTGAAGTTACCGACCAACACAGCTTTAGCGTTGTGGTAACACTCTGTTTTTATTTTAAAATTCTGAAATTTGTTTCATAAGGTCTGCCATTCACTACCCTACTTATGATGTAATAAGTATTACTTAGTAAC
>NZ_JAFMOS010000163.1 GCF_019049755.1 Rahnella perminowiae
TGTGAGTTCGATGAGTAGGGCGGGACACGTGACATCCTGTCTGAATATGGGGGGACCATCCTCCAAGGCTAAATACTCCTGACTGACCGATAGTGAACCAGTACCGTGAGGGAAAGGCGAAAAGAACCCCGGCGAGGGGAGTGAAATAGAACCTGAAACCGTGTACGTACAAGCAGTGGGAGCCTACTTGTTAGGTGACTGCGTACCTTTTGTATAATGGGTCAGCGACTTATATTTTGTAGCAAGGTTAACCGAATAGGGGAGCCGTAGGGAAACCGAGTCTTAACTGGGCGTCAAGTTGCAAGGTATAGACCCGAAACCCGGTGATCTAGCCATGGGCAGGTTGAAGGTTGGGTAACACTAACTGGAGGACCGAACCGACTAATGTTGAAAAATTAGCGGATGACTTGTGGCTGGGGGTGAAAGGCCAATCAAACCGGGAGATAGCTGGTTCTCCCCGAAAGCTATTTAGGTAGCGCCTCGTGAACTCATCTTCGGGGGTAGAGCACTGTTTCGACTAGGGGGCCATCCCGGCTTACCAACTCGATGCAAACTACGAATACCGAAGAATGTTATCACGGGAGACACACGGCGGGTGCTAACGTCCGTCGTGAAGAGGGAAACAACCCAGACCGCCAGCTAAGGTCCCAAAGTCATGGTTAAGTGGGAAACGATGTGGGAAGGCATAGACAGCCAGGATGTTGGCTTAGAAGCAGCCATCATTTAAAGAAAGCGTAATAGCTCACTGGTCGAGTCGGCCTGCGCGGAAGATGTAACGGGGCTAAACCATGCACCGAAGCTGCGGCAGCGACGCTTAGGCGTTGTTGGGTAGGGGAGCGTTCTGTAAGCCGTCGAAGGTGAACTGTGAGGTTTGCTGGAGGTATCAGAAGTGCGAATGCTGACATAAGTAACGATAATGCGGGTGAAAAACCCGCACGCCGGAAGACCAAGGGTTCCTGTCCAACGTTAATCGGGGCAGGGTGAGTCGACCCCTAAGGCGAGGCTGAAAAGCGTAGTCGATGGGAAGCTGGTTAATATTCCAGCACTTGGTGTTACTGCGAAGGGGGGACGGAGAAGGCTAGGCTGGCCGGGCGACGGTTGTCCCGGTTCAAGCGTGTAGGGGGTGTGACCTGGTAAATCCGGTTACATACTAACCCTGAGGCGTGATAACGAGCCACTACGGTGGTGAAGTAGCTGATGCCATGCTTCCAGGAAAAGCCTCTAAGCTCCAGGTAACACGAAATCGTACCCCAAACCGACACAGGTGGTCAGGTAGAG
>NZ_JAFMOS010000162.1 GCF_019049755.1 Rahnella perminowiae
GGATAAGCATACGAAGTTAAAAAATTAGTCATTATTTTTCATATGGATATATAATAAGGATACATACAGATTTTGCATTTATCTTTGTTTCTTCATCATTTGCTGAATCGTGTACAATAAAGGGCGAAATGTGACTCAAGCGTGCATTCTTGTAAGTGTTTTTCACTGTTCTGTTACCGTGCTACAATTGAACTTGATATATGTCAACAAACCGTAATTTTGTTGGGTGGTAATTTCGGCACTGGCTGTTATATTGCTGTTAATAGGGTTAGGATATGCGCCGCTTTAGGACCCCGTGGAACTGCAGAAAGTGGAATCCCTGACCGAGCTTGCGATGTTGTTGCCGTTGATGGAAATTGCATCGAGAACGCGTTTACGTACTTTAGTCATGTAACGAGTGAGATGGCCAATAAGGCATCAAAATTCATTGGGATAACAAGGACTTCTGTACTCCTATTTTCTATTTGTTGGCAATCTTAGGTAGCAATCATGCAGACCCCTCACATTCTGATCGTCGAAGACGAGTTAGTGACACGTAATACGTTAAAGAGCATTTTTGAAGCAGAAGGCTACATGGTTCATGAAGCCAATGATGGCGCTGAAATGCACCACATTCTCTCCGAAAATGACATCAATCTGGTTATCATGGACATCAACCTGCCAGGCAAAAATGGCCTGCTGCTGGCACGCGAACTGCGCGAACAAGCCAGCGTTGCTTTGATGTTCCTGACCGGCCGCGACAACGAAGTAGATAAAATTTTGGGTCTGGAAATCGGCGCTGATGACTACATCACCAAGCCATTCAACCCGCGTGAACTGACCATCCGCGCACGCAATCTGCTGTCCCGTACGATGAACCTGGGTACTACCGGTGAAGAACGTCGTCTGGTTGAAAGCTACAAATTCAATGGCTGGGAACTCGATATTAACAGCCGTTCACTGATTAGCCCGCAGGGCGAACAGTACAAATTACCGCGCAGTGAATTCCGCGCCATGCTGCATTTCTGTGAAAACCCAGGCAAAATCCAGACCCGTGGCGACTTGCTGAAGAAAATGACCGGCCGCGAGCTGAAACCTCATGACCGTACTGTTGACGTGACGATCCGCCGCATTCGTAAGCATTTCGAAGCAACGCCGGATACGCCGGAAATCATCGCCACCATCCATGGTGAAGGCTACCGTTTCTGCGGTGACCTGGAAGACTGATACAGAAGGTTGCCAACCGCTCTGTAGTCAATGTGATAAAACGTTAAAGGCCAGCGAAAGC
>NZ_JAFMOS010000161.1 GCF_019049755.1 Rahnella perminowiae
CATTGGGATCGTTGTAGGTTTTTTCGTTTCATTGTTAGCCATGAGCCCATATAAATTTATTCGTTGGCCAACTATTGCCTATATAGAAATTTTTCGATGTACACCAGCTTTAGTACAATTAGTCTGGATATTTTATTGTGTACCCATTTTCTTAGGTATATATATTGATCCCATTCCAATGGCTATCCTGGCATTAAGCCTCAACATTGCCGCTTACAATGCAGAAGCTTACCGTGCAGCAATTCAGGCAATCCCCTCATCACACCATGACGCATCTATTGCTTTGGGGTTAACAAAACGTGTTTACACGCTGTATGTTGTCTTCCCTCAGGCATTTATTACTGCCATACCAGTACTCATGACGAATATGATCGGATTACTGCAACAGTCTGCACTTGTGGCCATTGTAGGTATTGCCGACCTTATGTATCAGGCTAAAAACTTGGCAACGTCAAGCTATCGGCCTATTGAAGTGTTCACGGTCGCTGCTGTAATATATTTTATGTTATCAATCCCGTTTTCACTATTGGTTACACACCTTGAAAAGGTTCTAAACCGCCGAATCAGAGGGCGTTCTTGATGCAATATACTCTTGACTTTAGCTCCTTGTTACAATATTCGGATGCCCTTTGGACGGGTTTACGTATTACACTAATCTATACAGCACTTAGTTTAATAATCGGCATTATTGTCGGCTTTCTGGCGAGTTTAGGTCGCACATCAACGAATCTATTAGTCCGAGGTGTCACCACCATCTATGTGGAGATATTTCGTGATACGCCCGTCTTATTACAATTATTTTGGTTTTTCTTTTGCTTGCCTATCATACTGGGACTGGATATTGGCAACGCAATTTCTGTTGTGATTTCGTTGTCACTCTATATGGGCGCTTTGTGTTGTGAAACATTTAGATCTGCGCAACGATCAATTGGCTCAGAACAGTTTGATGCATGCATAGCGCTTGGCCTTTCTGCCAGAGTCAAAATACTTTATGTCATTTTGCCCCAGACTATCTTGCGCTCAGTACCTAATTTATTATCCAATGCAGTGACAATCTTTAAAGAAAGCTCACTTGTTTCTACTGTAGGCATGACAGATTTGATTTTCCAAAGCCAGTTTATTGCCGACAGTACTTCCAGACCAATCGAGGTTTTAACCGTTGCTGCAGGAATATATTTTGTTATTGCGTTTACAACTACGCGTATTGCGACTTACCTGGAAAAAAGGCTAATCAGTTCACTGTG
>NZ_JAFMOS010000160.1 GCF_019049755.1 Rahnella perminowiae
TGACCCTGACCCAAAATCCTGCTCCATTCAGAAACAGAATTCCGGCATGATAAACACTCCCCTGAACGGAGGTGGTGCCGATGAAAAAGTCACGATTCACCGAAGAGCAGATTGTTTTTGCCCTTAAGCAGGCTGAGCTGGGGACGTCAGTGCCGGACGTCTGTCGCAAGCTGGGCATTTCGGATGCCACTTTCTATACGTGGCGTAAAAAATACGGCGGCATTTCTCCTTCGGAACTGAAGCATATGCGGCAGCTGGAAGAGGAAAATCTGCGGCTGAAGAGGCTGGTTGCCGATCTGAGCCTCGACAAGGCGATGCTGCAGGACGTGCTGGCAAAAAAGAGCTGACGCTGGCACGCCTGCGCGAATGGGTCAGGGATTTGCAAGCCCGCTACGGTGCCAGTGAGAGACAGGTCTGTTTTGCGCTGCGGGTCAGCCGCAGCTCGTTTCGATATCGTTCTGTGGCCGCCGACGACAGCGCACTGCGGCTACGCATCCGTGAGATAACCGAAACCCGGGTTCATTACGGGTACCGCCGGGTATACGTGATGCTCAGGCGGGAAGGCTGGCGCGATAATCACAAAAGAATCTACCGCCTCTACTGTGAGCAGGGTCTGTCGCTGCGCCTCAAACGGCCACGTCGCAATAAATCGGCCCAGCGCCGCCAACCGCAGCCTCAGGGTCTGTATCCGAATCACGTCTGGGGCATGGATTTTGTCTCTGATGCGTTGTTTGACGGGCGACGACTGCGCCTGCTGACGGTTATCGACCTGTACACCCGCGAATGCCTGGGGATCTGCGTGGGGCAGAATTTGCGTTCAACAGAAGTGGCAGAAATGCTGAATAGCATAGCGCTCAGACGTCCTTTACCTCAGTTGCTGAAAACCGATAATGGTTCTGAATTTGCAGGGAAAATGCTGGACAGATGGGTGTACGAAAGAGGCATCAGAATCGACTTCTCACGCCCGGGAACACCGACGGACAATGCGACGGTGGAGTCCTTCAACGGCAGGTTAAGGCAGGAATGTCTGAACGAGAACTGGTTTATGTCTTTGGAGGATGCACGGTGCAAAATCGAGGCCTGGCGCATACACTATAACCAGAGGCGTCCCCATTCTGCGCTGGGCTGGATGACCCCGTCAGAATTTGCTGAGAAGTCTGCCGGTTGCCAGAATACACAACCAACATGAAGCCGGTTATTCCTGATTATGAATGGATCACATACGGGGAGCGGGTCA
>NZ_JAFMOS010000159.1 GCF_019049755.1 Rahnella perminowiae
AAGTAAGAGAGGTTAAGATGGATTTCAACCTAGAAGATTTTTTCGGTGCAATGGGAAGTGGTTTGGGCATGGGGTTTGGTGTTGCCAGCCTGATTCCTCTGTGGTTTACACTGATCATATTACAAAGTGTGGTGCGATATCAGGCGCGGTGATTTTGAGCGCGGTGTATCTGTACTCCATCTGGAGAGCTAAATGATGCAGCCTGACGGCTTTGTTGAATAAATCGGATTTAGATAAAAGCGCCTCCCGTCACTGACTTCCTCAGGCAATCCGCACACTTTCTGGCATGCCTGCTCGCGTCATTTTGTTTAAGGCACGGATCATGGCCATAGCTTCTCCAACCTGTGCATCATAATCCCGCAGAGTCAGATGCCCACCGAACAGGTGTTTAACCCGGTAAATCGCCGTTTCTGTCACAGAACGCCGGTTGTAAAGCGTGTGCCATTCCCAGTAAGCATTGCTCTCCGTCAGACGTGGCCTTGCCACTGCCTGATTTCTGTCGGCATACACCGCCGGCCAGTAACCGGCCCTCGTTCGCGGCGTGATAAATGCCTTAATTTTCTTGCGCCTTAGCTCGTCGTGGCACCGTATTGTGTCATAAGCCCCGTCGGCGCAGGCGACCCGAATTTTCCTGTGCGTCTGACGGATAAGCCCCGGGAATGCCTCTGCATCAGTCACATTGTTCAGGGAAAGGTCAGCGCAGATAACTTCATGCGTACTGGCGTCTACCGCCAGGTGCAGTTTACGCCAGACGCGGCGCTTTTCCTGGCCGTGTTTTTTTACCTTCCACACACCCTCACCGAAGACTTTAAAGCCGGCGGAGTCGATAACCAGACGGGCAATCTCGCCTCTCGTAGGGTTTTTAAACGGGATAGTGACGGATTTTGCCCGTCTGCTGACGCAGGAATAGCTCGGGCAGCGGAGCGGGATATTCATTAGCGTAAAGATGGAGTCAATAAATCCCTGGGTGGCGCGCAGCGTGAGGCGAAAGATGCGTTCGACCATCAGAACGGTGGAAATAGCCAGTTCAGAATAACATTGCGGACGACCACGCGAAGAGGTTTTTGGTTCGTCGTACCAAACCTGGATGGTCGAGTCATCAAGCCGAATACTAGCGAACCGCAATTGACGAGAGCCTTGTTGTAGGCCGCTCAGTTTTTGATATTAAATTTTTGTTTTGCCACGGGATATCGCTACAGGATCAAGAATATGATGAGCTGATCCTGAT
>NZ_JAFMOS010000157.1 GCF_019049755.1 Rahnella perminowiae
TAATAAGCTTGTGATACGTTTTTTCCACAGAGAAAACCTGTCTCAAAATATTTGCTTAGTAAGGATCCGGCCATAAATGGTGAAATTATTCTGGATAGTAACAGCATATATATTAAGACGAGCACATTATCCCGTTCAGAATTATATTTACAGGCGGCAGGATTATGATTGCTCATAAATATAGGGGGGAGGGGAGTGCGGAAGATTTTAACATCAGCGTGATTTTCGTTGAAAAAAGCCTTTGCTGTTTTAGCAAAGGCTCAGTATGTTTATTTTTTAACGATCATAATAGAGTCACATGAAGGGTTACCATGTTTATCTATCGTTAGGGTCGTAAGCATGTTATTAAATTTCCTTATATCAAGAGATGAAGAACCGTTGTTCTCGATATGGCTTGATATATGTCTTCCAGACATGTCGGAAATGGTGACATCCACACCATCAGCTGTTGAACACGTATTCCGGACTGATGAAATGAGGAGTTCATTAATGCCATTTAACGTCCAGGTTATTGTGGTCGGACGGCTTTCACCCGGATGTCCATAGAGAGTTCCATCATCTTCAATGTCTAATTTGCCCCACACATCACCTAAAGAAATCGATCCCGTTGAATAAGGAATGAACAGACTGGTGTCGTAAATCCCTTTCCATTGCGGGTAGCTGACATAATATTTTGAGATGAAATCCATCATTTCATCATAGGTAAACGGCCTCGTTCTTTCATAAACATAGGCGGTAGCCCCCTTTTCGAGTGGATAGCCATTTCCAATCCTTTTAAAAGCTTTTCCTATCCCCTCATTATTTAGCAACTCTTTTGCAGGAATTGTAATAACTTGCTGGCCTGATGGCGTTAAATGTGTTTGTACGGGATCAACAACGATGATGAACCTGGACATCAGTGCCGGAATGCTCAGCCCGTCTCTGAGATCAACCTGGGACATTCCAGTCAAATACTTACTCAATTTCAGATTTGAAAGTGTGTCGAGCATATTATCGTTAAGAACATCACTGGATGATAAAACAGTCAGTTTTTCAGTACTATGTAGCATGCTCTGAATATCAGAAGATAACCTGACATAGTTGCCATAGTTATCAACACGCATTGGTGTATATTTAGTAGGCAAATATTTTGAGAAGTCATTGATGTTTGTATTAAATAAGGACTGCTTATTAATGATTAGACAGATGATTATTGTTAATGAGACAAGAAGGGCTTTAGAG
>NZ_JAFMOS010000599.1 GCF_019049755.1 Rahnella perminowiae
GCTCCCCGGGATGCGGTGTGCCGGGCGATTAGAAGCACGATGAGAGACAACGGTATATTTATTAAAATATTACGCCACGGGAGAAAACGACAGGATATTATTATTCAAAATCAACTGACCAACAGTGTGGTCAATGTTTCAAAAATAAGCCACCGGCTGCATGCGCCCGGAAAGTTTTACTCGTCTGATAGACAAATCCGCTCAAGAGGAGAAGCGACCGCGGATCCGAAAAGGGCGATCCAATTTAAGCATTTTTTACGTAACCATCAAAAATGGAACCTGGAAAACGGAATATCTCCGCACCAGATAAAATCAGTTCATCAGGCACAATACATACACTGGGGAAAAACAGTTGAAGTGGATATTTCTCGTTTGAAAAATGCGAGGATACGGCAACTATCCCCCAAAAATTCTAATACAAACCTCGATATTGCTAAAGAAGCATGGATTCGGGCCAGTAAAGCCGGGCTGGAGTTTCAAACCAAAACCAGAAATAAAAGGGTGCATTTTATCCTTGATGAAATCGCGTTTGAGCGGGTTATTGAAAAGAGACCGGGCGATATTACCAGCGCTGAAATAAGATGGCTTTACCGTAACCGGGGTAATCCTCAGGTCGCCAATAATGTGGTTTACTGGCTGGGTGGCGTTAAAGTTATGCCGCCCTGGGAATGCGAGCCTATTTCATCCATATTTTCCCGGTACCTGCCTCGCTCAGAATATCCTGGAATTAATCAGGAGTGCCAGGAGCTGTCAGTATGCTTTAACAGTCTTAATGATTATGTTAATCAGGAAGACGAGATCACGAGACTGTAATTTATCAGACAGTATTGAGTGATATACCGGCTACGGAAAATAACAGGGAGTCATATTTCAGCCGATATATTTCTGTGTATGAAATATCGCAGAGAATACATGGAATAGAGGAAGGGCATCAGGTTTTAAAAATAAGGCAGCGGGCCCGCTCTGCTGCCTTGAAGGGGAAGCGCAATTATTGCGCGACGATGACCCGGCCATGCAGCCCTTGCACCGGGCGATTATTCGCATGATGCATCGCATGCTGGAATTTCTCCAACTGGGTTTCAGACAATGTCTGAGGCTCTTTAACCACCAGCCAGCGTACCCCTTCTGTGCACGGTGGAGTGGTCAGTGAGCCGCTGAAGCGGTAATGCGTCAGGTCTTTTGGCATCAGGCTAAGAAGATCAACTTTCGTCTTCAGTGCGACAGGTTCTCCGGCTTTATCAGGCATTTGTTGCCATATTTTTTCCAGTCCGGCATTAGCCTTGCCGGTTTCAAACATCACCGCAATCACCGCAATCTCCCCTTCAGCATTCATATGAACAAAATGCGCCTCCATCGGGAAGGATTTACCGTTGAGGGTATTTTCGCTCGGGGAATGGAAATGGAATTGTTGCAGAACGAATTTTTCGCCGTCCAGTGTAACGAAGTCCCCCTGCTGAACATTTACCTGCACGCTGTGACCGTTATTAATGACACTGACCGGTGGCAACTGATAGCTGAGCTTAAGCGGGCGGGGGTGCACCTGTAATGCATCTTTGATATCGATAGGCGACTGTGCTTTACCCTGTTCACACAGATAAAAATCAGGGCTGAGTTTCGACCAGTTTTGCGGGGCAGTGTCGCCATCATATGACCAGTGCGACGCTTCGTTTGCGCAGGCGGGTTGTGCAGAAACTGACAAGGTCAGTGCGGCCAGCGCGGCAGAGAATAATTTTCCTTTCAAGAGATATCCCTTTCATGTGTTGAGTAATAAAACCTCGCAAAGTGTAAGGGTTTTGTGCGGCAGGAGAAATATGAGAACAGGTCGTAAAAGAGTTTTAGAAGAAAATCCGCTCTTTCTGCACAAACAGAAAGAGCGGGGAACATAAATCAGGCTTTTTTAATGCCGGTGATGCGGCACCACTCTTCTTTCTCGGCCACCGGATCCAGGTCAAACTTGTCTTTATAGGCATCCGCTACGCTTTGTGCCTGGCTGGCCAGTACGCCGGACAGTCCCAGATGGCCGCCTGCGACCGGCAGTACACTGATAAGGGGAGCCAGTTCGCGCAAAGGGCCTGCCAGAATGTTGGCGACTACCACGTCGGCCGACAGATCCTCAGGCTGGTCTTGCGGCAGATACAGCGACAGACCCTCTGAAACACCGTTACGTTCGGCATTATCACGGCTGGCCTGTATGGCCTGCGGATCGATGTCGATCCCGACCACATGCTTTGCGCCCAGCTTCAGCGCGGCGATCGCCAGAATGCCGGAGCCGCAACCGAAGTCGATCACGGTTTTACCTTTCAGATCCAGACTGTCTAGCCATTGCAAACACATGGCCGTGGTCGGGTGAGTACCGGTACCAAACGCCAGCCCCGGATCCAGCATGACGTTCACGGCATTCGGATCCGGCACATCGCGCCAGCTCGGGCAAATCCACAGACGCTCGCCAAAACGCATGGGATGGAAGTTATCCATCCATTCGCGTTCCCAGTCTTTGTCTTCCAGTTGTTCGATTTTATGCGCAAAACCTTTGCCCAGCAGCGGTGCGTTTTCCAGTATAGCGATCACTTCGTCCATATCGGTTTCCGCGTCGTAAAGGCCAATAGCGTCAGTATCCCCCCACAACAGGGTTTCGCCGGGCAGCGGTTCGAAAACCGGGTTATCGTGAGTATCCTGGAAAGTCACGGATACCGCGCCACTTTCGATAAGCGCATCACTCAGCGTTTCCGCGTCGTTACCGGTGGTATTAATCTTCAGTTGGATCCAAGGCATAGCCATTCTCTTCTTAACAATCTGTAATAGCAGTACCGTCCGTTCAGGACGGCCTGAGTACGGTTTCGCGTGGCTGTTTGCCAAATTTATTGCCAGCATAAAACGCCAGCAGGCTCAGCAACAGCGACGGCACAATCGGATGCAGACCGGCAATATGCAGGTCAAGACTGGCGAGCAGGGTATAACAAACTGCGCCAACAATCATTGCGCTCAGCGCGCCCGCAGCGTTTGCCCGTTCCCAGTACAAACCGAGCACCAGCGGCCACAGGAACACCGCTTCCAGCCCGCCGAATGCCAGCAGGTTCAGCCAGATAATCATCTCCGGCGGACGCCATGCGGCCAGTAACACCAATAATCCCAGTATAAAGGTGGCCCAGCTTGATAAGCGTTTTAACTTACGCTCGTTAGTCAGTTGCTCCGGTTTAATACCGAGGTACAAGTCTTTAACGATAGTCGCTGATGACTGCAAAAGTTGCGCATTGATGGTCGACATAATGGCAGCCATCGGCGCGGCAAGAAAGATACCGGCGGCGTAAGGGGGGAGTACGGTGATCATCAATGTCGGGATAACCTGGTCTGGGATTTTCAGATCAGGCAATACCGCACGTCCCAGCGCGCCGGCCAGATGCATACCGAACATCAAAACGGCGACCACAATCGTGCCGAGCACAATGCCACGGTGTACCGCTTTGCTGTCTTTGTAGGAAATACAGCGCACAGCGGTATGCGGCAGGCCGATCACACCAAAGCACACCAAAATCCAGAAAGACGCCATAAAAGGCAGTGAAAGGACGTCATCTCCGCCATGCACGGACACCAGTTTCGGGTCGATTTGCCGGAGCTTATCTACCGCGCTGTGCAGACCCCCTGCGGCGTGAATGACGGCGATCAACAGCAAAATAGTGCCGAGCAGCATCACCAGCCCCTGCATGGCATCATTGAGGACGCTGGCACGGAAGCCGCCAAAGGCGGTGTACAGCGCAATACTGATGCCGAAAATCAGCAGACCGGTGTCATAAGGAATACCCGCCGCCGTTTCCAGCAAGCGTGCGCCACCGATGAACTGGACGGTCATCGCACCCAGAAACGCCACCAGCAAGCTCAGGCTTGCCAGCCAGACCAGTAAGCGGCTCTGGTAGCGCGCAAAAAGCATGTCGTTCAGCGTGACCGCATTATAACGACGCGCCAGAATGGCAAATTTTTTACCCAGTACGCCGAGTGAAAGCCAGACGGCAGGCAGTTGAATCATCGCCAGTAATACCCAGCCAAGACCAAATTTGTAGGCCGCACCGGGGCCGCCGATAAAGGAACTGGCACTGATGTAGGTGGCGGTCAGGGTCATGGCCAGTACGAAACCACCCATTGAACGGTTACCGAGGAAATATTCGGTCAGAAAGTTGCCCTGTTCGCGGCGGGTATAGGCATAGACAGACAACCCGAAAACCAGCAGTAAGTAGGCAATCAGTGGCAATAAGACTTCAGTCTGCATTAATGTCCTCCAGCGGAATATCGCGATAAATCACGCGAACCATCAACCAGCTTAAAAGAACGAAAATCAGCGGTACCAGCAGGCAGGCCATTTCAAACCAGTGCGGCAGACCGGTGATACCCTGTTTGTCGTCAGGAATATACGCAGCAAAACACCATGCCAGCAGATAGGCAATCGTCAGCCCGAATGCCCAGCGGGCTTCGCGGTTGGCTTGCAAAAAACGTTTATCCAATGCCATTTATTTGTCTCCCCTCAAAACGTAAAAAAGGCCGGAATATCCGGCCTTGATAAGAGAGTACGCAACGGTACGGTCTTTTTATTTTTCCTGCAAACCGAGTTTTTTCTCAAGATAGTGGATGTTGGTGCCACCATGCTGGAAATTCTCGTCGTCCATAATGCGCATTTGCAGTTCAATGTTGGTTTTGATGCCGTCGATGATCAGCTCTGCCAGTGCATTTTTCATGCGGGCAATGGCCACTTCACGGGTTTCGCCGTAAGTGATCAGTTTACCGATCATGGAATCGTAGTACGGAGGCACAGTGTAGCCTGCGTAAATATGGGATTCCCAACGAACACCGAAGCCGCCAGGAGCGTGGAAGCGGGTGATTTTGCCCGGGCTTGGCAGGAAGGTATTAGGGTCTTCCGCGTTAATACGGCATTCCACCGCATGGCCTTTGACCTTCACTTCGCTTTGTTTGATCGACAGCGGCTGGCCGGATGCAATACGCAGCTGTTCTTTGATCAAATCCACACCGGTGATCATCTCGGTAACCGGATGCTCAACCTGGATACGGGTGTTCATTTCGATGAAGAAGAACTCGCCGTTTTCGTACAGGAATTCGAAAGTACCTGCGCCACGGTAGCCAATATCCACACAGGCTTTGGCGCAACGTTCGCCGATGAAACGACGAAGATCTTCCGTAATGCCTGGTGCTGGCGCTTCTTCGACGACTTTCTGGTGACGACGCTGCATGGAGCAGTCACGTTCAGCCAGATAAACGGCGTTGCCCTGACCATCAGCCAGTACCTGAATTTCCACATGACGTGGGTTTTCCAGGTATTTTTCCATGTAAACCATGTCATTGTTGAAAGCCGCTTTGGCTTCCGCACGGGTCATGGAGATGGATTGCTCGAGGTCTTTGTCGCTGCGGACAACACGCATACCACGACCACCGCCGCCGCCAGACGCTTTGATGATGACCGGATAGCCGATGCGTTTTGCGAAGGCACGGTTTTGGTCCATATCATCGCCCAGCGGGCCGTCAGAGCCTGGTACACAAGGTACGCCGGCTGCTTTCATCGCATGGATCGCAGAAACTTTGTCACCCATCAGGCGGATAGTTTCAGCTTTCGGGCCGATGAAAATAAAACCAGAACGCTCAACCTGCTCTGCAAAATCGGCATTCTCGGACAGGAAACCGTAGCCCGGGTGGATAGCCACCGCGCCAGTGATTTCCGCCGCCGCGATAATGGCAGGGATGTTCAGATAGCTTTTTACTGAAGCTGCAGGGCCGATACAGACGGTTTCGTCTGCCAGCAGCACATGTTTCAGGTCACGGTCAGCGGTGGAGTGCACAGCAACGGTTTTGATGCCCATTTCTTTACAGGCACGCAAAATACGCAGGGCGATTTCGCCGCGGTTCGCGATAACAATTTTATCTACCATGGTACGCCTCGTTATTCGATGACGACCAGCGGCTCGTCGAATTCAACCGGTTGGCCGCTTTCTACCAGAATTGCTTTAACAACACCGGATTTGTCTGCTTCGATTTGGTTCATCATTTTCATCGCTTCAACGATACACAAGGTATCACCCGCGTTCACTTTCTGACCCACTTCGATGAAGGCTTTAGCGTCCGGGCTTGGCGTACGGTAGAACGTCCCTACCATCGGTGAGCGAACGATATGGCCACTGATTGCTGCCGGAGCCGCTTCTGCTGGTGCAGCCGCAGGGGCAACCGCAGCAGCCAGGCCTGGCTGTTGTTGTACAGGCATGGCATAAGCCTGTTGCATCATAGGATAAGCCTGCGCAGGTGCAGCACGGCTGATACGAACTGACTCTTCGCCTTCAGAAATTTCCAGTTCAGAAATGCCTGATTCTTCAACCAGTTCGATCAGTTTTTTAATTTTACGAATATCCATGGGTGTGATTCCGGACTCTTTTTGCGTAGAAATTAGTGGGTTTTTGACAAGCGGTTAACCGCTGCCTGTAATGCAAAGTGGTAGCCATCTGCGCCAAGTCCGCAAATAACGCCCACTGCGATGTCGGAAAGATAGGAATGGTGCCGGAACGCCTCACGGGCATGTACATTCGACAGATGGATCTCGATAAACGGAATCGATACCCCCAGTAATGCATCGCGCAGCGCCACGCTGGTATGGGTAAAGGCCGCGGGATTGATCAAGATAAAATCGACGTTTCCGCGTGCCTGATGAATACGTTCAATCAGGACATGTTCTGCGTTGGATTGCAGATGGCTCAGTGCCACACCGGCAGCAGCAGCCTGAACTTCCAAACCTTTAACAATATCGTTGAGCGTGGTGTGTCCGTACGTTTCAGGCTCACGGGTCCCTAACAAATTCAGGTTAGGTCCGTTCAGTAGCAAAATGTCAAACTTATGCGCCATTGTGAGCCTATCTCCGGCAATTAGACAAAGATTGTAGAAAATACCCTGATGTCACCGGTTTGTCACCTTTTTCGCGGCAAATCAGCCCGTATCTTCGGCATGAGGTCGGGCATTATAATGATATCGTGGCAATTCGCAGCTAAATACTGGTCTTATCAGCGAAGATAATCAACCCTCGACGGGTGAATGTGCGCGCAATTGGCGAAATTCTGAGAGGCTGTGCCTACGCGCTTTCCCCGGTTTATCGCAGCCACTGACGGAATTTTTTATAGCGCAAGGCCAGCAGGATGGCGGCAAGTGTTGCATAGATGATCGGTTGTGGTGACAACACTTTGACTGACCAAAGGTAATGGATCGGCGCCAGTATGGCGATCAGATAGATGAGATTATGTAGCTTTTGCCAGCCAGCGCCCATTTTACGCTGGGCCCACAGTGTCGACGTACAGGCCAGCGCCAGCAGGAGGATCCAGCAGATGATACCCAGTGTGAGGTACGGGCGGGAAATCAGCTCGCTGCCCAGCAGGCGGATATTGTTAATCCCCAGTTCGAGGAATGAATAGCTCAGAAGATGCAGGGTTCCCCACGCGAAACACCATAATCCCAGCAAACGACGGGTGCGGATCAGCAACGGTTGTTTGCCATAGCGCGCGACAGGCGTCACCAGCAGTGTCACCAGCAAAAATTTCAGAGTCATCCTACCGGTAAAATGCTGAATATCTTTTGCCGGATCGGCGCTGAACCAGCCCTGGTTGATGGACAGCAGGAGCCAGAGAAAGGGCAGAATGGCAGCAAGATAAATAATGACTTTCAATCCGGTAATACTGGCAGGGCTTAAACGACGCATAGCTGAACGTCCTCTTCCTTAATAGAACTTACGCAAATCCATACCGTGATACAGCGACGCCACCTGATCGGCATAGCCATTGAACAGCAACGTCGGCTGGCGCTGAACGTCCAGCAACCCGCCGGAACCGATAAAACGTTCCGTCGCCTGCGACCAGCGCGGGTGATCCACATGCGGGTTCACGTTGGCATAAAATCCGTATTCGTTGGAGGCAATCTGGTTCCAGGTGGTCGGCGGTTCATCCTGAGTAAATTTGATGTTCACGATGGATTTAATCCCCTTGAAGCCGTACTTCCATGGAATGGTCAGACGGATGGGTGCGCCGTTTTGTGGCGGCAGTGCTTTGCCATAAACACCCACGGTCAGCATCGCCAGCGGATTCATCGCTTCATCTATACGCAGCCCTTCAACATAGGGATAATTCAGCCCGCCGCCGATAAAACGGTCTTTCTGCCCTGGCATATGTTCCGGATCATATAAGGTAGTGAAGGCGACATAACGCGCTTTGCTGGTCGGCTCTGCCAGTTTGAGAATTTCACTCAGCTGGAAACCCACCCACGGCACCACCATCGACCAGGCTTCAACACAACGCATCCGGTAGATACGCTGCTCGAGCGGGAAACGCTTCATGATGTCATCCATATCCAGCGTGATCGGTTTAGCGACTTCGCCTTCTATTTTTAACGTCCACGGTGACGTGATCAGTTGCCCGGCATTGGCGGCAGGATCGGCTTTATCCAGCCCGAACTCATAGAAGTTGTTGTAGCCGGAAACTTTGTCCTCGGGGGTGAGTGTCAGGTCATTTTGATAAGCAGCAGGCTTGGTGAAATCCAGCGGTTTACCGGCTGGGGCGGCCGGGCGGTCATGACCTTTGAACCAGGAAAGGATATCCGCACGTGCGTTTTGAGGGACTGCGAGTGCCGCGGCACTGATCCCCAGCGCCTGCAAAACTTTGCGTCGGTCATAAAAAATACTTTCGGGTGTGACGTCTGCTTCGGTCAGTTTGCGGGGTGTGGACATGGCATTCTCCGGCATTCTCATTGTTGCGATTCATTTTTTTATGGTTATAGACAGAGCATGGCGTGAAAACGGCGGCTTTGCGAGATATCGCGCTAAAAAATCGCATCCTGCCGGCAGATATTGAGTCAGCGTTTACTGTTTATATAAGAATTCCGAATTGATTGGTTTTTGTATTGCTATGCTATGAATGTATACAAACGACTCTTTGGTAAATTTCTCCTTTCATCGCGTTTTTCTGTTTTATAGTAGCGGCGTTTTTTCGTAGCAGGCTCAGAGAAAGGGTTTGTTTCCTCCTCACCGTAGCGAGTAAGGCACAGGGATGCGATTTACTACCAGACTATCGGCACTGATGACGATGTTAGTCGCGCTGGCAATGTTACTGATGTTGCTTGGCGTCACTTTCAGCTTTATCTATCTGAATAAACAAGACACTGAGCAACACCTTCAGGCGCTTGCCACAACCTATGATCAGGCGTTGCTGACGCACACTCCCGCAGAAGCCCAGCGCTGGATGCCACAGGCTATGCGCATGCTCGATGTGACTGATATCGAAGTCAAACTTAATGACACCACTGTTTTTGAATACCATGAGCGTCCGGATGTGCATCGCTCGTGGGACAGCGTGATGCCGGAATATGACACTGCCATTATCCCGCTGATGCAAAATCACGCCATGTCGCTGCATATTTCCTATGTTGATCCTGTCAGCAGCTATATCCGCTCCCTGCGTTCTACATTCACGATTGGGATCGCCATTCTGCTCATGCTGGCTATGCTGCTGCTGAGTTTTCGCTGGTTACGTCAGGAAACGGACGGCGTGGAAAAACTGGAAGACCGCGCGGTCAGAATATTACGCGGCGAACGTGAAGGATTGTCCGGTGATATGGGCGAATGGCCGCATGCTGCCAGCAGCGCAATAGATCGTCTGCTGACGGATCTGAATGAAGCGCGCGAGCAGCGCAGCCGCGTGGATACCCTGATCCGCGCTTATGCTCAGCAGGATGCGCAAACCGGCCTCAGTAACCGCCTGTTCTTTGACAATCAGCTTGCGACACAACTGGAAGAAAAGGGGGCGCACGGTGTGCTGATGTTATTGCGCTTGCCAGATTTCGACACTATGCGCGAAACGCACGGTCAGGCCGTGGTCGAAGAACTGCGTTCGGCGATGGTGAATCTGTTATCGACATTCGTGATGCGTCATGTCGATGCGCTGCTGGCACGTTATTTCCACAGTGATTTTGCCGTGCTGTTGCCACACCGCACCTTAAAGGAAGCGGAAGTGATGGCCTCCCAGCTCGTCAATGCGCTTGGCGTTCTGCCGACCTCGTCGCTGATTGACCGTGACGCGCTGATGTATATCGGCATCAGTGCTTACCGTTTCGGCCAGACACCGGATCAGGTGATGGATATGGCTGAACAGGCGACGCGGCATGCGGCGTTCCAGGGAAGTAACAGCTGGTATATCTACGATAAAAATGTGCCGGAAAAAGGCCGTGGCAGTGTGCGCTGGCGGACACTGCTTGAAAATACACTGGCGCGCGGCGGCCCGCGTCTTTATCAGAAACCCGCGTTCACCCGGGACAGCAAACCCGATCACCGTGAATTACAGCGCCGGGTCTTCGATGGTGAGCAGGAATTGCTGGCGGCGGAGTTTATTCCGCTGGTGGTGCAGTTCGGACTCTCGCAAAGCTTTGACCGGGTGATGTTAAGTCAGATTATTCCGTTACTTAACCGTTGGCCGGACGAAACGTTAGCATTTCACCTGACGGTTGATTCATTATTGCAGCGCTCATTTGTGCGCTGGCTGCGCGATACCTTGCTGCAGTGCGAAAGATCGCAACGAAATCGAATTTTGATTGAACTTGCTGAGGCCGATCTCTGTCAACATACCGACCGGCTACGTCCTTCGATCAGATTATTACAGGGTTTAGGCTGTCGTCTGGCTGTTTCCCAGGCCGGACTGACGGTGGTCAGTACCTCTTATCTGAAAACTTTTCCCGTGGAAAGAGTCAAGCTTCATCCTGGATTAGTGCGTGACATTGATAAAAGGGTTGAAAATCAGCTCTTTGTACAAAGCTTACTCAGTGCATGCGAAGGGACTCAGGCGCGGGTATTTGCCTCCGGCGTGCGGACAAAAGAGGAATGGGCTGTCCTGCTGAAAAGCGGGATCCACGGCGGGCAGGGGGATTTTTTTGCCGGTCCGGAGCCTGTTGAACCGGTCGGTAAAAAATATTCACACAACCGCGATGTTTAAGTGACCGTTAATGCATTATTTAACGTAGAATGAGCCAGCTTTTGACCTACGCCCTTGTCTGCTAGCCGGTGCTTGTGCTCAGGCCGCAGATGGAGGGAAGATGTTGGTAAAAGTGTAAGAATTTATGTGCGGTGTTGCTACTTCGCCTGGGTGCCTGCCCGAGGTAAACCGAGCCTGCGAGACAGAATTATTTCGCAGTGCCATCAGCCTCAAAAAGTCACAGCAAGTGAATGGCGACATCGCGGACAATTTTCACGGAAGCAGGACGTTTTTGCGCCTTGTCGCTGCTTCGCGTGGTTGGTAAAGTAGGCGGATTTTATTTTCCGCCCCCAGCTAGCAGGATTATCCCTTCGTTATGTTTAAGAAATTTCGTGGCATGTTTTCCAACGACTTGTCCATCGACCTGGGTACCGCCAATACCCTCATTTATGTAAAAGGACAAGGCATCGTGCTGAATGAGCCATCCGTTGTGGCTATTCGTCAGGATCGTGCTGGTTCACCTAAAAGCGTTGCTGCTGTTGGTCACGACGCAAAACAGATGCTGGGTCGTACTCCTGGCAATATCGCCGCTATTCGTCCAATGAAAGACGGTGTTATCGCTGACTTCTTCGTGACGGAGAAAATGCTGCAACACTTCATCAAGCAAGTTCACAGCAACAGTTTCATGCGCCCAAGCCCGCGCGTGCTGGTGTGTGTACCAGTGGGTGCAACTCAGGTTGAACGCCGTGCTATCCGTGAATCTGCACAAGGTGCAGGCGCGCGTGAAGTGTTCCTGATTGAAGAGCCGATGGCGGCGGCAATTGGTGCCGGCCTGCCGGTATCTGAAGCGACCGGTTCAATGGTGGTGGATATCGGTGGTGGTACCACAGAAGTTGCCGTCATCTCCCTGAACGGCGTGGTGTATTCCTCTTCTGTGCGTATCGGCGGCGATCGTTTCGACGAAGCTATCATTAATTACGTACGCCGTAATTACGGTTCACTGATCGGTGAAGCAACGGCTGAGCGTATCAAGCACAGCATCGGTTCTGCCTATCCAGGTGATGAAGTGCATGAAATCGAAGTGCGCGGCCGTAACCTGGCTGAGGGTGTTCCACGTGGTTTCACGCTGAACTCCAACGAAATTCTGGAAGCCTTACAAGAGCCGCTGACTGGTATCGTCAGCGCGGTAATGGTTGCGCTGGAACAATGTCCGCCAGAACTGGCTTCCGACATCTCCGAGCGCGGCATGGTGCTGACCGGCGGTGGCGCATTACTGCGTAACCTTGATCGTCTGCTGATGGAAGAAACAGGTATCCCTGTTGTTGTCGCAGAAGATCCACTGACCTGCGTCGCCCGTGGCGGTGGTAAAGCATTAGAAATGATCGACATGCACGGCGGCGACTTATTCAGCGAAGAGTAATCTCAGCCAAGACTGGCTGATTTAAGCAAGTCTTGTTGCAAACAAGAATAGTCTGCCCGGGAAGGTGGTTGTCCGTCAGGTAAAACCTGCAACGTGAAGTGTGCAGTGTTCAATGTGGATCCGCGCAAACACTGGCTGAGCGATAAAGCTCTGCCAGTGTTTTGGCTATCCCATGAGATTGCCGCCTTTCTGTCAGGGGAAGTCTTTACTTCGACTGGCTGAAATCTTCTGTTGCCGAGGAACTCGCATATTTTATGAAGCCAATTTTTAGCAGGGGGCCTTCCCTGCAACTGCGACTTTTTTTGGCTATTCTCACGGCCATTGTCCTGATTGTTGCCGACAGTAAAATAGGTACGTTTGTTAAAATCCGCACCTATATGGATACGGCCGTCAGTCCCTTCTATTTTTTGTCCAATGCCCCGCGTGAATTCTTAGATCAGGTTTCCTCTACTTTTGCCACCCGTGGTCAGCTGGAACTTGAAAACCGCGCTTTGCGTCAGGAGTTGTTGCTGAAAAACAGCGACCTGATGTTGCTTGGCCAATACAAACAAGAAAATGCCCGTTTGCGCGAGTTGCTGGGATCACCGTTGCGTCAGGACGAGCATAAAATGGTGACGCAGGTGCTCTCCACCAGCAATGATCCTTACAGCGATCAGATCGTCATCGATAAAGGTAGCAACAACGGTGTGTATATCGGGCAACCTGTTATCAGTGATAAAGGCGTCGTCGGCCAGGTTGTTGCTGTTGCCGCACTGACCAGCCGTGTACTGCTGATTTGTGATGCTTCACATGCGTTGCCGATTCAGGTACTGCGTAATGATATCCGCGTTATCGCTGCCGGTAGCGGTTGTGCTGATGACTTGCAACTTGAGCATCTGCCAAGCAATACCGATATTCGTGTCGGTGATGTGCTGGTGACGTCCGGTCTGGGGGGGCGTTTCCCTGAAGGTTATCCGGTCGGCGTGGTATCTTCGGTTAAGGTCGATAATCAGCGTGCCTATACCGTGATACAGGCACGTCCGACCGCCGGTCTGCAACGTTTGCGTTACCTGCTATTGTTGTGGGGGTCTGACCGCAATGGCGAGCACCCTTTACCACCGGATGAAGTGCATCGCGTTGCCAATGAGCGCCTGATGCAAATGATGCCGCAAGTATTGCCGCCTCCGGGAGATATGGGGCCGCCGGCACCTGTTCCTCCACCGGCAACCGGAACAGTCACTGCGCCTGCCAGTACGTCTGCTGTTCAGGGAGCGGCAGAATGAACAGCTACCGGAGCCACGGACGCTGGATTATTTGGCTATCCTTCTTAATAGCCATGCTATTGCAGGTGATGCCATGGCCTGAACAGATCTATATGTTCAGGCCGTCGTGGCTGTTGCTGATCCTGATTTACTGGGTGATGGCATTACCGCATCGCGTCAACGTGGGTACCGGTTTTGTTGTCGGCTTTATCATGGATTTGATCCTGGGATCGACGCTGGGTATTCGCGCACTGGCCTTTGCCATTACCGCCTACCTGGTCGCGTTCAAATTCCAGCTATTCCGTAACCTGGCGCTGTGGCAACAAGCGCTGATTGTCATGGTGCTTTCACTGGCTGTGGATGTCATGGTGTTCTGGGGGGAATTCCTGGTCGTCAACGTGTCATTCCGGCCTGAAGTTTTCTGGAGCAGTGTGGTCGACGGTGTGCTGTGGCCATGGCTGTTCCTGCTGATGCGTAAAATCCGTCGTCAGTTTGCTGTGCAATGAGGATGTTATGACCGCACTTTATCTGGCTTCCGGATCACCACGTCGCCGTGAATTACTGGCCCTGCTGGAACTGCCTTTTGAGCGTCTGATGACTGACGTTGCAGAAGAGCGTCAGCCTGGCGAAGCCCCGCAAGATTATGTTTTACGACTGGCGAAAGATAAAGCGCAGGCCGGTGTGGCGGTCGCGGCAGAAGATTTGCCGGTGCTTGGCGCAGACACGATTGTGGTCCTTGATGGTAACGTCCTGGAAAAACCACGGGACGAAGCCCAGGCCGCTATTATGCTTAACGCATTGTCCGGAAAACAACATCAGGTGATGACCGCCATTGCGTTTGCCGACAGGCGGGATTGCCTCAATACGGTGGTTGTGACCGATGTCACCTTCCGTTCACTATCCTCCGACGATATTGCACATTATATTCTGAGCGGTGAGCCCATGGATAAAGCGGGCGCTTATGGTATTCAGGGAAAGGGCGGTTGTTTCGTCCGTGAAATTCGCGGCAGTTACTATGCAGTTGTGGGGCTTCCTCTGGTGGAAACCCAGGAACTGCTGAATGAATTTTCTGCCTTACGCGAGCTTAGGAGAAAACATGACAGCTGAATTACTGGTCAATGTCACCCCGTCTGAAACCCGCGTGGCTTACATTGACGGTGGCATTCTGCAGGAAATCCATATTGAGCGCGAGACCAAGCGCGGGATTGCCGGCAATATTTATAAAGGGCGTATCAGTCGTGTTCTGCCAGGTATGCAGGCGGCATTTGTTGATATCGGTCTTGAAAAGGCCGCCTTTTTACATGCGTCAGACATTATGCCGCATACTGAATGTGTGGCGCGTGACGAGCAGAAAAATTTCCATGTGCGTGACATCGCTGAGCTGGTTCATCAGGGCCAGGATCTGATGGTGCAGGTGGTGAAAGATCCGCTTGGCACCAAGGGCGCACGCCTGACGACAGACATTACTTTGCCTTCCCGCTATCTGGTATTCATGCCCGGCGCGTCCCATGTTGGCGTTTCGCAGCGTATTGAAAGTGAAGCCGAGCGCGACCGTCTCAAACGTATTGTCTCGGAATATTGTGATGAGCACGGCGGCTATATTATTCGTACCGCAGCCGAAGGCGTGGGCGAAGAAGAACTCAAACAAGATGCGGCCTACCTGAAACGTCTGTGGACCAAGGTAATGGAACGCAAGCGTCGCAATAAAACCAAGTGCAAGCTGTATGGAGAACTGGCGCTGGCGCACCGCGTGCTACGTGATTTTGCCGGTGAGGCACTGGACCGCATCCGTGTAGACTCCCGCCTGACGTATGAATTGCTGGTCGAATTCACCAGCGAATACATGCCGGAAATGACCAGTAAACTGGAGCATTACAGCGGTAAGCAACCCATTTTCGACTTGTTCGATGTGGAGAACGAAATCCAGCGTGCGCTTGAGCGTAAGGTGGAACTCAAGTCCGGTGGCTATCTGATTATTGATCAGACCGAAGCCATGACCACTGTGGATATCAACACGGGGGCGTTTGTCGGTCATCGTAATCTGGAAGACACGATATTTAACACTAACACCGAAGCGACGCAGGCCATTGCCCGTCAGCTGCGTTTGCGCAATCTTGGCGGCATTATCATTATCGACTTTATTGATATGTCCAATGAAGATCATCGTCGCCGTGTGCTGCACAGCCTTGAGCAGGCGTTGTCTAAAGACCGCGTGAAAACCGGTATTCACGGTTTCTCCGCGCTCGGTTTGGTGGAGATGACCCGTAAACGTACCCGCGAAAGCGTCGAACATGTGCTGTGCAGCGATTGTCCGACCTGCCATGCCCGCGGCACGGTGAAAACTGTTGAAACTGTCTGTTATGAAATTCTGCGTGAAATCGTACGTGTGCATCATGCCTACGATTCCGATCGTTTCCTGGTTTACGCGTCTGCCGCAGTAGGGGAAGCGCTCAAGGGGGAAGAATCCCATGCACTGGCCGAGGTGGAAATCTTCGTCGGCAAGCAGGTGAAAGTGCAGATTGAGCCGCTCTACAGTCAGGAACAGTTCGATGTCGTCATGATGTGATCCGATGGCTAATCGTCTGAAGCATCAAGAAGTTAAAGGTTTCCATTGCCGTCTGTGCAGGTGAAAGCCAGCATGGAATGGAAAACAAGGAGAGAGGTTTGAGGCGACTGCCCGGTATTTTATTAACCACCAGCGCAACCCTTGTCGTGATAGTGGCTTTGGTGATCAGTGGCTTACGGCTGGCATTGCCTCAACTGACCCGTTTTCAGGATCAACTGGTCGGGAAAGTTGAGGCGGTCACGGGCGTACCGATCGAATTATCGCAAGTGAGCGCCAGCTGGAAAACCTTTGGTCCGATCATGGAGATCCGTGGCCTTCAGGTCACCTTGCCGGACTCAACGTGGCAGGTTCAGCGTATTACGCTGGCGCTGGACGTCTGGCAATCCTTGCTGCATTTCCGCTGGCAGTTCCGCGACCTCACTTTCTACAATTTACAGCTGGATTTAAACAGCACGCTGGGGGGCGATAACAACAAAGGCAATGGCATCCAGCCAAACCGAGTCAGTGATATCTTCCTCAGACAGGTCGACCATTTCGATCTGCGCAACAGCCGCATTTCCTTCCTGACGCCTTCCGGCCCGCGTGCGGAATTTGATATTCCTCAGCTGACCTGGCTGAACAGTCACAACCGCCATCGCGCCGAAGGGCAGCTTAGCCTGTCGAGTTTTAACGGGCAGCATGGCATTGTGCAGTTGCGTATGGATCTGAACGATACCAACGGTCTGCTCAATAACGGTAAAATTTATCTTCAGGCCGACGATATCGACATGAAACCGTGGTTCAGTCGGTGGTTGCGCAACAATACGGGGCTGGAAAGTGCTAACTTCAGTCTGGCCGCCTGGCTGACCGTACGTAATGGCGATGTTTATGCCGGTGACGCGCTGTTGAAAAATGGCTCTGCCACCTGGAAAAACGGTGACGATGCGCACCGCCTCGATGTTGATAACCTGACTTTGCACGGCAGCCGCCAGGGCAATGGCTGGCAGATGGGTACGCAGCAACTGAATCTGAAAACTGACGGCGTGGCGTGGCCAAAAGGGCGTCTTGAAGCGCTTTATCTGCCCGAAAATAATAATTTCCTCGGCCCCTCGCAGGGCGAAGAATTGCGTATCCGCGGCACAAATCTGCAACTCGAACGCTTAGGACCGGTGATCCCGACTTTCTCGTTTCTGACCCCGGCCTTGCTGGAGCGTTGGCAGGATTTAAAACCTGCCGGTAATGTGGCTCGCCTCGCGCTGGATATTCCGCTTAAGCAGCCGGAACAGACCCGTTTTGATGTGAACTGGCGCGATGTCAGCTGGCAGCGTTGGGAACTGTTGCCAGGCGTTAACCATTTCAGCGGTGGTCTGAAAGGCAGCGTCGCGGACGGGCAGATGACGGTGAAATTACAAGACAGTCTGCTGCCGTTCGGCGAAATGTTCCGTGCACCGCTGGACGTCAGCACAGCGACCGGAACCTTTAACTGGACCAACGGTAAAGAAGGCTGGTCGTTGTCGGGTAAAGACGTGGATGTCAAAGCGAGCGCACTGTGGGCGAAAGGCGATTTCCGCTACAACCAGCCTGCCGAAGGCGAGCCGTGGCTGAATATTCTGGCCGGTATTCGCTTATATGACGCCGGTCAGGCCTGGCGCTACTTCCCTGAGCCGCTGATGGGTAAACATCTGGTGAATTATCTGAGCGATGCGATCCGGGCTGGTCAGGTGGATAACGCCACGCTGACTTTTAACGGCAATCCTCAACATTTCCCGTTCAAAAAGAACGAAGGGCAGTTTGAGGTCTGGGTTCCGCTACGCCACTCGACCTTTGAATTCCAGCCTGGTTGGCCAGCGCTGACCGATCTGGATATCGATCTTGATTTCCTTAATGACGGCCTCTTTATGAAAGCCGCGCACACCAAACTGGGCAACGTTGACGGTAATAACGTCGTTGCCAATATCCCTGACTACCTGAAAGAAAAACTGTTTATTGATGCTGACCTTCGCGGGCAGGGTAAAGATATCGGCGACTATTTCATGGATACGCCGTTGCATGATTCGCTGGGTTCGGCGTTACAGGAATTGCAGATTGGCGGCGAAGTGAACGGTCGCTTACATCTTGATATTCCACTGGATGGCGAAGTGGTGCACGCATCCGGTGGCGTCACGCTCAATAACAACAGCCTGTTTATCAAACCGCTGAACAGCAAAATCAGCCAGCTCAGCGGCCAGTTCAGTTATGACAACGGCAATCTGCAAAGTAACCGGCTCACCGGTAACTGGTTCGGTCAACCGGTCAACGTGATGTTCAGCACGCAGGAACTGCAAGATAATTTTAACGTACAGGTCGGGCTGGATGCGAACTGGCAGTTGTCCAAAATCCCCGGCTTGCCTGCGGCGGCGGCCAGTAAAATCTCTGGCGGAACGCCGTGGAAAGGCGATGTTAATATCACGCTGCCGCATAAAGGTACGCCGACGTACACCGTCAATGTGAACGCCGATCTGAAAGATGTGAGCAGTCACTTACCCGATCCCCTGGATAAGAAAGCCGGGCATGCGATGCCGCTGGTAGTGAACGTTAAAGGTGACCTTCACAGCTTTAATCTGCAAGGGGTGCTGGCGGGTAAAGACCAGTTCAACAGCCGCTGGCTGCTGGGCAAACAACTCCAACTGGATCGCGCCTCCTGGCAGGAAAACAGTAAAAAGACCCCCCCCTTGCCGGATGACAGCAGCCTGACACTTCATCTGCCCGCGCTTGACGGTGAAAGCTGGCTGGGTTTGCTGTCGCCGGATAAAGCGACGCAGGATACCAATACTAAACTGGCGGGTTTCAGCTTCCCGCACCAGATCATCCTGACAACACCTGCGCTTACGCTAGGCGGGCAGGTCTGGAACGATCTGATTCTCACCTCGGTTCAGGGGCATCAGGGCATGGAAGTCAGCGCCAAAGGTAAGGAAATCGATGGCAGGCTGAATATGAATGACAACGGTCCGTGGCTGGCAAAGCTGAAATATGTTTATTTCAATCCGCAATGGACGCCGGAAGATGTGGCTGGCAGCGCACAGCCGGGCGGTAATCCGTTTGCTACCAATAAGATTTCGTTTGCCAGCTGGCCGTCATTACAGCTGCGTTGCGAAGCCTGTTGGTTCCTCGGTCAGAATTTCCGCAAGGTGAATGCTGACCTGACACCACAGGGCGATCAGCTGATGTTGCGTAACGGTCTGATTGATACCGGCGTCGCGCGGCTTGATGTGCAGGGCGACTGGACGCAGAACGGGCAGGGCGAGAACACCGGTCTCAAAGGCAAACTGACCGGTAAAAATATTGAGCAGGCAATGTCATTCTTTGGTGTGACCACCCCCCTGAAAGGTGCGCCGTTTGATATTAACTTTGATCTGCACTGGAAATCGGTGCCGTGGAAACCTGATGTCAGCACACTGAACGGCACGTTGAAAAACACGCTGGGTAAAGGCGAGATTGCGGATATCGGCGCGGGTCGCGCCGGACAGTTACTGCGTCTGATCAGCTTCGATGCGTTGCTGCGCAAACTGCGTCTCGATTTCAGCGATACCTTTGGCCAGGGCTTCTATTTTGACTCGATCAAATCCACCGCCTGGATTAAAGACGGTGTACTTCATACCGATGACCTGCTGATTGATGGTCTGGAAGCGGATATCGCTATCACCGGGAAAGTCAATTTCGTCAATCAGCAACTGGATCTCGAAGCGGTCATTGCGCCGGAAATTTCCGCCACAGTGGGCGTAGCGACGGCATTTGTTATCAATCCGGTGGTCGGGGTTGCCGTTTTCGCTGCCAGTAAAGTGCTGGCACCGTTGTGGAATAAAATCTCGCTTATCCGCTATCAGATTGACGGCACCATCGCCGAACCTCGTATTAACGAAATTCTGCGTAAACCCGTTGAACATCCAAAAGTGGCCACTGCGCAGTAATGCTTCGGGTGAAGGTGGCAGGAAACCTCTTTCGTGCTGTGTTAGGCTGTTAATAACCTTGTAACAATGGATTGTCTTGCGGGCCGACTGTGTAAAACTCAATCTGCCCGCCGGACTTTCGTCTAAAAGAGAGTGAACATCTATGAGTCTGGCCTTAGTCAGTGAGCAGTTACTAACTGCTAATAATCTGAGTCATCAGGATCTGTTTTCCATTTTGGGCCAGTTGTCTGAACGTCGTCTCGATTATGCCGATCTCTTTTTCCAGTCCAGCTTCCACGAAGCCTGGGTGATCGAAGACAGCATCATCAAAGACGGTTCTTACAATATCGATCAGGGTGTCGGTGTCCGTGCGGTAAGCGGTGAAAAAACCGGTTTTGCCTATGCTGACCAAATCACGCTCAATGCCCTGAATCTCAGCGCAACAGCTGCCCGCAGTATTGTCCGCGAACAGGGCAATGGCAAAGCGCATATGCTGGGTGAAATTGCCTACAAATCTCTTTATTCTCCGCTGGATCCGCTGCAAAGCCTGCCGCGTGAAGCAAAAATCGAACTGCTGCACCGCGTCGACAAGATTGCCCGTGCGGCCGATAAGCGCGTGCAGGAAGTCAGTGCCAGCATCACCGGCGTGTATGAACATGTGCTGGTGGCTGCCACTGACGGTACGCTGGCGGCAGATATTCGCCCGCTGGTGCGCCTGTCCGTAAGCGTTCTGGTTGAACAGGACGGACGTCGTGAGCGTGGCTCCAGTGGCGGCGGCGGTCGTGTCGGTTATGATTACTTCCTCGAAACCGTGAACGGTGAAGTGCGCGCGGAAGCCTTTGCCCGTGATGCTGTACGTATGGCATTGCTGAACCTGACGGCAGTCGCCGCACCGGCTGGCGGCATGCCTGTTGTGCTGGGTTCCGGCTGGCCGGGTGTGCTGTTGCATGAGGCGGTAGGTCACGGTCTGGAAGGTGACTTTAACCGTCGCGGGACCTCGGTATTTAGCGGTCAGATGGGCAAGCGTGTGGCCTCTGAACTGTGTACCGTGGTGGATGATGGTACGCTGCCGGGTCTGCGTGGTTCACTGGCGATTGATGATGAGGGTGTGCCGGGTCAGTACAATGTGCTGATCGAAAATGGTGTGTTGAAAGGCTATATGCAGGACAAGCTGAATGCGCGTCTGATGGGGGTTTCGCCGACCGGTAACGGCCGCCGCGAATCCTACGCACATCTGCCGATGCCGCGTATGACCAATACCTATATGCTGGCCGGGAAATCAACGCCGGAAGATATCATCAGTAGCGTGGAATATGGCCTGTATGCGCCCAACTTCGGCGGGGGGCAGGTGGATATCACCTCGGGTAAATTCGTGTTCTCGACGTCCGAAGCGTATCTGATCGAAAAAGGCCGCATCACCAAACCGGTGAAAGGCGCGACGCTGATCGGCTCGGGCATTGAAGCAATGCAACAGATTTCCATGGTCGGCAACGATCTGGCGATCGATAAAGGGGTTGGCGTGTGCGGTAAAGAAGGTCAGAGCCTGCCGGTCGGGGTCGGTCAGCCCACCCTGAAGCTGGATAATCTGACCGTCGGCGGCACTGCCTAGTAGAAGATTATTTCGGTGTTATCCCTCCCCTTTCACACGGGGAGGTTTAATTCCACTGGGTGACTTTTATCCCCTGCCGGTATCCCTGATACACCTTGCTCACCCGTTTGAAATAATCCGTCAGATAATCAATACAGACCTGGACCTTCAGCGGCAGTTTGTCCTTTTGGGTATACAGCGCGTAAACCGGTCGCGGATCAGACTGATAGCTCCTGAACAGAATTTCCACTTCACCGGCATTGATCTCTTCAATGACCCACATCAGCGGCACATACGCGATACCGACACCGGCTTTCAGCCAGCGGATCATGGTCTGCGAATCGTTGGTGACGAAGCGGCCCTGCGGAGTAATGCGGGTCGAAATACCTTCGGGGGCGATCAGTTCAAATTCGCTGTCCGGGCGGACGCTGTACTCCAGCCATGAGAAATTCACCATATCTGCCGGTTTCTCCGGCGTCCCGTGCTGCGCCAGATAACTGTGTGCCGCGCATACCACCATCGGCATTGAGCCCAGGCGGGTGCAGAACAGACTGGAGTCTTGCAACGCACCCACGCGGATGACCATGTCCAGCCCGTCGGCGATAAGATCCGGTGCCGGAATGCCGGTCACCAGATTCACCGTCAGGCCGGGGTATTCAGTGAGCATTTCGGCGGTCATCGCAGCAAGAACATTTTGTGCCATTGTCGATGAGCTGCCGATGCGTAATGTGCCGGTCGGGGTGTTGTTGAAGGCATACAATTGTTCATGTACTTCTCGCACATCGTGCAACATTTTCCGGCAACCCTGATAGTAAAGCTTACCGGCTTCCGTCAGGCCAAGACTGCGGGTACTGCGGTTTAGCAGTTTGATTTGTAAATCATTTTCCAGCTTTGAGATCGTCTGACTGATGGCGGAAACGCTCATGTCGAGGCGTCGTGCGGCCGCAGTAAAGGAGCCGCTTTCCACTACCTGAGCAAAGATCGACATGCGTTTTAATCGGTCCATTGTTAACTCTGGCTTAAAAGTGATTTAGATCACAGAACGTTGATTAGTTGATAATAAGCACGCTAATATACCCTTCCGGGCGATAAAGCTCAGGTTTCAGTTTTCCTGACATCATGCTTACCTTCGCACACTTCCCTGGCAACTTTGCAGCTTCATTGCTCTGCTCCCGTTGAATTATTTTTCATCGGGGTCGCGTGCCGTTGCCTAAAATAATAAATAATGCGTGCGCGGGACGTTATGCGTTTGTCCGTCGTAATAATGTAAGGAATTTTTGATGAGTTTGCTTCCGGTAATGGTGATTTTCGGATTGTCGTTTCCTCCGGTGTTTTTTGAAATACTGTTGGCGCTGGTGGTATTTTTTCTGCTGCGGCGTGTATTGCAACCCACCGGAATTTACGACTTTGTCTGGCACCCGGCGTTGTTCAACACAGCTTTGTACTGCTGTCTTTTCTACCTGATCTCCTGCATGTTCGTCTGAGGGCGTTGTGAAAAATTTCTCCATAAAAATAATACGTTACACAATAACGTTGATTCTTGTCGTGCTGGCTGTCATCGCAATCTTCAAAGCCTGGGCGTTCTATACAGAATCTCCATGGACCCGTGATGCCAAATTTACCGCTGACGTGGTGTCTATCGCGCCCGATGTCACCGGTCTGATTACCGATGTGCCGGTGGTTGATAACCAACTGGTGAAGAAAGGCCAGGTGCTGTTCAAAATCGACCAGCCGCGCTACCAGCAGGCGCTGGACGAAGCGAGCGCTGACGTCGCGTATTACCAGGCGCTGGTTTCTGAGAAAAAGCGCGAAGCCGGACGCCGTGTGAAACTGGGCGTTCAGGCCATGTCGCAGGAAGAAATCGATCAGGCAAATAACGTGTTGCAAACCGCTCAACATCAGATGGCGAAAGCGCAGGCTGCACGGGATCTGGCGGTGCTGGATCTGGAACGTACGGTGGTGGTGGCACCTGCCGACGGCTGGGTCACTAACCTGACCGTCCATCCGGGTAACTACATCAACCGTGGTTCGACCGCCGTGGCGCTGGTGAAGAAAAATTCCTTCTATATTCTTGCCTATCTTGAAGAAACCAAACTGTCCGGGCTGAAAAAAGGTGACCGTGCGGAAATCACGCCGCTCGGCAGCAACCGCATCATGCACGGTACAGTCGACAGCGTAGCGGCCGCGGTGACAAACAGTTCTTCTTCTGCGGCGACCAACGGTCTGGCGACTATCGACAGCAACCTCGAATGGGTGCGCCTGGCGCAGCGTGTGCCGGTGAAAATCCTGCTTGATGCCGAAGATCAGCAACATCCTTATCCGGCAGGTACCACGGCGACGGTGGTGATTACCGGCAGCCATGACCGTAAACAAGATGAAGGATCCCCGTTCCTTCGCCTCCTGCATCGTCTGAGAGAGTTTGGTTAAGGCCGGAAAGATGAATAGCGTACTTATCCCGCGTGTGCGTTTTGCCTGCAAGCTGACGTTCGCGATCCTGGGTGCATTGGTTCTCGGCTTTTATCTGCAACTCGAAACTCCGCGCTGGTCGGCCATGACCGCCGCCATAGTGACATCCGGCCCTGCGCTGGCCGCGGGGGGAGAACCCTTTGCCGGTGCTATTCGTCATCGTGGTTTTCTGCGTGTTATCGGCACTTTTATCGGCTGTATCGCGGCGCTGGTGATCGTGATTGCCACCGCCCGCGCGCCGGTTGTTATGCTGTTACTGTGCTGCATCTGGGCGGGCGTGTGCACCTGGTGGTCATCGCTGGTGCGTATTGAGAACTCGTATGCGCTGGGTCTGGCCGGGTATACCGCGCTGATTATTGTGGTGACGTCCGCCAGTTCACCCCTGCAAACGCCGCAGTTTGCGGTTGAGCGTTGCAGTGAAATCGTGATCGGGATTTGTTGCGCCATCGTCGCTGACCTGCTGTTCTCTCCCCGTTCTATTAAAAAAGATATCGACCGTGCCGTCAGCCAGCTGATGTTGGATCAGTTTGCGCTGATGCGGATTTGCGTGAACAGCGGGACGAAGGAAGATATCGATAAGTCCTGGAATAACCTGGTAAAAAGCACCACCGCGCTGAACGGTATGCGTGGCAGCCTGATGATGGAATCTTCACGCTGGCAGCGATGCAATCGTCGCCTGAAAGCGCTGCACAGCACCTCCCTGAGCATGATCACGCAGGCTTGTGAAACCTATCTGATTTTACAAAACTCACCGGATCGGATTTCGCCTGAACTGAAGGCGTTGTTTGCTGAACCCGCTGAAAACGTGGCGGATGTACACCGCAGGCTGAAGCAGTTGCGCCAGATAATTACCGGCATGCACAGTGATAACGTGCTCATGACGGTCAGCGCCTGGACCGGTGCCGGCACCCGTGCGCTGTTGCTGATGAAAGGCATCCAGACTAACAGCAGTATCAGCGCCACAGAAAACGGTGTGCTTGACGGCGAAGTGGTCGTGCGGCCTGTTTCGGCAGAACGTCACCATGCGCTGGTCAACGGCCTGCGAACCTTCACTGCAACAGCTATCGGCTGCCTGATGTGGCTGTGGACCGGCTGGACATCGGCCAGCGGCTGCGTGATTATCATTGCTGTGGTGACCTCGCTGGCGATGCGTACGCCAAATCCGAAAGGCATGGCTATGGATTTCATCATCGGCATGTTGCTGGCGATCCCGGTCGGTTCGATGATGTTTATGCTGATTATGCCCGCGACGCAGCAGAGTCTGTTCCTGCTGTGTCTGATGCTGGGGATCTTCACTTTCTTTATCGGTATCGAAGTGACCAAGCGTCGTCTCGGTATGCTCGGATTGCTGGCGGGTACCATTAATATTCTGGTGCTCAGCAATCCGATGGTATTTAACGTCACGTCGTTTCTGGATAACGCGATGGGGCAGGCGATAGGTACGGTGATCGCGATGGCGGTGTTACTGATTGTGCGGGATAAATCCCGTGAGAAAACCGGCCGTACGCTGCTTAACCGTTTCATGAGCAGCGCAGTGTCGGCGCTGACCACCAAAGCGTACCGGCGTCGTGAAAACCACCTTCCTGCGCTTTATCACCAGCTTAATCAGTTGCTGGTGATGTTCCCGAACGATATCGACAAATACCGTCTGGCGCTGATGCTGATTATCGCGCACCAGCGCATGAAACTGGCAGAAGTGCCGGTGAATGACGAACTGTCTGCGTTCCACAAAAAAATCCGTAATACGGCCGATCACGTGGTCTCTGCATCAGGTGAAGGCAAGCGCACCTATTATTACCAGCGGTTACTGAAAGAGCTGGGTGAGTATCAGGAAAAGCTGGTCGAGTACGACGCACCGCTGAAAGTGACCGAGCCGGTAAGGCGTCTCACTGACATGCTGCAACGTTATCAGCATGCTTTCCTGGCCTGATAACTCACCAGGACAGTGAAAATAAAAGGCCGGTGCATAAATGAATGCAC
>NZ_JAFMOS010000158.1 GCF_019049755.1 Rahnella perminowiae
GGAATCAGAGACAGAATTCTCGAACTATCAAAAAATAGCGGATTTATGGTTTGAGATACATAAAACAGGCAGCCTTATCGGCTGCCGTGTCATTATTTTTTCCGTGGAGAACGCTTGGCAAAGTCATCTGCAATGTCATTCAATTTTAGGAATTTCACCCCTGGATGACCAAGCATATGAGTTAAGAGGCGTTCGAGCATCATTAATACGTGCGGGCGTCCAGATACGTCCGGGTGAATCGTAAAAGTAAAGATCGCATATTCATGCTCACGGTAGACCCAATCGAATTGATCTCTCCACAACTGTTCGATGTCCCTGGGATTCATGAAACCTTGGCTGTTGGGTTTTGTTTTCATGAACATGAAAGGAGGAATATCGTCGATTGTCCAACTGGCGGGTAATTCAATAAGGTCCGTCTCTTCTCCGCGTACCAGCGGTTTCATCCATTCGGTCGGTGTCTTGGAATAATCTATCTTGGTCCAGGAATCACCTTTCCTGACATAATAAGGCTGATGATCATGATGCATTAGTGAATGGTCATATTTGATGCCATTTTCTAATAGAAGATCTGTGGTTACAGGAGAAAATTCCCACCATGGAGCGACATACCCAGTAGGTCTCTTCCCTGTTAATTTTGTGACCATGTCAATGCCTTTTAGAAGGACTTCTCTTTCTTGGTCAGGCGACATAGATATTGGGTTTTCATGACTGTAATTATGAACCCCTACCTCATGTCCAGCATTGACAACTGCTTCCATTTGCCGAGGAAAGGTTTCGATGGAATGACCAGGCATAAACCAGGTGGTGGGGATATTAAACTGGTCAAATAGATTCAGAAGACGTGGAGTACCTACTTCGCCAGCGAACATACCGCGAGATATATCGCTTGGAGAATCTTCTCCCCCATAAGAAGATAGCCAGCCTGCAACGGCATCTACACCCACTCCAAAACCACATAGTATTTCTTTCGCCATGAGTTATTACTCCTCATACAGAAAAAATTGAAATAATATTGCGTTAAGAGGGTTTCTTGACTAATTTCAAGAGATCCTCGGTATCTAATTCATTAATTCCTTTTTGAAGTGCCATTAATTTATGCTCAGGGATGTTGTATCCCCAATTAGCCCAAAATGATTGAATGCCATGATCTAATGCATCAATAACATTTTGGATATTGTCATCAATAAATAGAATATCCTCGTTTTTATCGAAGGCTATTGA
>NZ_JAFMOS010000156.1 GCF_019049755.1 Rahnella perminowiae
AAATTATGATTTGTAGGGGTATTCATTCCGTTTAGGCTGCCTGCAGGGTTACCGGTTTTTTCCAGGTATTTTCGTATGCTTAAAAAAACAGAATTCAGACAATGAAAGTCAGACGTTTCGTTTAACAGCCCTCCGCTTATTTAAAATCCAGTTTAATATTCTGGCAAAATAAGCCATAAAAAAAGCCAGAGGATTTCTCCTCTGACTTTTTGGCATAACGTCCCGAAAGGAAGTTACAGACCGTACACCAGGTTTACAGACGTCACGGTATCGGTTTTATCCGGCGCGCTGGCTGGTGGCTTGGTGTTATAGGTGACGTCATACGCCACTTTCAACGAGAAGTGGGAGTTGATCGCAACGGTCAGCGCGGTTTCTGAGTTCAGCGTCGTTTCGTCGTTCGCTAATACAGACACACCCTGCGTGAAGCGCGCAGTATCGCTGATCTGATAACCGTAAGTGCCTGAGGCATAAGCCAGCGCACGGGTGGTGTTACCGCCCTGTTCGAATTCATCATGACGTACACCCGGACCGGCTTCCAGATTCAGTGTATGAACCGGACCGCTCCAGATCTGACGTCCATAACCGACGGCACCCACAGTACGTGAACGGTAACCGTTATAACGGTCACTCAGCCAACTGCCCTGACCGAACACATAGTTCGCGTTGTCAAGGTTATAACGTGTACGGCCACCGGCCTGATACTTCTCGGAGGAACGCACACCGGAAGAAGAGGTATTACGCGCAGAACCCCACAGGCTGTATGCCGTGTTGGTATCAAACCAGGTCATGGTGGTATCAGCATTCAGCGTGGAGTTGCTGGTGTTACCGGTTTGCGCACTGTAACCCGCCTGAACATTGCCCTCGAACGGCTTTTTCGCCTGAGCAGGGTCATCTAACGCGGTGAAAATGGTGGTGTCTGCAAGGCTTGAAATACTGAACAGCGCTGCACCGCAGACTACGGCACAAGCTGGTAAACGACGAACAACCCGAAAAAACATTTTGTTTCCCCAATAGGACTTAAGGCAAATAACGACACTGGAACCACACGATTTATGCCATAAATTAGGATCCGTTAATCAAGCCTGGCAACTCCATTTCGATGGCATATGCATACAAATATTTCTACCGCAACAAATATAACGCACTCAGCCCAGGATATCTTAATAAAGCGGCTTTTTTGGATAGTTCCGAGTGACATATATTTCCGGCAATAGAAA
>NZ_JAFMOS010000155.1 GCF_019049755.1 Rahnella perminowiae
GCACTGGTTAGGTGCGGGCTTTTTTTCTTTTTCCTGTACGCGTCAGCCCGCCCCGTTACCTGTGGTATCGGTGGTGGTAATAATTGTTGTGTTCAGGCTGATGATTCGCATTTTTTATTTTCTGTCTGTCTTTGGTTTGTACTCTGTCTGCCTCTATTAGCTAAAGCATAAGGCACAATAAGTCAATTTTTTTCTGTTTTCGTCCGGTTAATCACGGACAGAATCAAATGGATAATTCTCTGCCTTTAAAACCATTTGCAGTGCGATCGGTAACTCTGTTCTCATTGCACCGGATATAGAACTGTAGCGGCAAGGATTCACCTCACATCATTGGGTCAGCTTTTTTTCGATGTCATGCAGCAATGTATGCAACATTGCCGCATCGCGCTGTTGCAAAAGACCGAGGCGCTGATGCAGCCAGTCGGACAATTTCTGGTCATCTTCTGCCCCGACATTTTCCAGTAAACGTCCGACCCGCGCACGCAATGCCGATAACTGTCCGGCTTCGGCATGTGCTGGTTTCACGGACGTTATCTGATTCAGCGAAGAGAGCTGATAACAGAACACCATGACTGCCTGCCCCAGATTCAGCGAAGGATAATCCGCTACCATCGGTACGCCGGTCAGCACGTCAGCCAGTTCCAGTTCTTCATTGGTCAGCCCGGAATCCTCACGGCCAAACACCAACGCGGCATGATTCACCCACTGGCTTTTCTCTTCAAGCTGCCCCTGTAATTCCTGAGGTGTACAGTAATAGTGAAATTTGGCCCGGCTGCGGGCCGTCGTCGCCACCGTAAAATCGATGTCAGCCAGCGCTTCTGCCAGCGTGCTGAAATGCAGGGCATTTTGCAGGATTTCCTGCGAGCCATGCGCCACCCAGCTGGCTTCAGGCTGCAGATGTGCGCCACTGTCTACAATACGCAAGGAAGCAAAGCCCATGGTTTTCATTGCGCGGGCTGCCGCACCGACATTTTCCGGGCGGGCCGGTGACACTAAAATAATATGAAGTTGCATATCACGCCTTTGTAAGAAGAGAGAACAATTTGTCGCCTGTATTTCAGCGATGAAATTTTACCCTGTTTCAGATCTATTCATCGTTTATATTCTTCACAAGAACTTAACAGCCGACTTGATATATTCCTTTATTTTATCGGAAAAGCTTAATCGACAGGTAAAAAAGCGGCTGGTCAGGATAAGCA
>NZ_JAFMOS010000153.1 GCF_019049755.1 Rahnella perminowiae
GTGATCATGACTCGCTGTGGGTTTGTATTGCTCACTTTTCATTTTATAAGGTTTAAATTATGTCACATGATGTGAGTGTAGGGATTGTTGCTGACTGGTTAGTGACATTTGCAGGGTCCGAAAAAGTTATCGCAGAATTTATTAAATTATATCCGGATGCTGATGTTTATTCTGTTGTTGATTTTCTGTCTGATGAATCGCGCAAGAAATTCTATGGGAAAGAAGCTACGACCTCTTTTATACAGCGCCTGCCTTTTGCGAAGAAGAAATATCAGCAGTATTTGCCTTTAATGCCGCTGGCCATCGAGCAACTTGATGTCACGGGGCATGATATTGTGCTTTCCAGCAGCCATGCCGTTGCCAAAGGTGTGCTGACCGGCCCTGATCAATTGCACATCAGTTATGTGCATTCTCCCATCCGCTATGCCTGGGATTTCCAGCACCAGTATTTGCGTGAGTCAGGGCTGAATAAAGGCCTGAAAGGCAAACTGGCCCGCTGGTTTCTGCATAAAATCAGGATGTGGGATTACCGGACAGCCAATGGCGTGGATCACTTTATCGCCAATTCCCAGTTTATTGCCCGGCGAATTAAGAAGGTCTATGGCCGTGATGCGGACGTGATTTATCCGCCTGTCGATGTTGACCGTTTTACTTTGCAGGAAAATAAAGAAGATTTCTATTTTACCGCCTCACGGATGGTGCCTTATAAGCGTATCGATCTGATTGTTGAAGCATTCAGTCAGATGCCGGATAAGAAGCTGGTGGTCATCGGTGACGGTTCTGAAATGGCTAAAATAAAGTCCAGGGCTGGCAGCAATATCGAAATACTGGGTTATCAGCCTGACGATGTCATGCAAGATTACATGCGGCGTACCCGGGCGTTTGTTTTTGCTGCTGAAGAGGACTTTGGAATTACCCCGGTCGAAGCACAAGCCAGCGGGACGCCGGTGATTGCTTTTGGCAAAGGCGGTGTGCTGGAAACCATCAGACCTTATGGGGAACGTAATGCCACCGGGATGTTCTTCTCAGAACAAACGGCGGAATCCTTGATTAAAGCTGTGCGTCATTTTGATACCATTAAAGACACCATCCTGCCACAAGACTGTCGTGAAAATGCTTTAAAATTCTCCGCACAAAGATTTCATGATGAGCTGGATGAG
>NZ_JAFMOS010000154.1 GCF_019049755.1 Rahnella perminowiae
CACTGAGAATGAAATGAGAACTTTGTATATTACAGCTCCTAAGGAAACTAAAAGCTTAGTAACTGTGCTTGCTTTGGCTTTATTCAGGAGGAAATCAATTGATCCAGACGTCGATTTTGAATTCCGCAATGACTTTATATCTTATGTGAAGGATCAACACGAAGGGTCAATCGTGAATTTTATAAATTCTTTGATGAATGACTGTCCTGAAATTGCAAGCTATATAGTGGTATCTCTAGATGAAGTTACATTGGAAAAAATGTATACCTTAGTAACAAAAGCATCAGAAGCATCCCAGATACGTTGTGAAATATTACGTTTGATTGGCAAAAAGTTAAATCGGATAGAATATATTATTGAAGCAGATGCAATAACGACAAGAACAAAAGTATCAAAGCTTCAGCAATATTTTGATAGTAGTCGGATTTATGTCGATAGTATTTCGATGAAAAAATGGCTAGACAGCAATCCTACTATATCGACAGAGCAATATCGAAATTTATATCCTAGGTTGGAGGCTAGAATTTCGTCTCTTGATAAAATTGATGCTGCTGAATCAAATATTGTAGTTATTCATCTTATTGATGAAAGCGAATATTTAATTTCACAAATTGCTAAGGACGCATTTGAACAGTTTTGCTTAAACACCGAGTTTGGTATCCAATCATATCTAGGGCGTCGGATTCGGCACAATACCCTAGATGGTGTTACCACCGATACTGTTGATGCTGTTTTACGTAAGCCTGAGCATCGAATGATTTTATCTAATCAGAATATGCTACGGAAAATCGAGGAGTGGATGAGCAGTTACAAATCCATAGTGGATAAATTGCGACGTGATCACCTTCAATTTAAATCTAGCAGTTCGTTATTTAATGCAACGCTCGATTCAGATGAACCAATTACAAGTGAAAATATAAGGTTGCTTACTAACAGCTTGCGATCAACGGGAGGAAGTGAACTTCTGAATGATCTTGTAATAGCATTTTGTTGGAAGCAAATTACACCTCAACTTGAAAATGCAGCACGATTCATTAGGACATCACTTCTGCAGGAAGCAAAAGATTCTATTGATAAATTCTTCCCCGGTACTTATGGCACAATGGATGGACAGATAAGAGCTGAACTCCATGAAGCTGTAAATGAAGTCTTTAAGAAAG
>NZ_JAFMOS010000152.1 GCF_019049755.1 Rahnella perminowiae
ATCTAATGGGAAAGATTCATATCCTACGAGCTAAAGATGCCATCTCAGAAATGTACTGTGGTCAGAATGTATTTTTAATTAACGTCCCGTAACGCAATAAGAAGGAAAATAACATGTCTAATCCGACACGAGTAGTGATAATTACTGGTCCAGGTTTTCAGGATCACGATGTAGTTTATACTTACTATCGTTCTAAAGAGGAAGGATACGATATATCTATTGCAACAAAGGATGGAAGTGCAGTGACAGGGAAATATGGCATCACTGTTCCTATGGATAAAAGATCCAAAGACAATATTAATTTTGATCAACTCAACGCCACTGATTTTGATGCTGTTATTCTCACTGGCGGTCATGAAGCGCCTGATAGAGTTCGCCAAGATCAGAGAGTTAAAGATTTTCTAAAGCAGATGGTAATACAGGGGAAAGTTGTGGCTGGGCTCTGCCATGGTCCCTGGATTATGATTTCTGCCGGTATTCTAAGAGACAAACTCACCTGCGCTTATGTTGGTCTGAAAGACGATATGGTTAATTCCGGCGCCAATGTAATTGAAGCAGATGTAGTTGTCGACGGGAATATCATAACTTGCTCCTATTATGCTGAATGTGGAAAATTTATGCGTCAGACATTCGATGCAATAGATAGATGGAAGCGCGGCGAAACTCTTAAAGAACCGCTGGTGGTATAATTCGATGTTAATAGCAATGGATTTCGACGGGGTCGTGGTTGATGGAGTAGACGAATGCATGCTAATTACATGGAATGTATTACATGACAGACCTCTCAGTGATTTTAACCAAGATGTACTTCAAAACATCCCACGCCTGATGGCTAAACGATTCAGGAAATTAAGGAATTTTGTACGCCATGACGGTCACTTTATTGCCTCATTCACTGAATTTGGTAATGAAGCTATAGATAATGACAGATTCACTGCTATATATGAATCAATTCCAACTGAAGATAAGAAAATATTCAGGGATAAGTTCATCCATTATAGGAAGCTGGCAAGAAGTCTCTACCCTGATTTTTGGGCTGAACTACACCGTCCGCTATTGGATGTTTCAAATTTATTTGAAACAGCTAATGATATCTATATTGTATCAGGAAAGGATGAAGAGTCTATATTATACATTCTAAGTAAATATGGTTTAAAC
>NZ_JAFMOS010000151.1 GCF_019049755.1 Rahnella perminowiae
CGTATAACACAACCCTGAGATTCACCCATAAAAAACGCTGCGATTGCAGCGTTTTTACGTTCAGTGGTCATTCGTTTGAAACGGCGTTACACGTCGCCTTCGTTATCTTTTTCAACCGCTTCATGAATGCGGTCAAGCATATCAGGGAAGGCTGATTGCACGCGGCTCCAGCTGGGGATAAAGGGTTTTTCGCTCGGTGTATCCACAAAAGCCTGACCCGCTTCCATGATCGCGCCCGAGAACAATTCTACTGCCGATTCCTCGCTGTGACGGTCAAAAGACAAACCGTTCATACGCGCATCATTTTCAAATCCGTCAATCATATCCAGCGCATTCCGGTAATAAGTGGCTTTCAGTATCCGGAAAGACTCACTGGTAATATTGACACCCAGAATTGCCATCTTTCGGTACAGCGCTTTGGTAATATCAATACTCATGCGCTGTAAACCATTTGACGCATCTTCTTCTGACATCGGCTGGTGCTTATGATCGTAATTGTCGGCGATATCCACCTGGCAAATACGTTTGGTCGCCGTATTTCGATGCAATTCTGACAACACGCCAATTTCCAGCCCCCAGTCACTCGGAATACGTAAATCGTTCAGAACATGCGTGCGCATCGCGAATTCACCGGAAAGCGGATAACGGAAAGTACGCAGATATTCAAGAAAATCAGAGTGGCCGTAAACGATTTGCAGGGATTTCAGTAACGGGAAAACCAGCAGGCGGCCGACACGACCGTTGAATTTTCCGTCTGCCACACGGGCATAATAGCCTTTGCAAAAATCGTAGTGGAAGTTCGGATTCGCCACCGGATACATCAGACGCGCCAGCATCTCACGGCTATAAGTGACAATGTCACAATCATGCAGCCCGACGACAGAGGTGCGGCGTGAGGCCAGCGTATAGCCCACACAAAACCAGACATTACGACCTTTACCGGGTTCATTGGGCGAAAGATTTTCTTTCTTCAGCTCTTCATCCAGTGCTGTCAGGCGCGGACCGTCATTCCATAAAATGCGGTGACGTTGTGGCAGTCGGGAGAAAAATTCGCGGGCAAATAAAAATTGATCGCGGTCAGCGCGATCTAATCCAATAACGATTTCTTCCAGATAGGGGACTTTCGTCAGCTCATCAACGATACGGCTCAGCGC
>NZ_JAFMOS010000150.1 GCF_019049755.1 Rahnella perminowiae
GAATGTGCTGACATTCTCCGGCTTTTTATCGCTCGTGATAAACAGCGGGCAGCGTTATCCGTACAGTTTCAGACGTGCCCTCTTTTTGGCAGAAGCCAGATCAGCCTGCACCATCTCAATCACCAGATCCTGTAGTGACGTTTCAGGTGCCCAGCCTAACTGGCGACGCGCCTTGGAAGGATTAACCGAAACCTTGCTGACCTCTGACGGACGGATGTAACGCGGATCGACGGCGACAATCACATCCCCGACTTTCAGCGCCGCAGCGACCGGACTGATAATCGCGGCAATCACCCCTTTCTCCTCGATACCTTTACCGACAAACCGCAGCTTGATCCCCAGTTCAAGGGCAGCAAAAGTCACGAACTGACGCACCGTAAACTGCACGCCCGTCGCAATCACGAAGTCCTCCGGTTTGTCCTGCTGCAACATCAGCCACTGCATTTTGACGTAATCTCTGGCATGCCCCCAGTCACGTAATGCATTCAGATTGCCCAGATAAAGGCATTTCTCCAGCCCCTGAGTAATGTTGGCCAGCCCGCGCGTGATTTTACGCGTCACAAAACTTTCGCTGCGTCGCGGCGACTCGTGATTAAACAAAATGCCATTACAGGCATACATACCAAACGTTTCGCGATAATTCACGGCTGTCCAGAAATCACTGACCCTGGCGACGGTATCCGAAGGCGGAAGATTAAACGTCACCATTTCATTGATGGTCATCCCGTTAACCAGCCCGCACAACGCAGAAGATGAGGCATGATAATAACGCGTTGTGTGCTCCAGCCCCTGAGAACGAATCGCCTCGAGCATTCTGAGCGCACTGATCCTGGCCACGGGAAGTGTAGAATGCGTAGCAGTCTCACTGGTGATATCCAGATTATAAATTTCATCCGGGCGAATTAACGCCAGCAATTTCCCCAGATCGAAGATTTCACCCCAGCCATAATGATGAATATAAAAATCAGGATTGTTTGCCTGTAAATCATCACAGACAGATTCAGTATCGGGTACCCGGCCGTGCTGAATAATCCCGTGGACTGTATAGCCTTTTTTAAGCAAAAGCTCAGTCAGATAAGACCCGTCCTGCCCGGCGATATCGGTAATAAGAGCGACCTTAGACATAGTAAACCCTTAGATTACAA
>NZ_JAFMOS010000148.1 GCF_019049755.1 Rahnella perminowiae
ACCCGCCTTGGCGGGTTTTTTTACAGCGAAGGCTGCTTAGATTGCAGTTACGTTAACTGCTGACGGGCCTTTCTGGCCGTCCTGGATTTCGAACTCTACGTTCTGGCCTTCAGCCAGAGTTTTGAAGCCGTTACCCTGGATTGCAGAGAAGTGTACAAACACGTCTTTGCTGCCATCAGCAGGAGTAATGAAACCGAAACCTTTAGACTCGTTGAACCACTTAACTTGACCTTTGATCTTTGCCATCTTGAGTATTTCCTTTGGATTGTTTAAACCGCCCAGCGGCGTTACATAGACAAACTAGAGTCGTTACTGCTTGAGGCACTAAGATTAGAATCGGCAGAGAAGCGGTATTCAACGTGAACGTCTTTACTCAGAACTTCTATACTGAAAATGCCACACATATACAGAACTGTACCTCGTTTTACCCAGATGCGTTATCACATACTCTGAATTCGATGGCAAGCCATTTTTAATCAGTGATGGACATGTCGCACATATTTGAGCCGGTTAAAGGCACTTCGTGTTCAGTTAAGCTGAAATATGTTGATAGACATGCTTTTTTCTGCTTTGCAGTTTTACCTGCATATCAAACAAAACAATAACGACCTGTTTTGATTATTGATCATTTAATGCAGAACCGTAAGCGTAAACCTCACCTTTATTTGAATTTTTATTGTCTGCGTCACCCCAAACTCTCCACGCCAGCCCCCACAGCGTATCGCTACACAGGCCTTACAGCACGGGGTAGCGCCGGTGGCGGCGCATCATGCGGCGCTGACGGAGACGTGTACAACACACAAGACTTATGCCGAAAGTCAATGCCTGCCAATATGACTGGTTATGCAATAATCAATTACGCCATAGATGGATAAAATGGTGCAAAACAAACGGTGAAAATCATTAAACGCACCTTTTGTGTGCACCTGTACTTCCTGTCCTGATAATAGTAAAACCCAGCTGACTTCAGGGAAAATGAATTCCAAATCCGGACGCCCTCTAATGGCGATTTTTTATAGTGTCGATTTTGACATTATAATGAATTAAAGTTTGCGACTTGGTTAAATTAACATAACAGTTTGCAAACACTCACCGCAGACTTATTCAGATA
>NZ_JAFMOS010000598.1 GCF_019049755.1 Rahnella perminowiae
ATCAACTTCTCCCCTGCGAAGGGGGAGGCGCTAAAGGCCAAACCCTTTCGCAGGGGAGGGAGCAGTCCGGCGATCACTGCTGGAAAGGGTTTCTGCCTACCGGCTTCACCGGCTCCGGTTTCGCGGTCGGCTCAACATCTTCCGTTTCATCCTCTGCCGCGTCATTGGCTTCCTGTTCTGCTTTCAGCCGGGCCGCTTCGTCTGCGGCCGCTTTGTCTGCTGCGGCCTTTTCAGCTGCTGCCTTATCGGCCGCGGCTTTGGCAATAGCCGCTTTCTTTTCGGCTTCCAGTTGTTGTTGCAGTTCAAGCAGTTGTTCGGGGGTTACTGCCGGATAGCCCTGAGCATCGTCCGGAATAGTGTGTACCGCAGGAATGGGGATCAGCGGGCCGAGGAAGCGGGGTTCGCGCTTAAGCAGATACAAATCCGTCAGTGCGCCGAGGCGGGCGAAGATCTCGCGGCTGCGTACACTGAGCATATTCTTCGGCGAAGGGACGGCGAAACATTGCGCCTGAATGCCCATATGCAATGCGATGAATAATGCCCGCTCGCAGTGGAAACGCTGCGTAATGATGATGAAATCGTTGGTGTCGAAGACCTTGCGGGTTCTGACGATGGAATCCAGTGTACGGAATCCGGCGTAGTCGAGCACGATATCGCTGGCGGGGATACCTGCAGCGATCAGGTCACGGCGCATGGTGCTTGGCTCATTATAACTTTGCTGTGCGTTATCACCGCTCAGCAGCAGATATTTTACCTTGCCGCTGTTGTACGCGTTAATCGCGCCCTGGATGCGGTACAGATAATACTGATTGATGACTCCGGTCCGGTAATACTTCGCCGTTCCGAGCACCACGCCAACCTGACGGTGTGGCAGGGTCTGGACCTCATCATAAATATAGGGCTGGGTACGTAAACTGATCCACTGATCAAGCCCAATAGCGACAGCCAGCATCAGAATCATGATGCCGAAAACGCCAGCTATAAGTCGCTTAATCATAGGTATCCCTGTTATGACCAGATGGAAATCGGATCCAAGGCTACTTTACCTCTTCGGGCTTCGCAATACGTGGGACTCCGCATCCACAGGCTTCGCAGGTTTTTTCAGCATTTTTCAGTAAATTACTTCTTAATCTGCGCGACGCCTTCCAATTTGGACGAAAAAAAAGACCAACGCACCAAGCATTGGTCTGGATCATGGTCTCTGAACTCTTTTGCTACAGCGGGATCAGAAAGACGTACGTTTATAACTCCGGTACTGCGGTGCCCAGAAGTTGTGCTCGATGGCTTTCGACAGCGAATCTTCTGACGTGACCATCGCCACGCCCTGCAATTGGGCGGCTTTACCGACGGCCATCGCGATGCATTTAGATACACCCTGAATATCATCAACGTCCGGCAGCAACGAACCTGTGCCTTCAGTGGCCAGCGGCGAACACTCTGCCAGCGTCCGGCTGGCAGCCATCAGCATACCGTCAGTAACGCGGGTGGCACCCGAGGCAATCACACCCAGCCCGATACCCGGGAAGATAAAGGAGTTGTTACATTGTGCGATAGGGTAAAGCTTGCCTTTGTGACTCACGGGAGCAAACGGGCTGCCGGTGGCGACCAGCGCGGCGCCGTCGGTCCAGTTCAGAATATCAGCCGGTGTGGCTTCAACGCGGGATGTCGGATTACTGAGCGGCAACACCACCGGACGGGCGCAGTGTTTGTGCATCTCACGAATGATTTCTTCGGTGAACAGGCCTGGCTGGCCGGAAACCCCGATCAGTACCGTTGGCTTGGCGTTACGCACCACATCAAGCAGGGAGACACTGTCGCTTTCCATGCCCCAGCTGGCCAGCGCGCTGCTTTTTTGTACCAGTTTACTCTGGAAATCCAGCAGGTTAGGCAGTTTGTCGGTCAGTAAGCCAAAGCGGTCGACCATAAAGACCTTTGCACGGGCTTCTTCTTCGCTCAGACCTTCAGATTTCATCTGCGCAACGATTTGTTCTGCGATACCACAACCGGCAGAGCCAGCGCCGAGGAAGGTGACGGTCTGATCGCTCAGTTTGCCACCGGCGGCTTTACTGGCGGCGATCAGGCTGCCCAAGGCCACGGAAGCTGTGCCCTGAATATCGTCGTTAAAGCAGCACAGCTCATCACGGTAGCGTTCGAGGATCGGCATGGCATTTTTCTGCGCGAAATCTTCAAACTGCAACAGCACGTTCGGCCAGCGGATTTTTACCGCCTGGATGAACTGATCAACGAACGCTTCATATTCTTCGCCGGTAATGCGCGGATGACGCCAGCCCATGTACAGCGGGTCGTTCAGTAATTGCGGATTGTTAGTGCCGGCGTCCAGTACCACCGGCAAGGTATACGCCGGGCTGATGCCACCACAGGCGGTGTACAGAGAAAGCTTACCGATAGGAATGCCCATGCCGCCGATACCCTGATCACCCAGGCCGAGAATGCGTTCGCCATCGGTCACCACCACAACTTTAACGTGTTGCTTGGTGGCGTTTTGCAGCATGTCGTCGATGTGGGCGCGGTTCGGATAAGAGATAAACAGGCCACGGGCGCGGCGGTAAATATCGGAAAAGTGCTCACAGGCTTCGCCGACCGTCGGTGTATAAATCACCGGCATCATTTCGCTGAGATGACTGTCCAGCAGACGGTAAAACAACGTCTCATTGGTGTCCTGAATATTTCTCAGATAGATGTGTTTATCAATATCGGTTTTGAAATTCTGAAACTGGCGGTAGGCACGGTCAGCCTGTTCTTCGATGGTCTCTACTGCTTCAGGCAGCAAACCATGAAGGTTAAAGTTACTGCGCTCTTCTTCAGTAAAAGCGCTGCCTTTATTCAGTAACGGAAACTCTAACAGGATCGGGCCAGCGTGAGGAATGTACAGGGGGCGTTTACTTTCGTATTCAAGTTCCATCGTTTTACTCTTCCGGTTGTCAGAATGTTGTTTTTTATATTTCGGAGCGGTGAGGGTAACAGAGAGGAAATAAGTATTACAAATGACAAATGTAATGAAAATGTTATGTAACTAAAGACTCCGGAAACGGAGCCTTTAGTGTTAACCGGCTCACATTATCAGCAGGTCAGCGTGGTGATATCTTCGCAGCCCAGCGCTGTTAAGGTGGCACGCGTAGCATCGTTTTGAGTGATCAACGCTTCTTTTTGTTCAACCAGTATTGCCCGGCGAACGTTGTGGCAATCTTCCCCTGACATATTCAGCAGGATTAACGCGGCTTGCAACGGAGGAAGGCCCGGGTTGAACGCGGCATTTTCGGCATAACGTCCCCCGAACTGCTTACCGTTGTGCGTTTCCAGCGCCACACCGCTGTGTGACTTACTGTAAGGTGCATGACTTTGATTGCAGGCATCCAGCGCAATAAGTGCCAGGGAGTCAGCATCTTTCAGTGTATAACCGTGGTTTACCCGGTCCATCAGCAGGGTCGTGATGTCCAGATCTTTCGGGCCAAAGGAGTGCGGCAAATAATCGCCAAGTGTTGCCACATCACGATCGGGCAGATGAATATCCAGTGCCGTGCCGCTGGCCAGCTCATTCATAAACTGGCGGCAATGGCCGCAGGGGGTGTAATTCACGGTAATCGACACCAGACGGGTTTCACCGCGCAACCAGGCGTGGGTTACCGCTGACTGTTCTGCATGCACTGTCTGTTGCATGGGGGCACCGGCAAACTCCATATTGGCACCGAAATACAGGTTACCCGACGTGCCGCGCGCCACTGCGCCCACATTAAAATGAGAGATAGGTGTAACGGAGCAGGCCGCGGCCAGAGGCAACAGAGCAAATGCCAGCGCGCCATCGTCCAGCCCGGTCGCCTGTTTTATCTGCGCAACGTCAGCCGCAGTGAGCATTGCCGGGAAGTCATCATGTCGCAGAAACGGCTCAAGGGCGGAGGATAAATTTTCAGGGAGTGCCGCAAAGGCGGTGTGAAAACGTGCGTGCATAAACATTCGATCTCGCAGTGATTACGGTTGAACAGTGTAAAAGTCATTCCATGAATGTAGTGTGACGAATATCACTTTTTAGATGTAATAAGTTCTGCTTCGTTGCATATTTGGGAGATATCACGCATAACAGCCGCCTTTTCAGACGACTGTTAAAAGAGATTTAAGCGGGAATCAGTGAGCCGGGAACCACTTGTCATTGATCTTTTGGAACTCGCCGTTGGCTTTAATTTCTTCAAGTGCCGTGTTCAGCTTCGCCAGCAGTGCCTGATTATCAGGGCGCACTGCCATGCCGACGCCGGTACCAAAATATTGCGGATCTTTAATCAGTTCACCGACTTCACCCAGGTTCGGATTGGATTTCAGCCAGCCGTTCAGGACCGCGGTATCCCCTAACAGTCCGTCCAGGCGACCACTCTTGAGATCCAGAATCGCATTCTGATAGCTGTCGTAGCCGACCGTGGTGATTTCAGGATGCTTTTCCATCAGGTATTTCTGGTGTGTGGTGCCATTCTCCAGGCCGACGCGTTTACCTTTCAGGTCCGCAACAGAAGCGAACTTGCCTTTCGGCCCGATGATCATCGCGGTGTTGGCATAGTAAGGCTGGGTGAACGTCACCTGTTTGCTGCGCTCTTCGGTGATATCCATACCGGAAATAATCACATCGAAACGACGGAATTTCAGTGCCGGGATCAGACCATCAAACGGCTGATTGGTGAAAGTACAGGTTTCCTGCATTTGCTTGCACAGCGCTTTCGCCAGATCGATATCAAAACCAATAATCTGGTTATCAGCTCCGATCGATTCAAACGGCGGATAAGTGGCAGAAGTGCCGAAACGAAGAGTATCAGCGGCGGTGGCAGCAAAAGCACTGGCAGACAAGAGGGCAGCGAGGATCAGCTTTTTCATGCAATACGTTCCTGTTTAAAAAATGACATTCCCTTCTTGGTACAGTTTACTGATTTTATTACTCTAATCTGGCAACTGGCAGGAAGTGAGACCGTCTGATAAAGTGCCACTAAATGAATTTATATGCAATAAAATTGATTAAAAAACTATAAAAATGGAATGAGGCTGGTTTTCAGACACAAAAAAGGGACGATTTCTCGTCCCTGCAGAGTGCTATCTGGCTATCAGTATCAGTTGCGACGTTCAAACGCCAGGGCGCGACGCTCAATCAGGCGCATCATCAGGGTCAGCAACCCGTTCACACAAAGATAAACCACCCCTGCGGCACCGAACACCATCACGTCATAGGTCCGCCCGTACATCAGCTGACTGTGGCCCATCACATCCATCAGCGTAATGGTGTAGGCCAGCGAGGTACTTTTAAACACCAGCACCACTTCGTTAGAATATGACGACAATGCGCGCTTGAAGGCATAAGGCAACAGAATGCGCAGGGTCTGTGGTTTAGACATGCCCAGCGCTTCGCAGGATTGCCACTGACCAGACGGAATGGCACGTACCGCACCCGTAAACAGCTGTGTGGTATACGCCGCGCTGTTCAGCGCCAGGGCAAACATCGCACAAAGCCACGGCTGCGACAGCACCTCCCATAACCAGGGAATCTCCCGGATCGATGGAAACTGACCCGGACCATAATAGATAAGGAAGATCTGCACCAGCAACGGTGTACCGGTAAACAGCGTGATGTAACCTTTGACGATCTGGCTGGCAATCTGCACTTTCAGCGTCAGCATAACGGTGAAAATCATCGCCATCAGCAGCGCCACAAGCAGCGCAGCCACGGTCAGCGTCAGGCTGGTGTGCAAACCTTTCAGAACTTCAGGTAAATATTCCCACATCAGGAAGCACTCCGTTCAAAGCGTGTGGTACGCAGTTCGATGCGTTTAATCACGAACTGGCTGAACAGGGTGACAAGCAGATAAATACACGCCGCAATCACATACCAGGTAAACGGCTCCTGCGTGCGGGTGGCAATGCTTTTGGTTTGCAGCATCAGATCATTGACGCTGATAAGCGACACCAGCGCGGTATCTTTAAGCAGAACCAGCCACTGATTACTCAGCCCCGGCAACGCATGGCGCCACATCTGCGGCATGATCAGACGGAAGAAAATCGCCGATTTTTTCATGCCCAGTACCTGACCGGATTCCCATTGTCCTTGCGGTACGGCTTTCAGTGCACCGCGCAGAGTCTGTGAAGCGTAAGCCGAATACAGCAAAGAAAGCGCGATCACCCCGCACACAAACGGGCTGACTTCGAAGTTCTCGATGGGCAGTTTGACCGGAATAGCGAACAGGCCGAGATTGATATTAAAGCCGTCAGCCAGCACCATCAGCAGTTGCGATGAACCAAAATAGATGAACAGCACCACCAGGATTTCCGGCAGACCGCGCAGCACGGTTACCCACGCGGTGCCGAGCCAGCTAAGCGGCTTCCACGGCGCGGATTCCCAGACGGCGAAGATCATCGCCAGCACCAGGCCGAGGATCAGCGCACAAACGGCAAGGCCGACGGTCATCCCGGCGGCGCTTGCTAAAGGTTGGAATTCAGTCATTGATAGGCAAACTTATTGCTGGAACCATTTTGAATACAGCGTCTTGTAAGTGCCGTCTGCTTTCACTTTTGCCAGAGCATCATTCAGTTTAGTCAGCAATTCCGTATTGTTCTGACGAACCGCAACACCCAGGCCGGTACCGAAGTAGGTCGGGTCAGTGATTTTGTCACCCACAGCGGCCAGATTTTTGTTCTGTTTCAGCCATTCGTTCACCACGGCGGTGTCACCAAATACGGCGTCCAGACGACCATTTTTCAGATCCAGCACGGCATTCTGATAGCTGTCGTAAGGAACGGCAGTGATTTCAGGGTGCTTATCCATCAGGTATTTCTGATGAGTCGTGCCGTTTTGCATACCGACACGTTTGCCTTTGAGTGCTGCAACGTCAGTGAACTGACCAGAATGGGCGATGAAAATCGCTGAGTTGTCATAGTACGGGTTGGTGAAAGCCACTTGTTTCTGACGTTCTGGCGTGATGTCCATGCCGGAAATGACCGCGTCAAAACGACGGAACTTCAGGCTTGGGATCAGGCTGTCGAATGCCTGATTAGTGAACGTACAGGTCGCCTGCATCTCTTTACACATGGCATTAGCCAGATCGACGTCAAAGCCCTGGATCTGATTGCTGGAGTCTACAAACTCAAACGGAGGATAAGACGCTTCCATCGCGAAACGGATGGTATCAGCAGCGCTGGCAGACAAACTGACGGTAGCCAGAACCGCGGCAATTACTAATTTTTTCATCGCAAACTCCGTAGAAACATCAATCAATATATTGATAGAAAGACCGTTTAGTGGGAAAGGTAGCTGGCAAACTCTTTGGTTTGCGGCTGTGCGAAAACGGAGGCATCGCCTTGCTCGACAATGCGGCCATTTTCCATGTACACCACGCGGCTGGCGGTTTTACGCGCAACTTCAACTTCGTGGGTCACGATAACCTGAGTAATGCCGGTACCGGCCAGTTCGCGAATAATGCTGACGATCTGGGCGGTGATTTCCGGGTCAAGCGCGGCGGTCGGTTCATCAAACAGCAGAACCTGAGGCTCCATCATCAGCGCACGGGCAATAGCCACACGCTGTTGCTGGCCACCGGAAAGATGCAACGGAAAACGATCGGCGTAATCGGTCAGACGCAGACGGGTCAGCAATTTCTGGGCACGTTGCATCGCGACCTCTTTTGTCAGCCCCAGTACACGTATCGGGGCTTCCAGTAAGTTGTCGAGCACGGTGCGGTGCGGCCACAGATTGTATTGCTGGAAGACCATGCCGACATTCTGACGCAATTCGCGAACGGCTTTTTCATCCGGCTTGCGGGTGAAATCGAAGGTGTTACCGGCGATCTGCAATGTGCCCGAACGCGGCATTTCCAGCAGGTTCAGAACCCGCAACAGGGAGCTTTTGCCTGCACCACTTGGCCCGAGTAAAACCAGAGTTTCACCAGCGGGGCAGTCCAGCTGAATGTCAAAAAGCGCCTGATGCACGCCGTAGAAGCAGTTGATGCTATTTAGTTGAATACTCATGCGCAAATAGTGAATAGCCATTGATGCCGCAGATGGTAACTTCCACAGCATAGTTATGCAACGATCGCGGCTTAAAAATTATGTGTTGCCGCAGGAATGCCAAAGTTTAGCACAACATGTTGTTGCGTAATTGTAGGGTACATGTTGAACGGCGATGAAATTCATTGCCGTCCAACATGATGCATACGCTTTTTTACGTAAAGAAGGGATTACTGATGTTCTAAAACCTGGCGCAGTGTGCCGCTGGAAGCGAAATCGAGATTTGCCATGTACCGCACATCGTCTACCGTCCAGCATTTACCCTCACGGACCATCAGCACTTCATCTTTCCAGCTTGTCGATGCGCCTTTGTCTTTTTCATGCGTGAAGGTGACTCGCAGGGGAATGTTACGGGCGTCGGTATTCGGAATGCTGGAGGCGCTGTCAACGGAGGCCGATGTCGGGCCATCAAACAAGCTGGAGAAAATGTCGCCGTCACCTGAGCCAGCACCGGTTTTTTCGTTCGGTGAGGCAGCGATATCCACTTTCGGCTGCGACTGCGCTTTCAGCAGCGCATCATACAAGGCAGTGCTCAGATAAGGGCGGTACGCGGCAAGCTGGCTGGAATTGGGTAATCCACTGCCGCCTTGTTTGATGCGAAAATCATAAAATTGCTGGGCAACGCTGTCAGGGCCGCCGTCGACACAGGGTGCGGTGCGGCTACCAATATCCTTATAGGCAGGTTCTACCGTGGTGCAGGCACTTAACATCAGCACCAGCGGGATGACGGCGACGAGAGTTTTCTTTTTCATTGTATTCCTTACTGAAAGATTGAACATTTTCACCATGACGTTCTTTACCATACAGTATAAAACCGATTTGGCTTAATGCATGGCGATGAGAAAAACAGTCACAGGCAATAACCGGATCGCGCGCGCAGGGTTTATGCTATTAATGGCATTATTGCCAGGATCTGGACGACAACTGATAAGGAATACTCATGCAAATTTCTACCACCCCGACTCTCGAAGGTTTCACCATCGCTGAATATTGTGGCGTAGTCACGGGCGAAGCGATTTTAGGGGCGAACATCTTTCGCGATTTCTTCGCGGGTGTACGCGATATCGTTGGCGGACGTTCCGGCGCTTATGAAAAAGAGCTGCGTAAGGCGCGTGAGATTGCTTTCCGTGAACTGGAAGAACAGGCCAAAGAGCGGGGGGCAAATGCGGTTGTCGGTATTGATATTGATTATGAAACCGTGGGCAAAGACAGCAGCATGCTGATGGTCAGCGTGTCCGGCACCGCAGTGATTGTGCACCGCAAATGATCTGCCGGCGTATGAAACGTGGCCTGTTGACTGCCGCATTGTTCATGCTGGCCGGTTGTCAGCACGCCAGCCAGCAGAACGCTGATGCGCCGTTCCGGCTGGAAACGGCGAGACAGGCGCAGGGCGAGGATCAGCGGATACGTTTTCTGGTGATCCATTACACGGCGGAAGATTTCAACAACGCATTAAATACGCTTACAGATGAGCACGTCAGCGCACATTACCTGATCCCGGCACAGCCGCCGCTTGAAGAGGGTAAACCGGTGGCGTGGCAACTGGTGCCGGAAAATATGCGCGCCTGGCATGCCGGCGTCAGCGGCTGGCGCGGGCGAACCAATCTCAATGATACGTCGGTGGGAATAGAACTGGAGAACAAAGGCTACAGTAACGCTTTGCTCGGCAAAAAATTCTACCCTTTCCCGCCCGGGCAAATCGATTTACTGGCTAATCTGAGCCAGGAAATTGTTGCGCGTTATCAGATAGAACCGCGCAATGTGGTGGCGCACAGTGATATCGCGCCGCAGCGCAAAGATGACCCCGGCCCGCTGTTTCCGTGGCAGGAGATGGCCGAACGCGGTATTGGCGCGTGGCCGGATGCGGCGCGTGTGAATCAGTACCTGGCGGGACGTAATCCGCTGCAACCTGTCGGCCAGGCGCAGTTGCTGGCGTTGCTGAAAGCGTACGGATATTCAGTGGAAGATAATATGACGCCGCGTCAGCAGCGTCGTGTGATTGCGGCATTCCAGATGCATTTCCGCCAGAATGATTATCGTGGCAATGCGGATGCTCAAACCGAAGCGATTGTCCGGGCGTTATTACAGCAGTTTCCGGATAAGAACGACTGACATCAGCGGCTGATGATGTCAGTCAGTCGCGTTTCGGGCCGATGCCGTGCAACCCCTGAAGTTTACCATGATCACGCAGCCAGTCGGCGGTACGGATTATTCCCTGATCGAGTGAAATCACCGGCACATAGCCCAGCTCTTTCTGCGCACGCTGTGTGTCGAGCGTGAGATCAAAATTCAGTTTTGCCACGCTGTAATGCGTCAGCACCGGTTCTTTCTGCGAGCTTTTGCTGATGTGCTCCATACCCCGGGCCATCATATCCAGCAGCGGATACGGCACTGAACGGATGCGGTATTTGATATCCAGATTTTCCATCAGCTGTTTCACCAGCGTACGCAGCGGACGCGGTTGCTGATTGGTGATATTGAATGCGCGGCCAGATTCTGTCGCCTGTGATTGCGTCGCCAGCCACATGGCATGCACCGCGTTCCCGACATAGGTCATGTCCACCAGCGCTTCACCGCCGCGAGGCAACATCAGCGTTCCGCCATATTTCAGCATTTGCAGTAAACGCGGCAACATCACGTTGTCATGCGGGCCGAAAATACCCTGCGGGCGCAGAATCGTAAAATGCGTGTGTGGATTAGACAACGCCAGCGTGTGGATCACCTGTTCTCCGGCGGCTTTACTGCGGGCAAAGGAGTTGGCGAAACGGTGGGGGCGAAAGTCTTCCCGGATATCGCGGTGATGGTGAAAATCGAAGTAGATGGCCGGTGACGAAATATGCACGAAGTTTTCCACGCCATACGCGGTGGACCATTCGCCCAGACGTCGTGTGGCGCGCACGTTCGCCAGCTCGAATTCCTGTTCACTGCCCCACGGTGACGTCAGCCCTGAGCAGTGCCAGACGGTATCGATGTCTGCCAGCAGGGCTTTGGCCTGAGCAGACACCAGCGTGGTGAGATCGGCGTGAATGAATTCCGCGCCCATTTTCTGCAAAAGCGAGCCCATGGCGGCATTACGGCCTGTCGCCCTGACTTTGATGCCTTTATTTCGCAGAAACTCAACGGCATTTCGTCCAAGACCGCCACTTGCACCGGTAACCAAAACCTTCATATACAGGCCAATGCCTTCAAAAATAGAGAAAAATAGTTTTCAGCGTCAGGGGCTCTGGCACCCCTGAGCAATAAGGGTGCCATTCTTTCGTGAAATTGTGCGGGTTGCAATGGGAAAGGGGGAAAGCTGTGTCTGAAAGCAGATTAAATGACCCTCTTTAGCGTCCGCAACGGTCTTTCTGCCGGGCAAGGCTGGCGATGCGTTTTGCCATGCCACGAAAAATAAACTGATGAGCGGGCATCATACTGAACCAGTAAAGCAGTCCGCTGAACCCCGCCGGATGCCACCATGCACGCACATCCAGGCTGCGGCTTTCACCGTTGTCGGTAATCGTGAAGGTTAAACGACCGAGTCCCGGTGCCTTCATGCCAAATAACAACGCCAGTTCCCGCTGCGGTTTCAGCCCGATGACTTTCCAGCCATCAATTTTATCGCCGGGTTTCAGGAAATCCCGTTCAGGGCGACCGTATGTCACGCCACCGCCCAGTAAATCGTCGATCCGTGCCCGCGTTTTCCACAAGCCGTTGGCATAGAAATACCCTTCAGCGCCCCCGGTTTGCTGAATAACTTTCCATAATGCAGCTTTTGACGCCGACGTTTCCAGGGTGAATCCCGCCTGTTTCGGATAATAACCGTAGCCAGGCCGCCAGCGCGCGCGGGCGTCAGGATCGTATCCCCAGTCCGGCGAATCCATGATTTGTTGCTGTTCTTTTTCCAGCGTACTGCGGATCGCCTCATCAATGGGGATCAGAGTCTGCGGGATCAGCCTTTGCAGTTTCTCACTGTCGGCGGGCAGATCGTGGTTCAGCCCCTGGATCAGCGCTTTTGCCAGCGACGTGGGAACGGAGGTGATCAGGCTGAGAAAATATACCGAAACAAAAGATGTCGGCAGGGGAACGGGGATCAGCCAGCGGCGTTTACCGCTCATCGCAATGAAGCGCTTAAACAGCGCCTGATAACTGAGGTATTCCGGTCCTGCAGCCTCCAGAATCTGATTCTCTGTGGCAGGCTGCGCCACCAGCCCCTGTAGGTAATTAAGCAGATTTTCCAGTGCGATAGGCGAGGACTTCGAGCGAACCCAGCGCGGCGGTGTCAGCACCGGCAGGTTGTATACCATGTCACGCATGACTTCAAAGGCAGCAGAACCCGCACCAATCACAATGCCGGTACGCAGTTCTGTCACCGGGATCGTGCTCATGCGCAGTAAATCACCCGTCAGCTTTCTCGCCTGCAAGTGCGCAGAATGGTTACCTTCGGGCTGCATCGAGCCGAGATAAACAATGTGCTTAATGGAGGAATCTTTCAGTGCAAGAAGGGTGTGCTGTGCCGCCTGCCGTTCTTTTTCGAGTAAATCATCATCTTCTGCCATGGCATGCACCAGATACACCAGTACGTCAGCGCCTTCGAAGGCGGCAGCCAGCGTTTTACTCTGATAGACATCCGCGAAGCAGCAGCGCACGTTTGGCCATTTTTGCTGTTGCAGCCATTCGATACGACGCGCGGCTGCTGTGACCTGAAAACCTTGCCGGCTCAGATGTGCCGTCAGATGTTGTCCGATATACCCGCTGGCACCGAGAACGACGATCCGGCCAGTGTGTGTGGTGATTGGCATTTCCATTTGCTCGGTCAGTGTAAGGGAGATAAAGCAGAAAGTACGGCGATATCGCGCAGGCATCGCCGCCAACCGGTCAGACTGTCAGGCGTGCTGATGCAGGAATTCCTGCCACAGCGCCACGACTTTTTGCAGATCTTCACGGCTGATATTGATATGCGTCAGCACCCGTGTGACCGGTCCCGCACTGATGATCACACCGCGTTCCTGCATCCATGGCCCCATTCGGGCTGCCAGTTCCGCGCTTTGTTTAATGTATAACACATTGGTTTGCGCACCGGGCTCAGCGATTTCAACGCCGATTTTACGCAGTTCCTGTGCCAGCCACTGTGCATTGTCGTGGTCATCTTTCAGACGCGCAACGTTATTTTCCAGCGCGTAAATCGCCGCTGCGGCCAGAATACCGGACTGGCGCATACCGCCGCCGGTCATTTTGCGCCAGCGGTTCGCACGCCCGATGTACTCCTTGCTGCCGACCAGCAGGGAACCAATCGGCGCACCCAGACCTTTCGACAGGCAGATGGTCAGGGTGTCGCAATACTGGGTTATCTCACGCAATTCTACGTTCAGCGCCACTGCCGCATTCATGATGCGCGCACCGTCGATATGCAGTGCCAGCCCTTTTTCGCGGGTGAAAGCGAATGCTTTTTGCAGGTAATCCAGCGGAAGCACTTTGCCGCTGTGAGTGTTTTCCAGGCTGAGCAGGCGGGTGCGGGCAAAATGGATATCATCCGGTTTGATAGCGGCAGCGACTTTATCCAGCGGGATAGAACCGTCAGCATCCATGTCCAGAGGCTGCGGCTGAATGCTGCCAAGCACCGCAGCGCCACCCGCTTCGTACATATAGTTGTGGGCTTTCTGACCCACAATATATTCTTCACCGCGCTGGCAATGCGTCAGTAACGCCACCAGATTGGCCTGCGTACCGGTCGGTAAAAACAGCGCGGCTTCTTTACCGCACAGTTTTGCTGCCATGTCCTGCAAAGCGTTGACCGTCGGGTCATCGCCGTAGACATCATCGCCGACTTCAGCGCGGGCCATAGCCTGACGCATCGCTTCACTGGGGCGGGTTACGGTATCACTGCGTAAATCGATCAACGTGGCTTCCTTCTGGTAATTGCCCCTTAAGGGGCAGGTATGATTATTTAATCATGCACTATAGCCCTGTCGGGGTTATCGCAGCCAGTTGGTTTTTGCCAGTTCAATCACTTCGTCGCCGCGACCGCTGATCACCGCGCGCAGCATGTACAGGCTGAAGCCTTTGGCCTGCTCAAATTTGATCTGCGGTGGCATCGCCAGTTCCTCAGTGGCGGTGATCACATCAATCAGCACCGGTCCTTCGTAAGCGAACGCATCCTGCAGGGCGGTGTCGATGTCTGAGGCTTTTTCGACACGAATGCCTTTGATGCCTGCGGCTTCGGCAATGGCGGCGAAATCCGGATTTTTCAGCTCGGTGCCATCCGTCAGGTAACCGCCGGATTTCATTTCCATTGCCACAAAGCCCAGTACGCTGTTGTTGAAAATGATGATTTTCACTGGCAGTTTCTGCTGTGCCAGCGTCAGGAAATCGCCCATCAGCATCGCAAAGCCGCCGTCACCGCACAGCGCAACCACTTGCCGTGAACGGTCGATGGCCTGTGCGCCAATCGCCTGCGGCATGGCATTGGCCATCGAGCCGTGGTTAAACGAACCGAGCAGGCGGCGCTGGCCGTTCATTTGCAGGTAACGGCAGGCCCAGACGGTTGGCGTGCCGACGTCGCAGGTGAAAATCGCGTCCGAAGCGGCGAAGCGACTGATTTGCTGCGCAAGATATTGCGGGTGGATCGGCTGCTTGTCGTTTGGCGTCGCCAGCCCGTCGAGGTCTTTGCGGGCTTCTTCGTAATGCCTGAGCGCCTTGTCGAGGAACTTGCGCTCATTTTTCACCTGTAACTGCGGCAGCAGTGCGGTGAGGGTCGATTTGATGTCGCCGACCAGCGCCATATCCACATGGCAATGTGCGCCGATACTGCCCGGATTAATATCAATCTGGATGATTTTGGCATCGGTCGGATAAAACGCCCGATACGGGAATTGCGTGCCGAGCAGGATCAATGTGTCGGCATTAAGCATGGCATGATAACCGGAAGAAAAACCTATCAGCCCGGTCATACCAACACTGTACGGGTTATCCCACTCGATATGCTCTTTGCCGCGCAGGGCATGCACCACCGGCGCTTTCAGGGTTTCCGCCAGTTTAATCACTTCGTCGTGCGCACCTGCGCAGCCGCTGCCACACATCATCGTAATGTTGGTTGCGCCGTTCAGCAGTCCGGCCAGCTTTTCCAGTTCTGCCGGCTGCGGGGTCACTTTTGGCAAGACGGGCGGATACCAGCTGACTTTGGCATCTTCCGGCGCAGGCCTGAGCGCCACGTCCCCCGGTAATACGATGACTGAGACACCACGGTTAAGAATGGCTTTGCGCATGGCGATTGCCAGTACCTGAGGAAGTTGCTCGGGATTACTGATCAGTTCGCAGTAATGACTGCATTCACGGAATAACTCGGTGGGATGGGTTTCCTGAAAGTAACCGCTGCCGATTTCACTCGACGGGATATGTGCGGCAATGGCGACCACCGGGACGTGATTGCGATGGCAATCGAACAGGCCGTTGATCAGATGCAGGTTACCGGGCCCGCAGGAACCGGCGCAAACCGCCAGTTCGCCGGTAATTTGCGCTTCGGCACCGGCGGCAAAGGCGGCCACTTCTTCATGGCGCGTGCCCAGCCATTCGATGGTGCCCATGCGGTTCAGACTGTCGCTTAGCCCGTTCAGGGAATCGCCGGTTACGCCCCAGATCCTTTTTACGCCTGCGGCTTCAAGAGTTTTTGCCAGATATGACGCTACGCTCTGCTTCATCTTTATATCCCTCGGTGAATTTCATAAAAAAGACTGGATTAAGCATAGTCCACTGATTACATCCTTGAATGTTCAGTCTTAAACCATACAAAAATACACAGAGGAGGGAGGTGAAGATTTGTAAATCTGCCCGAGCAGACTGTAAAAAGCCATGTGCGGGCAGACGGCAGGTGCGGGGATCAGGCGAGGGTGACGTCCCCCTGAAGCTGACAGCTACAGGCCAGCACATAACCCTGAGCGACTTCCTCATCGGTCAGCGTCATGCGGCTGGTCGTCTGATAATCACCGGAAAGTATGTGGGTTTTACAACTGCCGCATACACCTGCACGACAGGCCGCGGTCACCGGTAAATGATGCTGTTCCATGGCAGCCAGTAAAGCAGAGCCCACCGGTACGCGGTAATTCTGTAAGGGTTTCAGGCAGGTCAGCGTCAGTTGCTGATCAGCCGATATTTCAGTTTCCGCAGCCTGAAACTGTTCCTTAATGATATTTTCTGACGTGGTGCCCAGTGCTTTTGCCCATTCTCCGGCCAGTTGCATATAAGGCGCAGGGCCACAAATCATTACCCGGCGTTCACTGATATCCGGCACCTGACTGTGCAGCAAGTCCTTGCTCAGACGCCCGGCGATGTGCCCCGGTGCGGCATCATGTTCCGCCAGGATAGTCAGGTTTAGCTGTGAATATTTAGCCGCCAGTTGCTGCCACTCTTCGGCAAAGATAATGTCCTTCGGACGGCGCACGCTGTAAAAAACTTTTACGCTTTGTGCCGGATGATGCGCCAGAATATCGCGTGTAATCGACATGACCGGCGTCACGCCACAGCCAGCCGCCAGCAGTAATAAAGGCTGTTCCGTGTCACAGGTAAATTCCCCCTGCGCATCGCTCAGCCAGAGATAATCACCGGCTTTTATCTGCTGTGTCAGCCATTGCGAACCTTCGCCGCCTTCAATGCGTCGTACCGTCAGTTGAATAAAACGGCTCTTGCCCGGCGTGGAGGACAGCGTGTAGGCACGCTGTATGTCGCCACTCTGACCAATATTCACCAGTGCAAACTGGCCGGGACGATAGGGATACACATCGTGATTAATCAGCGACAGCGTGCGGACATCCGGCGTTTCCTGCGTGACGGAATATACCTGCATACGGTTCTGGCACAAGGCGGTCGGCTGATCGGGAAATAAGGGAAAATTCATTTCAGCTTACTCCGGCAACATGGTTTTCAGATCCTGCTCAACCGAGGTAATTGCACGCAGGCCAAATTTTTCATTCAGGATCGTCAGCAGGTTTTCGGTAAGGAAGGCCGGTGCTGTCGGGCCGGTGGCAATATTTTTTACGCCCAGTGACAGGAGGGTCAGCAGGATCACGATCGCTTTTTGTTCAAACCACGACAGCACCAGGCTCAGGGGCAAATCGTTCACGCCGCAGCCTAATTTCTCGGCCAGGTTCACGGCCAGAATAATGGCGGAATAAGCATCATTACACTGCCCGACGTCCAGCAGGCGAGGCAGGCCTTCAAGTGTACCGAAATCCAGTTTGTTGAAGCGGTATTTGCCACAGGCCAGCGTCATGATCAGGCAGTCCCGGGGGACGCTGCGTGCCAGATCGGTGAAGTAGCTGCGTTCACCGCGGCTGCCGTCACAGCCGCCGATCAGGAAGATGTGGCGCAGTTTTTTGGCGGCAACCAAATCAATCACGGTGTCTGCCGCGCTGAGTAATGTCTGGCGGCCAAAGCCGACGGTAATTTCCTGCTCAATTTCGCTGTAACGGAAGCCCGCAAGCTGCAACGCCTGCGCAATCACCGGTGCAAAGTCTTCACCTTCCAGATGTTGTACGCCCGGCCAGCCGACGATGCTGCGGGTCCAGATCCGGTCGCCATAATTGCCGACGTTCGGGTCAATGATACAGTTTGAGGTCATGACGACAGGACCGGGGAATTTAGCAAATTCCACCTGCTGATTTTGCCAGCCGCTGCCATAGTTACCGGCCAGATGCGGGAATTTTTTCAGTTCGGGATAACCGTGCGCCGGCAACATTTCGCCGTGAGTGTAAATGTTGATGCCGGTGCCGGCAGTTTGCTCAAGCAGCATCTGCAAATCTTTCAGGTCGTGACCGGAAATCAGAATCGCTTTGCCTGCCAGCGGACGGACGTTGACTGCCGTTGGTTGCGGATGTCCGTAAGCGTCGGTTTCGCCTTTATCCAGAATGGCCATCACGCCAAAGTTCATTTTGCCGATAGCCATCGCGTTTGCGAGCAGTTCGCCCATGTCCGACGGTTGTGTGCCCAGCCAGGCCATCAGACGATGATATTCGGCGTAAAGGGCGGTATCGGACTGACCCAGAACATGCGCGTGCTCCATATACGCGGCCGCACCTTTCAGACCATACAGACACAGCATGCGCAGGCCGTGAATGTCATCGCCTATCTGCGCTTTGTCACCGTTGAGCGCAAATTGCCCGGCCTGTTGTTGCAGCTCGCTGAGGTTATTGCTGACCAGTTCCAGTGAGGCTAGGGGGTGACTGACGGTGACTTGCGGATCCGTCAGACGGCAGCGGACAGCCAGCGATTCGCGGTAAAGAATGGCTTCCCGGGCATACCCGACGATACGCTCAGAATCGAAGTTTACATTGGTCAGTGTGGAGAAAAAAGCGCGGGGCGCGAAGCTGTCGATCTCTTCATCGATGATGCCATAGCCTCGTGCGGTCAGTGCCCAGGCGGATAACCCTTCTAACACCGCAACCAGTAAATCTTGTAAATCAGAGGTTTCTGCCGTTTTGCCACACATACCCTGCGCATACGCGCAACCATTGCCCGCCGGGGTACGGACTGTTTGTTCACATTGCACACAAAACATAAGGAGGTCCTTTTAAAGTTGCATTTTAAATGCTTGTTTTAATGCAAGCCTAGAACCGGCTGAGACAGAATTGAAGGGATTTTTAAGACAAAGTGATGCGGAGTTGATTTATCGCAATTTTTGAGGGAGTTTCCCGCTGCACAACGGCAACGGGACGGGCAGGGATCAGGCAGAGAAAAAGGCCATTAAGACCGGGGCAATCAGGCTGAGGATAAATCCGTGTACCACGGCCGGAGGCACCATATCCAGCCCGCCACTGCGCTGTAATACCGGCAGGGTAAAGTCCATGGATGTGGCGCCGCACAAGCCAAGTGCCGTCGAACGGCTGCGGCGCACCAGTGTCGGGATCAGCATAATGGCGCAGAGTTCGCGGGCCAGATCATTAAAGAAGGCCGCGCTGCCAATCACCGGTCCGAAAGAATCCGTCAGGACGATGCCGGAAAGCGAATACCAGCCATAACCGGAGGCGATGGCCAGCCCGGTTTTCAGTGGTAAACCCAACAGCAGAGCGGCAAGAGCGCCGCCAGCCAGTGCGCTGAGGGCCACCACTATCGCCACCATCATGCCGCGCCGGTTCAGGATAATCTGACGCAGGGTCATACTGCTGTTACGCAGTTGCAGACCGACCAGTGCCAGCAGGAATAACAGCGCAATTTCACTGGCCTGCGACGCGAAAGTCAGCCAGTGCCATTGTGTCAGACCCAGGGCAAAACCGCCGACCACCACGCCGCACAGTTTCAGTGATTCCAGCGCCATATGAATGCGGGACGGTAATTTTTCCTGTTTATACTGTGTTTTCCAGGGCCTGCGGCGTTCCAGCAGCCACAGCGCGGCATAGTTCATCACGAAGATGCACAGGAAACTGACGGCGGCATATTTGAAAATCAGTACCAAATTCGCGCTGAGGTTATCGAGGAAAGCCAGACTGACGCCCATAATGAACAGGATGACGTACACCATCCAGCTCAGTAACTGGTTTACAAGATGCAACAGGGCACGGTTTTTTAGCGGAATGAGATAGCCGGCAATCAGCGGCAGGAGAATAATTAACAACCCGGAGTACATGATGCAAAAGTCCCTGAAAAGTGAGGTTCCGTGAGTAGAGCGCAGTACAGAAAATACCGCCCGCCACGCTAACGAAAAGTTATCTGACTGTAAAGCAGCTTTGGCACACAGAGATATCGTTGTGAGCTTGACCTGAACCAATTTTTAACGCCATGCTCAGGAAAGCTTTGAGCGCACAGGAGGCGTCTGATGTATCTGGAACGTATTGATATTGTCGGTTTTCGCGGGATTAACCGCCTGTCTTTGACGCTGACGCAGCCCGCGCAACGTGGCGCATCGATCACCGGTTCTTCTCATCAGGGGCAGGCCGAATCCTTTCTGACCAACACGGTGTTAATCGGCGAGAATGCCTGGGGGAAATCCAGCCTGCTCGATGCGTTAACTTTGCTGCTTTCTCCCGAACCCAAACTGTATTGCTTTAAGGAGGAGGATTTTTATTTCCCGGCGGGCGAAGAAGAATCTAAATCACAGTATCTGCACGTAGTGTTTACCTTTTGTGAGAATCAGGCCGGGCATCACATGTCGCCCCGTTTTAATCCGCTGTCACCGCTCTGGGTTAAATGTGCTGACAAACTGAACCGTATTTATTACCGGCTGGAAGGTGAACTGGACGATGATGGCAGTGTGATGACGCTGCGCAGTTTCCTGTCGTCGAATGGTCAGCCTTTAAACCTGGTGACAATAGATCCGCTGGCGCAGGCGCTGATCCGTCTGAATCCGGTATTACGTTTACGCGATGCCCGCTTTATCCGTCGCCTGCGCAGTGAAACACTGGCACCAAGGCTGGCAGCCAATAATGAAGAACTGGCAAAACAGCTGGATGAACTGACGCGCGAGTTGGTTCACAGTCCGCAGACCCTGAAAAACAGCGAGCTGCGCAGCGGCCTTTCGGCGATGCGACAGTTGCTGGAGCATTATTTTGCCGAGCAGGGCACTTCCAGCAGCGCGCCGTGGCAGCAAAAGCGTCATGGCCGCGCGGAGAGCCGCCGTGCCTGGCGTTCACTGGATAACATCAATCGTATGATTGCCGAACCCAACAGCCGCAGTATGCGGGTGATGTTGCTTGGCATGTTCTCGACATTATTACAGGCCAAAGGCTCGGTGGTACTGCACCCGGATGCACGGCCGCTGTTACTCATTGAAGACCCCGAAACCCGTTTGCATCCGATCATGTTGTCAGTGGCCTGGGGATTACTGGATCAGTTGCCATTGCAACGCATTACCACGACCAATTCCGGTGATTTGCTGTCGCTGGTGCCGGTTGAGCAAATATGCCGGCTGGTGCGTGAGTCCGGTCGCGTCGCGGCTTACGCCATCGGGCCGGAAGGGTTAAGCATGGAAGACAGCCGCCGCATCGCTTTCCATATCCGCTTTAACCGCCCCTCGTCGTTATTCGCCCGGTGCTGGTTGCTGGTGGAAGGCGAAACCGAAGTCTGGCTGCTGAATCAGCTGGCGCGCCAGTGTGGCTATCATTTTGAATCGGAAGGGATCAAGGTTATTGAGTTTGCGCAGTGCGGCCTGAAGCCTTTGCTACGCTTTGCCCGGCACATGGGTATTGAATGGCATGCGCTGGTCGACGGTGACGAGGCAGGGCGCAAATATGCGGCAACTGTGATTGCTAATGTCGAAAACCACGACGATACGCTGCGTTACCGTCTGACAGCGTTACCCACTCAGGACATCGAACATTTCCTGTATCGTGACGGTTTCGAAGACGTTTATCGCAAAAATGCGGCGATACCGGCCAATGTGCCGATGTCGCCGAGAAGAATTATCGATAAAGCGATTCACCGCAGTTCGAAACCGGATCTGGCGATTGATGTGGCACTTGCGGCGTCACTGAGGGGAACCTCGTCGATCCCTGCGCTGTTGCGGCAAATGTTTTCCCGCGTGGCATGGCTGGCACGCGGCAGGGCAGATTAAGCAGCCTGGCTGTTTTCAGTCAGCACCGGATGACCATGACCGCCGGAGAAAGTTTGACGGATCTGCGTTTCCAGATCGTCTAACAGCTGGTAACGGCGACGGTATTCCGAGCGTCGTTTACTGGCAATTTCTTCCAGCGGGCGGTGGGCAATTTGCGACGGTAAGTGGAAGTAGCCATCATCGCCCGGTTTGGCGTCCAGGGTTTCCCAGAAACTGTCGTAATCGGCAAACACCATTCCTTTGCGTTTTTTGTAACGCGGATTTTCATAGATATGGGTGTGATTACCCACCGCGATGATTTGCTTCATGCCAGTCACATCCGCAAGGGTGGTCAGTGCTTCAATCACCAGGCGTTTAGGGAATAAGCCGTGGCAGGCTTTGGTCGCAGTCTGAATTTCCTGATGATCGACATGCGCGCGGGGTCCCTGCAATGCACCGATGAACAGCGTCGGACGGTCCTGATAGTTGATAAACGAGAACGTCACAATCGCAATCGGTTCACCCTGAGGATTATTAAAGGTCAGCGTGGCTTCCCCTTCTTTATCCAAACGGCTGATGGCATTAAAAGTGACAGAAAAATGCTGTCCTTCTTTGCCGGTCACCGTGGCAATGGCCATCGTTTTTTTATTCAGATAGCCATGATTAATCGCTTCAGGCAGGCAGTGGCCAATCATATCGTAATGATCGGTGATACGTTTCATTGCCTGTTCCTGCGTGATATTTGCTGCCTGATATACCCGGTGTAATTTACACGGCAGGCCTGGCATCGCGGTCAGGATCTCGTCGCGCTGCGGGTGTTGTGCCAGGTAACTGAGTAATCCGAACGTTCTGTACGGATTGATCAGCGTGCGGAAAAGGAATTTTAAGCGATAGCGCGGTAATTCCCATGACGGCCCGGGCGTTATCTGACGGGAGAGCAATGCTTTCATTAACTGAAGGCCGGAAAGTGGCGCCTTTTCTACGGAAGGGTAGCCGAAAGTAGTCATGGAAATACCTGTTGTTATAAGCCAGAGTTTTGTAGTGGCTATTTCATCAGGCCAAGAATAAACGGGTGTACAACGGCGTGAATTAGGGAGAAATAGAACGTGATTTGTTGAGATTATGTTTAGACTTACTTCGTTATATGTCATGTCTTAGCAATTGGTGTCTAAAAAATGTACTTTTTTTCACGCTGAGGGCTTGAAGCCGGAAGCATTCTCCCCCATAAATGAAAATGCCAGTCAGTGATTGACCGGCATTTGCAGTTGAAGCGTTATCTGATGCGTGATGCTGAACCGGTCAGGCGACCGCTTCACTTTCCACCGGGATAATGAGACTGGCATGATTCCCCTTTGGGCCTTCATGAACGTCGAAATTGACCTGCTGGCCGGCCTTCAGTGTCCGGTATCCCTCCATCTGGATAGTGGAGTAGTGAGCGAAGATGTCTTCACCGCCATTTTGCGGGCAAATGAAGCCAAAGCCTTTAGCATTATTGAACCATTTAACAGTACCCGTCTGCATGCTTCTACATCCCTCTCATGACTAGTCTGGTAGTAAATAGATAAAGCCAGTTGAGTGAGCACGAAGGCCGGAACACAGCGGATAAGCGTCTGTTCAGGCCGGCTTAAACTCCGTTCAGCTCACGAATTTACACTCTAGTGGAATAGAGTTAGACGTCAAGGAAACGGCATTTGTGGCGGGGGAGCAGATAACCAAAGTTTGAAGCAGGTAACGCTATTGACATATTTTGTTAATTTTCGACCAGCGTTATCTGATGCACGCAGACATTTTGTGCAGCGGCAAGGTGAGGCCAGAGATGGTAAAATACAGGAATAACAGCGTGAGGCTCTGCAGAAGGCCTTCCCGTTTATGTATTTGGCTTCCAATACGATCTTCACAGGTGATGAACAGGCAATGGGTAACAATCAAGACTGGTTAAATTTCGAACATTTGGCGGCGGATAAGCAAAAGGATGAGGTAAAACCGCCATCTATGTATAAAGTTATATTAAACAACGACGATTACACTCCAATGGAATTTGTGATTGACGTTCTGCAAAAGTTCTTTTCTTATGATATTGAACGTGCAACGCAACTGATGCTCCAGGTGCACTACAGAGGTAAAGCGATATGCGGCGTTTATACCGCCGAAGTCGCGGAAACCAAGGTCGCACACGTAAATGAGTACGCCAAGGAGAATGAGCATCCGTTGCTGTGTACGCTGGAAAAAGCCTGATTAAGGCAATCTATTTGGGAGGTGCCTATGCTCAATCAAGAACTTGAACTCAGTCTCAACATGGCTTTCGCAAGAGCCCGTGAGCACCGGCATGAGTTTATGACCGTGGAGCACCTGTTGCTGGCACTGCTCAGCAACCCTGCTGCCCGTGAAGCGCTTGAAGCTTGTACAGTGGATTTAGTGGCCCTGCGCCAGGAACTGGAAGCCTTCATCGAGCAAACCACACCTACCTTACCTGCCAGTGAAGAAGAACGTGACACCCAGCCTACGCTGAGTTTCCAGCGCGTTCTGCAACGTGCGGTATTCCACGTGCAATCTTCTGGCCGCAGTGAAGTGTCCGGCGCCAACGTTCTGGTCGCAATTTTCAGCGAGCAGGAATCTCAGGCAGCCTACTTACTGCGCAAACATGATGTCAGCCGCCTTGATGTGGTGAACTTTATCTCGCACGGTACCCGTAAAGATGAATCGGGCAGCCAGGCGCAAAACAATGCGGAAAACCCAGTTAACGAAGAACAGTCGGCAGGGGAAGATCGTATGGAGAACTTCACCACTAATCTTAACCAGTTAGCGCGTGTAGGTGGTATCGATCCGCTGATTGGCCGTGATAAAGAACTGGAGCGCGCCATTCAGGTGCTCTGCCGTCGTCGTAAAAATAACCCGCTGCTGGTGGGTGAATCCGGCGTTGGCAAAACAGCCATTGCTGAAGGGCTGGCATGGCGAATCGAGCAGGGCGATGTGCCTGAAGTCATGGCCGATTGTACCCTGTATTCTCTGGATATTGGTTCGTTGCTGGCGGGAACGAAATACCGCGGCGATTTCGAAAAACGTTTCAAATCTCTGCTCAAACAGCTGGAGCAGGATAAGAACAGCATTCTGTTTATTGATGAAATCCACACGATTATTGGTGCCGGTGCGGCGTCCGGTGGTCAGGTGGATGCGGCAAACCTCATTAAACCGTTGCTGTCGAGCGGTAAAATCCGGGTGATCGGTTCGACAACTTATCAGGAGTTCAGCAATATTTTTGAAAAGGACCGTGCCCTGGCGCGTCGTTTCCAGAAAATTGATATTACTGAGCCAAGCGTTGAAGAAACCGTCCAGATCATTAACGGCCTGAAAACCAAATACGAAGCGCATCACGATGTGCGTTATACCGCGAAAGCGGTGCGTGCGGCGGTTGAGCTGTCGGTTAAATACATTAATGACCGCCACCTGCCGGACAAAGCCATCGACGTGATTGACGAAGCAGGCGCACGCAGCCGGTTAATGCCGGTCAGCAAGCGCAAGAAAACCGTCAATGTCAGCGATATTGAAAGCGTCGTGGCACGTATTGCCCGTATCCCTGAAAAAACGGTGTCTGCAACCGACCGTGATGTGCTGAAAAACCTGGGCGACCGTCTGAAAATGCTGGTCTTCGGACAGGATCCGGCCATCGAAGCATTGACTGAAGCCATCAAGATGAGTCGTGCCGGTCTGGGTCAGGATCATAAGCCTGTCGGTTCATTCCTTTTCGCCGGTCCGACGGGTGTAGGGAAAACCGAAGTGACCGTTCAGCTGGCGAAAGCGCTGGATATCGAACTGTTGCGTTTTGATATGTCTGAATACATGGAACGTCATACGGTCAGCCGTTTGATCGGTGCACCTCCGGGCTATGTTGGTTTTGATCAGGGCGGTTTGCTCACGGATGCGGTGATTAAACATCCTCACGCCGTCGTGCTGCTCGATGAAATCGAGAAGGCACACCCGGATGTCTTCAACCTGCTGCTGCAGGTCATGGACAACGGTACGCTGACCGATAACAACGGCCGTAAAGCAGATTTCCGTAACGTGATCCTGGTGATGACCACTAACGCCGGTGTTCGCGAAACGGAACGTAAATCGATTGGTCTGGTGCATCAGGATAACAGCCCGGATGCGATGGAAGAGATCAAACGGACCTTTACGCCGGAATTCCGTAACCGTCTGGACAATGTGATCTGGTTCAACCATCTGTCTACGGAAGTTATCCAGCAGGTTGTCGACAAATTTATCGTCGAACTGCAGGCGCAGCTGGATGCGAAAGGCGTTTCTCTGGAAGTCAGTGACGAGGCTCGCGACTGGCTGACAGTGAAAGGCTACGACCGTGCGATGGGTGCACGTCCGATGACCCGTACCGTTCAGGAAAACCTGAAAAAACCACTCGCCAACGAGCTGCTGTTTGGCTCACTGGTAGACGGGGGTTCCGTCTCGGTTGCACTGGATAAGGCTGCTGACAAGCTCACTTATCACTTCATGAGTGCGCAGAAGAAAAAACCGGAAGGTGCGGTGCATTAATTTTTCATAAAGCATGAAAAAACAAAAGG